>CAZOXD010000156.1:9067-12149 GCA_964583525.1 uncultured Pseudomonadota bacterium
CGGCCGCCTGAATGGCTTTTTCACGGACGCTTACCCGGTAGAACTCTCCACGCATGGCATCCCAATCGCCCGCTACCGTTTCAAAATAGGCTTTGCTGCTCATGGTCAGTCATCTTTTCCCGTATTTGCCTGCAATCGTTCCTTCTCTACTTTCGATTATTTCCGGTTACGAATCCAGGAAACAAGCGAAAATTCGTGCTCATGAATTTAGAAAAACTGATGGATTCCTGTGCATGCAAGCAGAGTCCGGTCCCACCCCGAAGGTTTGCTGACCCAGCGCTTGATAATTGGCTATGGATCTGCCTTGCCCAAATCATTGGAGATCTCGATCAGGTTACCATCCGGATCGCGCAGGTAGAGAGAAATAATCGGCCCCCGGGCGCCCGTACGGGGGGAGGGAGGGAGCAATATTTCGATACCGTTGGCTTCCAGGTGCGCCTGGACTTCTTCCAAGGGCGTTTCCGTGATGAAACACAAATCCCCCGAGCCAGGCGTGGGTACGTCGGCCTTGGGCTCGAACTCCCGTCCAGCCTCATGCAGGTTGATCTTCTGCCGTCCGAAGGCCAGCGCCTTGCGTCCTTCGCCGAAAGTCACCTCCTCCATGCCCAGCACCCGGGTGTAGAAGGAGAGTGTAGCCGCCACATCCTTTACGGTAAGCACCAGATGGTCCAACCGGTCGACGCGCATGGGGGTCTCCAGAAGATTGCGGAAGGTATTGGATGAAAGGACATCCGTGCAAACGAATCAAGCTTCCGATATAAGGAACTTGCGCCAGACACGCAAGAAGGGCGCAATGGACGTGATCGGCCTATTTCCTGTCGACACAAACACCGAACAGGCTTGATCTGCAACAAATGAAACGATGCAATTATTATCCAACCCAGTGAAACGAATATGACCCGATCCATCGGCGACATCGCAGCGAGCGAAACCTATGTCACCCACCTGGAATGCAGCTACACCGGCGAACGGCACGAGGCGGATGTATTGCAAGGCCTTTCCACGGCCGGAAAACCGCTGCTGGTACGCTACGATCTGGAGGCGCTGGGCCGCGGGCTGAGCAAAGAGACCCTAGCCACCCGGCCTCCGGAACTATGGCGGTATCGGGAATTCCTGCCTGTCCGCAAGCCGGAAAACGTTGTCTCGCTCGGGGAGCCGATGACCCCGGTGATTCCCATGCACCGCATCCGGGAACGGCTGGGGGGTGCGGGGCTGTGGGTGAAGGACGAGGGGCGGCTGCCCACAGGGTCGTTCAAGGCGCGGGGACTGGCCCTGGCCGTCTCCATGGCCAAGGAGTTGGGGGTGCGGCGGATGGCCATGCCCACCAATGGCAACGCCGGGGCCGCCATGGCCGCCTACGGCTCCCGTGCCGGGATGGAGAGCTACGTGTTCTGCCCGGATGACACACCGGAGGTCAACGTGCGTGAAATCGCCGCACAGGGAGCGCGGGTCTACCGGGTCAACGGACTCATCAACGATTGCGGGCGCATCGTCGGGGAGGGTAAGGAGGCCATGGGATGGTTCGATGTCTCCACCCTCAAGGAGCCCTACCGCATCGAGGGCAAAAAAACGATGGGGCTGGAGTTGGCCGAGCAGTTCGGATGGGAGGTGCCCGACGTAATCTTCTATCCCACCGGGGGTGGAACCGGATTGATCGGCATGGTCAAAGCCTTCGACGAACTGGAAGCCATCGGATGGATCGGCTCCAGGCGCCCCCGCATGGTGGCCGTGCAGGCCGAAGGGTGCGCTCCCATCGTCAAAGCATACGAAGAGGGTGCCGAGCACGCCGAATTATGGGAAAACGCCCATACCATTGCATCCGGGATCCGGGTGCCGGTGGCCATCGGGGATTTCCTCATCCTGCGCGGAGTGCGCTCCACCGGTGGATTCGCCATCGCCGTCGAGGATGGGGCCATCGAAGCCGCTCTGTCCGAAGTAGCCCGGGAGGAAGGGCTGCTACTCTGTCCCGAAGGCGCCGCCACCTACGCCGCCTATCTAAAAGCGCTGGACAAGGGGCTGGTTGACAAGGGAGAGCGCGTGCTCCTCTTCAACTGCGCCACGGGCCTGAAATACCCCCTGCCTCCCGCTGACCGGTCTCTGGACCGTCATCAGCCCATCGATTTCGAGGCCATGAAGAAGGAATGAAATTTCCGGGCGATCCAGGAAAGACCGGTGAATGGTTCTCCCGGGATCAATGGCGCCGAATAAATTGACACTGCCAGTATACTGTTGTTATTTATTACCAGTGCGGTTTCTTTCAATGGGCCTGACACACCAAGGCTCTGTGAAACATGCCCTGTGCTGAATAGCGCCGTATGTGTACGGCATGTTCCAGCGCGTGAATCCGGCGGAAGGGGGGATTTCCCATGAGTGGAGATTTGACGCGCCTGGAATTGGCGGGGCCTCTCACCGGAAAGGAGTCTGCCATGAACCTGCTCTCCATCGCCCACGTTCCGCCCGTAATCGTTTCCCCGGACAACACCGTCATGGATGCGGTGGATGTCTCCCTGTCGGCCCGGGTTGGCGCCGTCGCCGTCGTGGAAAAAAACCGGTTAACCGGGATGTTCACCGAGCGCGACATGATGTACAAGGTCGTGCACAACCGGATGGATCCCGATACGACCCTCATCCGGGAAGTCATGACGTCCCCTGTCATCAAGATCGTCCCCAACATGCCCCCCAAGGAAGTGCTTGAACTGATGCTCGACAAGCACATCCGGCACCTGCCCATCAGCGAGGATGGTAAAGAGGTGCTTGGGATGCTCTCCATCCGCAATATACTTCAATTTCTCGTCACCGACCTCAGCAACGATCTGCGGTACATGGAGGCCTTCATCGGAGCGGACAGTATCGGCGGCTGAAGCCGGTTGGCGAGCGTCTCCAACCCTGCCCTTGCATGCCGTCCCAGTTGTTTGGAGTTGAAGGGTAACCTCGTCCGGCAATATCTCTTCCAGGAAGCCCGCACCTGTTCCCAACCCTTGACAGCCCCGTGCCGCTAATTTCTAATAAGGGTTCCAGCAGGTCCCCTTGCCCAAGTGGCGGAACTGGCAGACGCGCATGATTCAGGTTCATGTGGTGGAGA
>CAZOXD010000157.1:0-12055 GCA_964583525.1 uncultured Pseudomonadota bacterium
GGCGTGACCCTGTACCGCTTTCTGGTCACCGACAAGGACAAGCGCTTCATCAAAGGCGCTTTCCAGCAGTACCTGTCCCCGGACGTGATCTCTCAGCTGATGGACAATCCCGAAATGCTTCAGTTGGGCGGTGAGCGGCGCGTGATGACCGCCTTCTTCTCCGACGTGCAGGGATTTTCCACCATTTCCGAGCAGTTGGATCCCACCGAGCTGGTGCAACTTCTCAACTTTTACCTCACGGACATGACCGACCTCATCACAGACGTGGACGGTACCATCGACAAATATGAGGGAGACGCCATCATCGCCTTCTTCGGAGCCCCCATGTCCTACGAGGACCACGCGGAACGGGCCTGTCTGGTCGCCCTGGCCATGCAAAAGCGCCTGGCGGAAATGCGCGAGGAATGGGAGAAGGACGGCACGCCCCAGCTCTACATGCGCATCGGCCTCAATACCGGGCCGATGGTGGTGGGCAACATGGGCTCGATAAAGCGCTTCGACTACACCATGATGGGCAATTCCGTGAACCTGGCCGCCCGCCTGGAAGGCGCCAACAAGAACTACGGCACCTACGATATGATCAGCGAGATGACCTACGAGCCGGCCAAGAACGTCATCGAGGTGCGCGAATTGGACCTGATCCGGGTGATGGGGATTACCACTCCGGTGCGCATCTATGAGCTGATTTGCAAAAAAGGCGAGTTGACCGAGGACCAGAAGAAAGCCTTCGCCTATTTCGCCAAGGGCCTGCAACTGTACCGGGGCCAGGAATGGGACGAGGCGGTCAAGTACTTCAACGCCGTAACTAAATTCATCCCCGATGACCCGCCCTCGGGCAAGTTCATCCAGCGTTGCGCCGAGTTCAAGGCCAATTCCCCCGGCGCGGAATGGGATGGCGTGTTCGAGGCCACCAGCAAGTAAGGGTAACCCGTTCAGTGTTCACGGCCGCATGCCGAAGCGGCGCGGGCCGGGCGTGCGCAGGGGGGCCGCCATGTCGGCGAATTCGCAGAGCAGGGGGCGGGTATCGCGGGGATCGATGATTTCCTCGGGCTTGAAAGCCTCGGCGGCGCGGAAGGGAGAGCGCAGCCGCTCCATCCGTTCCTGGATGGCCGCCAGGTGCGCCTGGGGGTCTTCCGCCGCTGCGATCTCCGCGCGGTAGGCGGCCTCGATTCCACCTTCCACGGGCAGGGATCCCCAATCCCCTGACGGCCAGGCGTAGCGCACCCCGTATCGCTCGTCGCTCTGGTGGCCCATCCCTGCCACGCCGAAGACCTTGCGCACCAGCACGGTGCACCAGGGCACTCCGGCCTGGAAGATGGCCGAGAGGGCCCGCACGCCATAGCGGATGGTGGCGGCGCGCTCCGCCTCCAGCCCGATCAGGAAGCCCGGAATGTCCACCAGGTGCACCACGGGCAGGTGAAAAGTGGCGGCCAGGTCCGCCATGCGGGCCGCCTTCTGGGACGCGTCGGCCGTCCAGGCCCCTCCGTAGTGGAAGGGGTCCGATGCCAGGATGCCCACCGGCCAGCCGTCCAGCCGGGCCAGTCCGGTGATGACGGAGCGGCCCCACATTTTCCCGATTTCGAAAAACGACCCCTGGTCCACCACCGCCTCGACGATGGGCCGCATCTGGTAGACATGCCGCCGGTTGCGGGGCACAGCCTCGATCAGCCAATCCTCCCGGCGGCCGGGATCGTCCTCGCGGGGCCCCCGCGGGGGTAGATCATGCACCGAAGAGGGCAGGTAGGAGAGAAAGCGCCGGGCGCGGGCGATGGCCTCCTCCTCGGATTGCGCCTCGTCGTCCACCGCGCCATTGCGGGTGTGGATTTCGCTGCCGCCCAACTCGTTCTTTTCCAGATGCTGGCCAATGCGCGCCACCACGGGCGGACCCGCCACGAACATCTGGGAGGTGTTCTTGACCATCACCGAATAATGGCTGGCGGCCACCCGGGCGGCGCCCAGGCCGGCGGTGGAACCCAGGGCCAGCGCGGCCACGGGGACGGTGCTCATGTTTTCCACCACCCACTTCCAGGACTCGTTGTCGTACCCGGGAAGCTGGGTGTACCCGGTGGTCTCGATGTTTTTCACCGAACCCCCGCCGCCGGTGCCGTCCACCAGCCGCACCAGGGGCAGCCGCAGCCGGTGGGCCATGGTTTCCGAGAGCAGCATCTTGTCCTTGATGGCGGCGTCGTTGGCGCCGCCGCGCACGGTGAAGTCGTCGCCCCCCACCACCACCCGCCGCCCGGCGATGCGCCCCCGTCCCACCACGAAATTGGCGGGGGTGAAGGATTCCAGGTTGCCTTCGGGTCCGTATTCGGCCCGCCCGGCGATGGTTCCGATTTCATGGAAGGAGTCCGCATCCAGCAGAAGGCCGATGCGTTCGCGCACCGTCAGCTTGCCGCGGTCGTGGTGGCGCTGGATCTTCTCCGCTCCACCCATGGCGCGGCCCAGTTCCTCGCGGCGGCGCAATTCCTCGATATCCGGCTTCCAACTCATCGGCTTGATTGAAAGGGTTCGCTGCAGTGGCGAGTACGGCTCGGGTAGCGGCGGGCGATGGTATGCGCCCTCCTTCTCACGCCACTTTCACGCTGCCGAAACGGACTTGCGCAGCGCGGAGAGACTCCCCCCCTTGCGCACGGAGCCGGGGAGGGGATGCCCGACGATCTCCTCGGCCAGGCGCGCCGCTTCCAACAGCCGCTCCAGGTCCACACCGGTGGAGATGCCCATTTCCTCGCACATGAAGACCAGATCGTCGGTGCAGACGTTGCCCGCGGCGCCCTTGATCTTGGCGAAGGGGCAGCCCCCCAGCCCGGCCACGGAGGCGTCGAAGTTCTCCACGCCCAATTCCATGCCGGCGTAGGCGTTGGCGATGCCCAGGCCCCGGGTGTCGTGCAGGTGCAGGGAAAGGGTCAACTCCGGCCAGCGTTCCCGCACCGCCCCCACCACCCGCTGCACAGAGCGGGGCGTGGCCCAGCCCATGGTATCCGCCAGGCCCAGCACCCGCAGGGAGACCCCGCTATCGGCGTTTTCGGTGGCGATGCGGAGCAGGCTTTCCACGGCGTCGAGCACCTTCCGGGTGGAAACGTCCCCCTCGTAGTTGCAGCCGAAGGCGGTCATCACCGCGCCCCGCTCCACCGGCACACCGTGCTCCGCGTAGAGGGCGATCTGGTTCTTCTGCACCTGCTCGTTTTCCGCGAAACCCCGGTTGGTATTCTTGCGCATGAAGGTTTCCGAGGCCGTGGTGGAGATGAAGCCCTTCAGGGTCAGCCCCTCGCAGGCCAGGGCGCGCAGAAATCCCTTCTCGTTGAGCCAGAGACCGGTATGGGCCACGCCCGGCTTGGGGGCGATCCCGGCCACCACCGCTTCCGCGTCCGCCCAGCCCGGCACGCGCTCCGGGTGAACGAAGGAGGCCACCTGGATTTCCTTGAGTCCGGTTTCGGAAAGGGCGTCGATCAGCTCGATCTTGCGCCCGGTGGAAATCGGCCCCGGCTCGATCTGAAAGCCCTCCCGGGGGCCTTCCTCGTGGATATGGACGCGGCTGGGCAGGTCGGACATGGCGGTTCCTCCATCGGATTGCTGGCTGGCGGGTTGCCGACTGGCGGATTGGAGACTGGCGAATTGCCGACGGTGGCACCGGCCCCTTATATCACATGGGATCGCAGGGGCACAGTGGGAGGGGAGCGCGAATGCCCCGGGTGCGAATCCCCCGGTGGATCGGGCAGGGCGGACGCGGTTTTCGGCCAGGAGCCCCTCCGGCTTGGGCTCAGATCACCCTGAGGGATTTGAAGGCCTTGTAGGCCGCCTCGGGGGAATTCCCGAAATATTCATAGTGATCCACGATTTCGGTGATGCTGATTTCCAGCTCGGCCTGCAGGTCCAGGAGGGGGTTGACGGAAAGAGGCTCCCCCAGTGCGTTTTCCGTCACCACCACGGTGGGCCGCTCCAGTTCCTGGTCCTCGGTCTTGATGACGAACGCCATATCGCCCGTGGAGAGCCGCACCAGGGACCCCACCGGATAAAGGCCCATCACCTTGAGGAAGTTGCCCATCATCAACTTGTCGAACTCCTTGTCCTGCAGACCCCGCAGGTACTCCACGGCCTTGGCCGGCACCCAGTTTTTCTTGAAGGAACGGTTGCCGGTCAGGGCCTGGTAGACGTCCACGATGCAGGCCAGCCGGGTCAGGGGCATCAATTCCGCGTAGGCCACCTTGGGATAGCTGTTAACGAGGGAGCCATCCAGTTTGACGTGGTGGTAATGGGCCACGTTGATCATGGCCTTGTCCATGCCCGCGTCGGAGAGGATCTGCGCGCTGTGTTCCACGTGGGAGCGCAGCAATTCCATCTCCTTGCTGTCGGGCTCGAAGCGCTCCGTGCTGTCCAGGATCTCCTTGGGCACCTTGCTTTTGCCGATGTCGTGCATGAACCCGGCGGCCAGGGTGGAACGGTTGACCGCCTCGTTGACGGGCTTCCCGGCTGCCCGGATAATGCCCTGGGCCGCTTCGTTGAAGATCACGGCCATGTCCACGCAATGGGTATAGGTCTGGTCGCTGGCCCTGAGTCCCGTCACCGCGACCATGGCGGTGGAGAGATCGTTGCGGAGAATATTTTCCACCGCCTCCATGGCAGGCTGGGTGCTGTGCTTGTCGGCCCGGCCCTGGAGAAACAGTTCCTCCATCACCTGCGAGGATTGGTGCCGGTGGGTATCGGCCTGCTCCACCAACTCCAGGAAGTACCGGGTTTCCGCCACCCGCTTTTTATGGTCCATTCCCCCCATGCTGACAAAGGAGGGGGGCGCCACCGGCGCTTTTTGGGGCGCTGTTTCGGGTTCGGGCGGTGGCTCTTCCGGCGCCGCTTCGGGTTCGGCCTGATCGGAAGGGGTGACCAGGAATTCCAGAAATCCCTGCTCCTTGAGGAAAGAGGCCGTGGCGAGATTGATGGACTCCATCCCCAATTCGGCAGGAAATTCGATGATGGAGGTCACCTGATCGCCGGGGGCGAGGGATTCCACCCCGATTTTTCCCTTCTTCTCCCCCCGTACCACGATGGCCTTGGCGCCGGGGAGATGTTCCTTGAGAGCCTCGATGCGCTTGGAATCCATATAGGAGTACTCCGCGGACAGCCCGGTGATCTGCCGCACACCCATTCCGGGTCTCAACTGGTCGATTTTCACCTTGATCTGGTCTTGCTCCATTGCATGCTCTCTGGAAATAGTGTCCATTCAATCAACAGGACGCCCGGACGCTTCAGCCACCGGGAGCAGTCGCATCCTGGGACGGGCCTCGCGTCCGCGCAATCCATGGAATTCCTGCATTTCAGGGTGCGATGGGATGACCGCAGCGGAAACTCGTACTAATTCCCGATTGGAATCCCCCGCCCGCTGCATTCATGAAATACAATCCCCCTTGCCGGGGGACGAACCTCCCCGCAATTTTATGTTATTTATTTTGCCCGGGAAAGGTGAATATCGCGAACCTCCCCGCGACGGGGGCACCCTACACCACCCGCAGGGATTTGAAAACCTGGAAGGCCTGATCCACCGATTGGTTGTAGTGCTCGTAATGATCCACCACTTCGATGATGGAGATCTCCTGCTCCTTCTCCAGGTCGCAGAGCGGATTGGAGGAAAGCAATTCCCCGTTCGCATTCTCGGCCATTACCACGATGGGCCGTTCCAGCATTTTCCCCGCGATTTTGGTGACGAATGCCAGGTCGCCCGTGGAAAGGCGTACCAGGGAACCGACGGGGTACATCCCGATCACCTTGAGGAAATTGTCCATCATGTTCTCGTCGAATTCACTCCCGCGCAGGCTGCGCATGTATTTCACCGCCTTGCCGGGCACCCAGTTGGGCTTGTAGCTGCGCTTTCCGATCAGGGCCTGGTAGACATCCGCGATGGCTGCCAGCCGGGTCAGCGGCATCACTTCCTTGTATTCCACTTCGGGATAGGAGGAGACGAGGGTATTGTCCTTTTTCACATGGTGGTAATGGGCCACGTTGATCATCGCCTCGTCCATTCCCGTGTCCGAAAGGATTTTCGCGCCTTCGATCACATGGGAACGCATCAGCTTCATTTCCCGGCTTTGCGGGGCAAAGCGTTCCGTGCTGTCCAAAATGTCCTTGGGTACCTGGCTTTTACCGATGTCGTGCATGAACCCGGCGGCCAGGGTGGAGCGGGAGAGCTTGTCGTTCAAGGATTTCCCGGTGGCCTTGAGAATGGCCTGGGTGGCCTCGTTGAAGATCACCGCCATGTCCACGCAGTGTGCGTAGGTCTGGTCGCTCGATCGCAGGCCCGCTACCGCGGCCATGGCGGATGATACATCGTGGCGGAGAACATCCTCCACGGTTTCCAAGGGCGGTAGGTCCGAATACCGGCCGGCCCGGCCCTGATTGAAAAGCTCTTCGACCATCCGCGAAGAGTCCTCCCGCTTCGAGCCGGCGAGATCCACCTTCTCCAGGAATTCCCTGGCTTCTCCCACGTTCTTCTCGTATCCACTCCCACCCGTGCTGGCGAACTTGGGCGGGGGCGCCGAGGGCTTGGTTTTTTGGGGACCAGCGGGGGCGGGCTCCTGCGGACCGCTCGGCGGGATGGCCAGGAATTCCTGAAACCCCGCCTCATTCAACCAGTTCGTGGCTTGTTCATCGAGCTTCCCATAATCCAATCCGGCTGGGATGGCGGAAATTTCCGTGAGTTGATCTCCATTTTGCAGGGATTCCACGGGCCCGGTACTCTTTTTCCCCTCCCGTGTCATGGCCACGGTGGCGCCCTTGAAATGTTCCTTCAAGGACGCAACTTTTTTCGAATCGAGGTAGGAGTACTCCGAGGAAAATCCGGTAATTTTCTCGATTCCCATGCCCGGTTTCAGCTCCCCCACTTTCACACTGACGCTATTTTGTTCCATGACTCATTCGTTGATAGCTAAACGGCTTGGGTCTCATCCTCTGGGAATTCCCGGCCCCGGGAATCTCATTTCCGGATGCTTCCATGATGGATCAGAACGAATAGGATGCTGATCTTATTAACGTTAAAATTCGGAATATTACTCCTTTTCAGGGTATATTTTTATGGAATGGGCCGATCTTCCATGATTTCGTTCCCCCAGCGCGGAACCAGGAAGGGTGAAAGGGACTATCCATTCGTTTGGCCTTTTTCCTCATCCACCAACCTTTGGAAAAACCCGCGGTGGGCCTCCATCCACTCCATAAAATCGCCGAAGGAATCCTCCAACCCGAAGCGGGGGACGAATCCCGTCTCCTCCCGCAGGCGGCCGATGGCCATGGGAGCGCGTTCGGTAGAGCCGTACAAATCCACATTGACCTCCTCCGCCTTGTCCGTTAGCCGCCATTGAAACCCGGAGTAGCGCGCCGCCAGCTTATCGCACCAGGCCGCGGCTTCCCACAGCTTTCCGGAGCCGAGATTATACAGCGCATGGGCGGGGGCGGGGGCATCCAACAATCCAGCCAATCCTTCGGCAACATCCCTGGAATACAGCCAGTCCTTGCACCCCTTTCCGGCCAGTACGGCTTCTTTGGAGAGTATGGTTTGGCCCCCGAATTGGGCTATCATGGAGGCGAGCAGGGGAGCGCTGAGGGTATCGCGCACGCCGGTGGGGTACTCCCAGGGCCCGAACACCGTGCCCAGGCGGACCACCACCAGATCCATCCCCCAAAGCTTCCTGTACCGCAGGGCAATGCGCTCTCCGGCATATTTGGAAATGGCATAGATGGATTCCGGCAGGGGGAAAGGGTGGTCCTCCGTCAATTCCACCAAATTCTGCAATTCCACCAATTCATTCTGGGCCAGGCCGTTTGCGCCGTAGACGGCGCCTGAGCTGATGTGCAGCACCCGCCCCACCCCGTGGCGCCAGACCATGTCCAGCACGTTGATCACGCCCAGGGTGTTGGTGACCATCACGTCCCCGGAACTATGACGCTCGGTCAACTCGCCCGGAGTCATGGCCGCGGCATGGATGACCTTTTCGGGAGCGTTGAGATTGAACACGGCGCGGACGTCAGCGAGGTCCAGCACATCGCCTTCGACCACCTTCAGCATTCCGGGAAGCTTCTCGAAATCCGCCAGAGCCTCCTCAGGCATGGGCCCCTTGCTGAAAGCGATCACGGTGTCGCCCCGGGCCAGGAGATATTCGCACAGGTTCAACCCCACGAATCCGCTGGCGCCTGTGAGGAGAACGGTCATGGACTCTCCTCCATGGCCCGTTCGACAAGCGCGGCCAGAGACCGGCCGCCTCTGTTGCCTTGCGAACGCAGTCCGGCAATGACGCCCAGGCGGTCCGCGTCGGGCCGGTTCTGGGAGAGTTTCCACTTTCCCTCGATGCCGGTCAGCTTGATTTCCACACCCACGATGGCATTGCACAGGCCGGCGATAAATTCCTCCGGAGCATCCTCCACTTTCCAGGGATCGGATCGCTCCTTCTCGAAATGGCGGGTCAGTTCGCTGAGATGCTCCCTCAGCCGCCCGGGATCGTCGAAGGTGGAAGCGGCGCCGTGGGCGTGAATCGCCACGTAATTCCAGGTGGGAACCACTTCCCCCGTCTCCTGCTTGGAGGGATACCAGGAGGGAGAAACATATCCCTGCGCACCCTGGAAAATAACCAGCACCTCGGACCCCGATTCCAGGGCTTTGGCATGCGGATTGGCCCGGGCGAAATGGCAGTGCAGCGTGCCGAAAGGCGCGGGATCGGGGTCCATCACGATGGGCGCATGGGTGGCGGTCAATCCATCCGGGCCGGTTCCCACAATCGTGGCCGCGCCAATCTCCACCATGGCCTGGTGAAGCACGCCGATCCTTTCCTCCCGAAAAAGGCGGGGGGTATACATGCCTGGCTCCAGAAAATTGCAGGGTGATTCCCCTTCCCCGGGCCGGGCAGGCTTGCCCGTCCCGCTATGGGGATGGAATCCATACCCCATTATCGGGGATTCCGCACGGCCCGGGTTGTCACGGCCCGCGCCAGGGTGGAAACCACCGGCTGCCTACGCCATTTTAACAGCACCCATATGGTTGGCGCCCAGTGCGGCAATAAAATACGGCTGGCAGAACTTCTCGTCAGAAGTTATCGAATTAACTTCTTGTTATTTAGCATAAATATTACAGATAATATTATGCGAACTTCTGACGCGAAGTACCAGGAAGGGTGTTCGCGCGGATGTCCCCTAATCCCCACCCAGCGCGGCCTCCAGCGCCGGCAGGGGTTCAAGCAATTCCGCTGCTTGCGCCTGATCACGGAGAGACTTCAGGGCGTCCAGAGTGTCCTGGTCTTCCTTGTTGCCGCCCCTCTTGCGGGTCTGGGCGGCGGAATGGTTCGCGATGGCACGGGGAGGGCATGCCGCGCGAGAGCACGGCCACGGGAGACGTAGAATTCCATCAGGGGCAGGCGCCGCTCTCACTCCTCCAGCAATTGTTCGAGCCGCTCCGGGTCGAAGCCCACCACGATTTCGCCGCCGATGTCCGTGACGGGTGTGGAGTACAGCCCCAGGGCGGCCAGTTCCGCTTCCGCGTCCGGGTCAACCAGGGGGTCTTTTCGTGTAAAGGCGACGCCTTTATCGGCCAGGAAATCGGTTACCGCCTGGCACGGCATTCAGAAGGGGGTGGTGTACACGGTCACGGATTTCACGGGGCGCCTCCGTTTGCACCTTTTTTCGCCAATCGGTTCTTATCGAGAAGCATTTGCCGCTCCGCCTCGGCCTCTTCGGAGAGGAAGGGCTGCTCGTCGGAGAAGATCAGGCGCATCCATTCCCGGTCTTCGCTCCACTGGAAGGGCGTGTCCACGATTTCCCCCGGCCCGGTGGCTTCCTCCAGCAGCCGGAAGCCCACGGTGAGAATTTCGCGCTGATTCTCCCGGTCGTGGGGGCGGCCGGCGGGGTTGCCCAGGGGATAATTGGTGAACACCAGCCGTGGATTGCAGGCGCTGGTGGAAATATCCCGGGCATTGCTGAAGGCAACGGTGGGAATGCCGTTTTCCTCCAGATGGCGGGCGACCAGACTCACGGTCTGGTGGCAGACCGGTCACACGGGGGTCAGCAGGGCCACGTCCACATTGTCTTCCCGGCAGCGGCGCAGCACCTCCGGCGCGTCCACCTCCAGGGTCTTGCGCTGGGAATAGTTTTCCTTGAGACGGAAGAAGTCGCGGGACAGGCTGCCCAGCACGCCCTCGGCCTGAAATTCCCGCAGGCGGGTGATGGGGAAGAAGGTATTGGGATCGGCCATATCGCTCTGGGAGCGGTCGTGATTCCCCACGATGTACAGAATGCGCTCCTCGGGCAGATCGCTGGGGATGGGCCACACCTCCAGGTCGTACGAGCCCATGTTGGAGCCGCCGGAGCGGAGACGCGCCATCTCCTCCCCGCTCAGTCCCTCCTCGGGAACCAGCGTGAAACCGGCGGTGGAAATCAGCGTGACCCGCGATTCGGACAGGGGTTTGGCCAAGGGAGTAAACGGGGCGGATTCGTTATGGGCCCAGGCATAGGCCTTCTCGTGGCCCAGCTTGGCGTAATAATCCCGGGTCTTGTCGATATAGCGCACGTATTCCATGGAATCATTCCGGCTGAAACTGATTGTTATATATTCCCAACCACGGGGGCCAGAATCCATTCTATGAAATCCGGGGTAGGAATATCAAGGCGATCTTGCAAAGATGGGCAGTGGAACCAGGATTTTTCACTCCCGGGATGAATCATTCCCGCGACGGCGAAGCCCATGGAAAGGCAAAGCCCATGGATATCCCGAATGCCCTGCGCGCACTGATCCTCGCCATTGTTGGCGCATTGCTGTTCTACGTCCTGTTCCGGGTGCTCAAAAAGGGCGGGCACGGAGCCGGATTGTTCACCATGTGGCTGGCCGAGCCGGTCACGGTGCTCTTCGGAGGGGATTCCGCCAGCCCGCTCCACATCAATCCCAAGGCCCGGCCTTTCCAGGAAGCCCTGTCCAAGGAAGCCCATGCCCGGGCCGTGGCTTGGCTGGAATCCCTGCGGCCGGGCGATGCGGTGGAAATATCCCTCTCCCAGGCCGATCACCCGCGCACCGGAATCCCCATGCTGCTGGGGGATGGATGGATCGGCGATTATTCCGGGCGCAACCTCACTCGGGAGCAGGGCATCGGGCAGCCCACCGCCCTGGAAGGGGATACGCTTTACGGCACGCATCTCTTCGGTCATCTCATCGGGCATCATCTGCTGGCGCCCACTCACCGCCTGATCACGCGGGCCCGGGTCACCGTGGACGAAGCGCCCCTCACGGCCCGGGAAAAGCGGGACAACGACAGCGTCGCCGTCTGGCAGGGAGCGAGCGAATACAAGCTGCGCCTCCACGGCGTGGAGGTGCGCGAGGTGATCGCCATGGAAGCGCCGGATGGAGAACAGGGGAGACTGGAAGCGCTGGAGATGATGGACCACAAGGACAAGGTGACCGCGGTGTTCCGGGAGCCCCTCACCAGGAAGCGCTTCCGGGCGGCGGAACGGGTGCTGGAGGCGCTGCCGGAGGGCTGCCCGCGCTGGGAAATGATCCGCAGGCTGGGAGGGCGGATCGTCACCCTCAGCGGAGTGGAAGCCGTGATGTGCATGGATGGCTACCTCAGCTTCAAGGGCGATCACCGCTGGAGCAAACACGTCCCCGGGGGAATCTTCCTGGCGCAACCCTTCGGCTACCTGGAAGGCAATCGCGAAGTCCCCCAAATCGTGGCCGTCTTCCGCAACGGCAACCTCCACAAGCTGCTTCCCCATGCGCCCAGAGAAGACCTGGAACGGGAACTGGGGTTGTGAGGGGGGGTCGGGGAAAGAAAACGCCGCCGCGGAGGGAGAATCCGCGGCGGCTTTTCGTTGACGTGATAGGGACGTTGCTGGTCCCCTGGCCGGGTTATCAGTTACCGGACCCCGGAATCTTCAACTTGGCGAACACCCCCGCATGATCCGAAGGCCACATGCCGGTGGCGGTGAGGTCTTCCATTTGGTCGCCCATGGTTTCCGCCTTCACGGTGGTATCGGCCAGGCCGCCCGGAGTGCGGACGAAGATATGGTCGATGCGCTCATTCAGTTGCGATTCGGCGTT
>CAZOXD010000158.1:0-4810 GCA_964583525.1 uncultured Pseudomonadota bacterium
CCCCGCAAATCCCGGAGGAAAGGCCCAAGGGGGATCGAACCTCCGGGTTAATTCCATTTCGCTACCGGGTTTTCCGGGCACGGCCTGAAGTCCGCGCCCCTGGTGCAATCGGGATACCCTTGCTGGGCGTACCCCGTGGCGGTTCCTGGCGGCTTTGCGCGAACAGTTGCAATGGCAGTTCTTTGCGCCTTTGCGCCGTGTCCTGAGCTTGTCGAAGGAGCTTGGCGCGAGCAGTGGCAGTCCGCAGTGTTTAGCGGTTATTCCGCTTCCCCCCGCTGCACCTCCACGCCGTCGGGCAGGTGCAGGGTAGAGGTGGGGTACGCGATCTCCGCGCCGTGGTTGGCGATGATCTCCATCACCTTCAGCAGCACATCCTCCTTCACCCTGTGATATTCCGTCCACTCCCGGGTTCTGGTGAAGGTGTAGAGAAAGAAATCCAGCGAGGAAGCCGCGAATGCGTTGAAGTTGACCATCAGGGTTTGGGTGGCGTCAATATCTTCATGGGATTGCAGCATCTCCTTCACATCGGCGACGATCCCGGCCATTTTGTCCCCGTCGCCGTAGCGGATGCCGATGGTCTCGTAGATGCGGCGGTGGGTCATGCGCGATGGGTTTTCCAGGGCGATGGTGGAAAAGACCGCGTTGGGCACATAGACCGGGCGCTTGTTGAAGCGGCGGATGCGGGTGAGCCGCCAGCCGATGTCCTCCACCGTGCCCTCGATGTCCTTGTCAGGAGAGCGCACCCAGTCTCCCACGGCGAAGGGGCGGTCCATGTAGATCATCAGCCCGCCGAAGAAGTTGGCCAGCAGATCCTTGGCCGCGAAGCCCACCGCGATCCCGCCGATTCCGCCAAAGGCCAGCACCCCGGAGATGGAAAATCCCAGGGTTTGCAGGGTCACCAACGCCGCGGTGATGAGGATGGAGATGCGCACCAGCTTGATGAGGGAATCCAGGGTGGTGGGATCCAGCCCTCCCTCGCCGCCCTCCGTGGATTTCAGGTAGGCATCCTGCCCGTTGCGCACCAAGCGGAGCAGAAACCACGCCAGCACGGCCACCACACCCAGCGAGCGCAACGGGTCGATGGCTGCGAAGATGGTGGCTCCGGTCGCACCCTGGATGATTTCGGCGGCAAAGGTGATCCCGAGAATCCAGATCAGCGCGCTCAGGGGGCGGCGGATGGCGTCCACCAGGGCATCGTCCCAGGGGGTGCGGGTGCGGATTTCCAGGCGGCGGTGAATGCGCGTGAGAATACGGCGCTGGATCCAATCCACCATCAGGGAAACGAAGATCACCAGGAAGGCCTGCCCTGCCCAATGGAAATTTTCCAGCGGCAATTCCAACCATCGTTCCCAGTTCATTTACAGGCCCCTATATGCGGTAGTTTTTCCTGCGATTTTTCCTGCGATTTTTCCAAACTCCCGTCCTTCGTTCCTCTCTCATACCGGGGGCGGAATGCCAAGTATCTCCTGTGCCCAACCCTGCCAAGCGCCTATTCCCGGCCTTTTCCACGCAATGCGGACGTAGCCGTTGGAAGAAAATTCATTTCGTATCCGATTATGGAACATTAAATGCATCAATGCGCTACATGGAAGAATATCAGTGCTTAATGGCAGAACTTCGCGGCATGGGAAGGCGGATTGCCGCCGGACAGCAGGGAGACGTGCCATGGATATCGTATTGATATGGACGATCTGGGCCACGGCCTTCACGGCGCCGCCGCAGATGGATGTGCTGGAGCAGCTATGCAGGCAATCCCATCCGCAAGGGAGGATCACGGTGAGCCGGGAATTTCTCTCCTGGAACGAGCGGCATTACCCCGCCGCCATGATCATCTGCGCCCGCCCCATCGTTGAAAGCGGGGAATCGGGCGAAAATGAGCCACAGGATCCGGGTGCGGAGCCCTCCGCCCCTTCCACGGTCAAACATTCCATCTGACCCTGCTCCCCGTATTGTTCTCCCAGTGGTGTGCATTTCCCGGATTATCAGCAAATTTCCCATTGGAATTTAAATGGCCCGCCCATTTCCTGGACGTACGGCTCTCCCCCCCTCTTCGAAAGCGCCACGCAAACCCGGCAATTGCGCAACGCATGACGGACGCTCCAGGGGCCGGGGAGAGGCGTGGGGTATGGGGCCGGCATAGGGACTCCCACGGAATTCCTTGCCTCGCCCGAGGGTGCGGGGGTAAGATGCCCTAATTTGCGCCCTATCCGGGGGTTTCCCATGTTCCCGGGTTTCAGGTTTCCCGGTAGCCCGGTGGCCTGGCAGGCTTGCAGCGATAAAAAAATCTGCGCAAAAAAATCTGTTCGAGGAGAAGGAATCCGCATGTTCGGAATGGGGTGGCCGGAAATTTTTGTAGTGATTGCCATTGCCATCATGGTGATCGGGCCCGAGCAGCTTCCTGGAGTGGCCCGCACCATCGGACGGATGCTGGCCCAGTTCAAGCGTGCCGCCAATGACCTGAAAACCGCCGTTGGCGATGAAATCGCCCAGCACGAAGAGTTCAACGATTTCAAGGAATTCTCCTCCGACATTGAATCCGAAGTGCGCAACATCACCGGCTCCACCCAGGATTACATGCAGTCCGAGATGGAAAAGGGTGAGAAGGAACTGGAAAAGCTGGAAAAGGACCTCGCCTCCACCGGCGAAGACACCGGGGACGCGGAAGCCGTAGACGCGAATGCCGGGGATGCAGCGGAGGGCGGTGATGCGGTTGGGGACGCGAAAGCCGGGAACGCGGATGGGGACGCGAAGGGGGGGAACGCGGAGGCCGGGAACGCGGAGGCCGGAGACGAGACGAAGGGGGGGAACGCGGATGCCGGGAACGCGGATGGGGACGACGTGGTCCCATCCCGCAAGGAAACCGCCTGAAACGCGTCCGGCATACTTGTTCGATTTCCTCCCACTACCCACTCAACCCCCGCCCTTTACCCGGCAGGCGCCTGATTCCCGCTGAAGTCCGCCCATGAGCCGTGACCTGGAAAAACAACTGGCCGCCGAAGCCTCCGTCGACTTGGTGGAGGACGGCATGACCCTGGGTTTGGGCACTGGGAGCACGGCCGCCTTCGCCGTGCGAAAGCTGGGCGAGCGCGTCCGGGCGGGCCTCCGGGTGCGCGGCGTGCCCACGTCGGAAGCCACCCGCGCCCTGGCGGAAGCCGAGGGCATTCCCCTGGTCACTTTCGCGCAGGTGGACGGCCTGGACCTCACCCTGGACGGCGCGGACGAGTTCGATCCGGCTCTCAACCTGATCAAGGGGGGCGGCGGCGCGCTCTTCCGGGAGAAGATCGTGGCCGCGGCCTCCCGGCGTCTGGTGATCTTCGCCGACAGCAGCAAGCAGGTGGAGGTGCTGGGCGCATTCGCGCTGCCCGTGGAGATCAACCCCTTCGGCTGGGAAATCACCGCCCGCAAGGTGGAGCGGCTGGGCGCGGCCGTGACCCTGCGAGGCGGGGCGGATTCCCCCTTCGTCACGGACAACCACGGCTACGTGCTGGACTGCGCCTTCGGGAAGATCCCGCACCCCCCTGCCCTGGAGGCGGAATTGCGGGCCATCGCCGGCGTGACGGTGACGGGGCTGTTCGTGGCCATGGCCGATACCGTGGTGATGGCTGTCGGTTCCGAAGTGCGGACGATCAAGGCGCGCTGAGGAGGAGAATCGCCGGCCCTCCCCCGATAACCGCCCTCACACCAGCACGCTGACGCGCTCCATGAATTCCGGGGGCAGGCGCGACTTGATCACGTTGCGGATCATCCTCGGGTCGTAGCGCATGGAGAAATGCTTGAGCACGATGTGCTCGTTGCGCAGCACGTCCGGGCATTCCTCCACGAATTTCACCAGGTCCTCCAGGTGGGTGTGGCCCCGGCGGCGGGCCATCTCGCGGTCGTCCTCCAGCAGGTAGGTCAACTCGATAAAGAGCACGCGGGATTCCCCCACGTGGGTTTCCCGGTAGAGGGTGTCGATGGTGCTGTCCCCGATGAAGGTCAGCCGGGGCAGCCAGTGTTCGTCCTCGAAGACCACCCCCTCCCGCCGCAGTTGGGCCAGTTCCCTCCCCGGAGTGCCCTGGAATTCCGCTTTCAGCTTCTTGCGCACGTCGAAGAGTGTGTAGCCCAGGGAGGGCGCCGTGTGATCCACATTGAAGACCTTGGCGGCCAGTTGACGGTGCAGCCAGACCACGCTTCCCTCCTCCAGCCCCTCCAGGCGGGGCGGAGTGAACCGTCCCGCGCGGACATTCTCCAGCAATGCCCAGGATTCCGCCAGCCGGAGGAAGCCCTCTCGGGCGGACGCCGGAACGTAATAGGTGGCCGGCTCCATGCCCATCAGCCGCCGCAAAGACTCGTGGCGGAACAAGCAGCGGGTATGGTCCCCATGAGCATGGGTCACGAACACATGCTTGATCGGAACGGCTTCCAGCAGGCAGTCCCCCATATCGAAGGCGCAATTCAATTCCGGCAGCAGGGCATAGGTGGACAGGGCGGAAATGGAAAATGCCGTCACCGTGTCCTCTCCCAACTGAAGAGTGATCGGACGGCCCGGATTGTGATGCTTCGGGGTCATGGAACGAGGTACGTGGGAATTGAAAAATGATGAAGAGGTTTCATCCTGAACCCGGCGGCCCGGGCTTTCGGCAGCTCGGGTTTCCGGCAGCCCTTGATGGGGATGGGAGCGGCAAAGAACGATGCTAGCACCGCCCCCGCCACAGGCGCAAACCAAGCCGAAAACCAGCCCATTGGCGGAATCAGGGCCTGAAACGGTGCGGAGAATTCCAAAACACGGAACCGGCCGGAATTCATGAACGATGCGCGGCGATACTTGGGG
>CAZOXD010000158.1:4910-11889 GCA_964583525.1 uncultured Pseudomonadota bacterium
AGGGTGGAAGGGCCCGACAGGGGGAAGCGGGCCCTTCCGTGGGGGGTCTTAATGTTCGAAAGGGGGGAAGGGCCCGACAGGGGGAAAGCGGGCCCTTCCGTGGGGAGTCTTAATGTTCGATGACGGTCTCGTAAGCCGCCGTAAGCGGATTGCCCACCAAGGGGCGGTTATCGTCCGGTTGCGGTGGAAGCTCCTTGATCAATCCGCCGTTTTTCTTGAAGGAATGGATGGCCAGTGAAATCTCATCCTGGGTGATCTTGTCCTTGTTGCTTTTCCGAAGTGCCTTCCCGATGAGAAATCGCCTGGTTCGCATTTCGTCCTTTATCGTTCCCGTTCATCATCAGAACCGCTCACGTCCCCTCCTCTGTCACACATTGAATCGTGCCACTCCCGGGCGGTGTCTGTTTTCTTGATTTGCAATATACGTCTAACGAATACGTATATCAACCTTTTTTTCCATTTTTCTGGAAATTTTGGCAATTATTTTCCTAACTAATTGATTTGTTGAGATAAAAAATATGCGTGGCGAACGATAAAATCAGCGGAACAGGGGATCGGAGAGAGAAATCCCGGTCCCGGCCAGGGAGAAATTGGGAGGGGGGGGAGAGGAATCCCAGCTTCAGACGGTGCGGGAGAATTTCACCAGGGGCTCGCTCCCGCCAGCGCCGCCTTGGGCGCCGGTGTTGAGATGCGCATCGAAAACGACCGCGATATTGCGCAGGAAGAACTGGCCCACATCGCTGACCCGAAGCCCCGAGTCATCCAGGGTGAGCAGGCCATCGGCCTCCAGGGGCGCCAGATTTTCCAGTTCTGCGGAAAAATGGGCCTTGGGATCCACCCCGAACTTCGCTGCAAGGTCCGCGAACCCCACGTTCCCCCGGCAAAACAGGCCGTAGATGAGGTCCTTGCGGAGCAGGTCCTCCGGATCGAGGATCATTCCCCGCACGGCAGGGATGTTTCCGGCCTCCACCGTGCGCTTGTAACGGGCCAGTTTTTTTTCATTCTGCCAGAAGCGGCCATTGTATTCGCTGATGGCGCTCACTCCGAAGGCCAGCATCTCGCTCCCGGCCTGGGTGGTATACCCCATGAAGTTTCGGCGGATCGATCCGTCCTGATAAGCGATGGCCAACTCGTCGCCGGCCAGGGCGAAATGATCCAGCCCGATGGGCAGGTACCCGTTTTCCATCAACATTTCCCGTGTCAGCAGAAATATCGCCAGCTTTTCTTCCGCGCCGGGCAGGGCCCGGGCATCCATTTTTTTCTGATGGGGGAAGGCCTGGGGAAGATAGGCGAAATTGTACAGGGCCAGCCTGTCCGGGCGCAGGGTGACGACCCTTTCCACGGTGCGCGCGAAGCTTTCCCGGGTCTGGTGGGGCAGACCATAGATGAGATCGAAGTTGATTCCCCGGAATCCCAGTTTGCGGGCGGTTTCCACCTGCCCGGCCACCTTGCCGTAGGGTTCGATGCGGTTCACACCCGCCTGCACCTGCTCGTCGAAGTCCTGCACGCCCAGGCTGATGCGGTTGAACCCCAGATTACGCAGATGGGCCAGTTCTTCCGTATCCAGGTGCCGGGGGTCCACTTCGATGCTCATCTCCGGATTCTCTCCGAAAGGGAACAGCGCGCGGGCTTTGGTCACCAGCGCTTCCATGGCGGCGGGGGAGATGAAGTTCGGCGTCCCGCCTCCCAGGTGATACTGGCTGACGGTGGCGTTGGTGGCGGTGGCGATGGTGGCGGTGGTTGTGGTGGCGTTGGTGTTGGTGTCCGCCAATCGCTCCGCCACCAATTCCATCTCCCGGTGCACCGCGGCGAGATAGCGCTCCGCGGGCTCCTGGTGAGGGGTGATGATCACGAAACAGCCGCAATAATGGCAGCGGCTGCGGCAAAATGGAATATGGGTATACAGGGAAAGGGAAGGGTCGGACCGCGCGCAGGGTTGTTCCAGCCAGCCCGCCACCTCCCGGGAATTCACCTCTCCCCAATAGGGAATGGGCGGGTAGGAGGTATAGCGGGGCACGGCGCTGTCGTATTTGGCCAGCAGTGGTTCGAGCCGGGATCGCAGATTCATTCGTCGAGACTCCCTACGTAACTTGGCCTGCCCAGCGGGGCGGTAGCCTTCCTATCCAATCCAACATACCCCGCGCCCGCCAGCGGTGATTGATCTACCTCAATTTCAGTGTATCAGGAGATCGCCGGAGTGGAAATTGGCCGGGAGGCGGGCGTCCGTCCCCTCCCTCCCGCAGGCAGGGCGAGTGCAAAGTCCATGCTTCTTGTCATTCCGGGCAAAGCGTGGAATCCCGGACACGGAAAAAACCCTTCACTCCGTTCAGGGTTACAACCAGGATTCGAGCCATTCTTAACTTTACGCTCGCCCGGAAATCGCAGGCGCCCCGGTTGAATCCCCCCGGACAATGGGGCAAACTGAATCCTTGCGGGAGGGCCGGAAGGCCTCCTTTTCATCCAACCCGGGAGCAGGCAGGGAATGACCCCGGAATCACTGGTTCTTTTCGATATCGACGGCACGCTCCTGTCCACAAACGGACGGGGGGTCGCCGCCATGATGGCCGCCTATCAGGCGGTCTGGGGGCGGGATCCCTCCCGGGTCGAATACGCCATGAGCGGCAAGACGGAACTGTGCATTTCCCTGGAATTGCTGGGGCTGCTCGGATTCTCCCGGAGCGAGGTGGAGGCGGAACTCCCGCGTTTCTGGGAACTGTATCCGCGGGAACTGCGGCGGCACATCGCCCCGGAAACGACTACCGTACATCCGGGCGTGCGGGAACTGGTCCGCGCCATCGGGAAACGCGAAGACATGCTCCCCGGGATCCTCACCGGCAATTGCGAGGCTGCGGCCCGCATCAAGCTGGAAACCGCCCGCCTGGACGGCTTTGCCTTGGGGGTGTTCGGGGAACATCACGAAGAGCGGGCCTCCCTGCCCCCCTTGGCGGTGGAACGGGCCCGGGAAATGGTGGGACGGGTGTATTCCGGCAAGTCCATCGTGATCGTCGGGGATACGCCCAAGGACATTCTCTGCGGCCGGCCCGTGGGCGCGAAATCCATCGCCGTAGCCACGGGGCGATACGATTTCGATGCGTTGGCGTCCCATGAACCGGATCACCTGTTTCCCGATTTGAGCCGGGTGGATGCGGTGCTGGAAGCCATACTCAACTGAGCGGCCACAGCCGGCGGATCGCCGGGTCACGGCGCGGCGTCCCTGCCGGCGGGCGCACTGGCCTTGGCGCAGGCGCTCACATTCACCAATACACAAGGGGACCATATCCATGGGCCTCAATCAAATCATCGGTATCTTCGCCTTGGCCTTCGGGGCATTCAGCCTGGTTGGATATGCCTTGCTGATAACGGGACGGGAAGTGAAATGGTTCCGTAAGCTGGAGCCGATGCGTGAACGTTTCGGGCAATCCGGCGGGACAGCCCTTCACTTCACGGCCTACGTGATCGTTCCCCTGGTTGCGGGCACGATCTTCCTCCTACAAGGCGGATAGGGCAGCGGCCCGTCCGAACCCCCCATGGAAAAGTACCGGCCCAACGTATGCGTCGTCATCACCGATCCGGAACGGGAGCAGGTGCTGGTCTTCCGCCGGGTGGACGTGGCGCTGGGACCTCACCGCTGGCAGTTTCCCCAGGGCGGCCTGAATCCCGCTGAATCCCCGGAAGAGGGCATGCGCCGGGAACTGGCGGAGGAAATCGGCACCGGCCGTGTGGAAATCCTGAACCGCACCCGAAATCCCCTGCGCTATACCTACCCCCCGGACGTCATGGCCAAACTGGAGAATGAGGGATTCGAGAAAGGCCGCTTTATCGGCCAGGAACAGCACTGGTTCCTGGCGCTTCTCCCGATGGGAACCGAGGCCATCCACTTCAACAACCATATCGCCGAGTTCGACGGCTGGGAATGGGTGACGCCCGCCGAAGCTGTTGCCCGCGTAGTGCCTTTCAAGCAGGAGGTTTACCAGCTGGCCCTGACCGAATTCGGGCTGCTTTCAGCGGATTCCCCGGAATAGGCAGCGAAAAACACTCCGCCCTGAAAGGGAGACTTTCCCATTCCCTTGCGCACCCGCTCTCATGGCCGGTGCGCCGGAATCCGTATCACCACGGCCTCCGAGGGAGGGCCCTCCTTCCCGTCCAGGGAAACGAATCGCAATACATATTCTTCCACCCGGCCCCGTTCCGGCAGGGCCGCCTCCAGAGGAGGAAGCAGCCAGGACGGTCCGGAAAGGGTGTGGGGATTCAGGGGCGTCAGCGGCCAGGGTTGCGGAGGCGCCCGCCGGTACAGGTTGGCTTTGTAGGATAATTCCTGCTCCACCGCGCTGCCATCCTTGGCCACCACCCACTCGAAGCGCTCGCTGACAAGATCCCACGAGAAAAGCACAGACCTGGGCTTGGAGGGATCGGCATCCGGGTTGGCCCATTTCCACTCCAATCGCGGCGCGGGGATTCTCCGCACCGCCTCCACCAACACCGGTGGGGAAGAAGGCGTGAATCCGGACAGGTACCGGATGCGCAGTTGCATCCGCAGCAGGCCCTGTTCCTCCTGCAAGGGGAGAATGTAGAATAGCCGTTTTCCTATCGGGTGCAATTCGGGTCCCTGGGCGGGGAGGTCGATCCTCCGCTCCTCCGCAGGAGGACACCCGGCGCAGAACTGGGGGAGGCGGTGCACCTGCAGCCGGTACCCCAGGGGTTTCCCGTAGCGCTCCACATTGGCCTGCGAAGGAGGCAGCCACGAAAGCAGGGCTACATCGGGCCGGGAGCGGCCCTGGAATCCTTCGGGCGGAGGGAGTCCCTTTTCCGAAGGCCGGGGGGGGGTTTTCAATCCGCATCCGGCGCCGGCCAGGAGAGCCGTCAGGAGCAGAACTGCCACCACCCCCCGCAGCCCCATCATAGTTGTTCGCCTGGTTCCTTGCAAAACTGCCTCTCCAATCCACCTGATGTTCCCCGTTGCGGTCTCACGGTACTTGGTCCGTTATAGAACGAATGAGATTTCGGTCAAGGCGTCCCTGTTCTGGGTTGTAGGTCAGTTTCATTTGCATGAACAAATCCAACCAGAGAGAGGAGAACGGCCTCCATAAGCATGACGCCCGACCCTGGGGATCGGCGGGCGCCATATTTCAAGGTGGCCCGCCGCCACTGGGATTAAACCTTTTTGAAAATCGTTTTCAGCGATATGGGAGTTATGGATATAAAGTAATCGCAAACCATGATTTTCAGCACATTATTTAAACTGACCCACTACCGGATTATCAGCCAAATTGCGTTTCTCCCGTCAAACTGCCAAGCGTGTCGTGCCCTTTCCCGTATTCAATGGGGAGCGGGTTTCCATTCATTTTGGAATTTCTTTTCATATTTATTTTCGAGTTCAATACATGAAGAAATTTATTCGTAATAATCCCGCAGTTGCCGTATTCGTTGTTGTTCTGTTGATACTGATCTTGGTCGGCATTGCCACCACAAAAGCGGCCGAAGTCCGAAGCTCCTCTCCTGTTCACGCCATTGACGATGCTTCAAACCTCGAACCCATTACGATGAAGGCATCGTCCGGAAAATCGGCGCCCGGGAATTAATTCCGATCCGGCCGGCTGCCGGCCTTTTGCCGCATGCTGGCGGTTCGCCAACTGACGCCGAACCAATCTCTCCATTCCGCTAAGTGATCCCGTTTTCGCCTATATCCCCGTTCGCGGGCGCGATGTGGGAATTTGCAGGGAAATGGAACGTAGATTCTTCCGCAAGGCTCCCCCGGCGCCCGGTTTGCCCGGGATTCGGGATGAATGCTGGATCGTGCCTGGCCCTCTCCCGGGGAGGCAGCCGGAGATACATTCCAGTGCCGTCATGAACCTGTGGGATTATGGATTGGATGACTCGCCGCCCCTTTCCCTGTTCCCCTCCCCACCGGTGTAATGATCCGGCAGATAGCGCCGCACCACCTCGTTTCCGCTCCCCCAGCCATAACAGGTATCGATCTGATGCGGGCGGCGGATGGTGGGGTCAGTTTCTCCTTCTTCCAGGCTTTGGCGCACCTCATTGCGCCGGTAGGGGCGGATGGTCTGCATCGCCGCCGTGGCGATAGGCCCCAGCAGTTCGACCATGTGGGTGCAGCCTGCGATGCCGCCCAGCCTGCGCCGCACTTCCCGGCACCATCCCGATTGAATCTTCAGACCCACCAGCCGTTGAAAGTTGGGCGTCACATCCCCGCAAATCGGATAGGGATGGCTGTCCATGACGGCCTCCACGGCCCGCACCTCGAACCGGTCGTCCACGGTGAGGCGGATCGCCATATCGTGAATCGGCTCGCCGGGTGCGACTTCCCCCTTGAAGTCGTTGCCGAAAGCATAGGTCTTGGTATCGGTGATGGTTCCTTCGATGTCCCACAGACCATCCTCGCGCAGATATCCCTTGCATTGAATCTGGCGGGTGTGAATGTGTTTGCGGGGGGCGGCGGTGGTCAATGGCATGGCGGAACCGGTCATGATGAGAGGTTGAAGGCAAGCATCGGTAATGGCGCCGGCTCGCCCATTTTCCGGGGAAGCCCGTGGCGTCCAACCCTCAATGTAGCCGATCCCCTTCCGGGCAGGCAATCGCGGCGGGGGAATTTCCGGGCAGGCGGGGAAACGGAAGGAAAATGCAACGTGTTAGCTCTTGGACGATCTTTCAGCAGTTCATCCGCTCCACTTTCCTCCCCGGGGAGGGCGCCTGCATGTGCCTCTTCGAATCGGACGACAAGAACCTGGTGCAGCAGGTGAACGAGCAGGCGAAACTGCCCTTTACCCGCATCGTGGAGGCGCTGGACCTCACCCCTTGACCCGAAAACCTTCCTGGCCACCAATCGCACCAGGCGCACCGGGAAGCAGTATCGGAGGGGGCGGGCCGCCTTGAACGGAAAGCCCACCCACACCGCGGGCAGGGACGCCCGCGCCGCTCACCCATGAGGAGAGGGACCACCGCCCCTCCGGAAATTCATCCCCCC
>CAZOXD010000159.1:0-11819 GCA_964583525.1 uncultured Pseudomonadota bacterium
AGCGGCTTTCCGCGCTGGGCGCGCGCATCCGCCGCGAGCCGGGTTGAGGGGCCTTGCCAGCGCTTAATGGCAGAACTTCACGTCTAAAGATTGCAAATAAATGCGATCGAACCATAGCGATCAAATTATAGCACCTGAACTTCTGACGCGAAGTTCATAGGGACAGGCGGGCGGCATGGCGGCACCAACCATTTATCTCTACAGCTTCGGCTACCGGTACAGCGGACCTCCGGCGGACGACAGCGGCCATGGCGGGGGATTCATCTTCGATTGCCGCTCCCTCCCCAATCCCTTTTGGGACGAGAAGCTGCGTCCCTGCAAGGGAAACGAGGCCTCCATCATCGCTTTCATGGAAGCCAGTCCCGTTGCCCAGGAATTTCACGGACACGCCGCGGCCCTGGTGCTTTCCGCAGCGCGGGCCTTCGCCATGGATGGCCGGGAGCGGCTGATGGCATCCTTCGGCTGCACCGGGGGCCGGCACCGCTCTGTGTATCAGGCGGAACGGCTGGCCGCAGCGCTGCGGGAAGCCGGGTTCGCGGTGGAACTGCGGCATCTGGACATCGACCACGCAATCGAGGAAGCTGCGCCGTCCCGGGAAACCGCCCCGTGAAGGCGATGATCCTGGCGGCGGGACTGGGAACCCGGCTGCGGCCCCTCACCGATACGCTTCCCAAGGTGCTCGTTCCCGTGCTGGGAGTGCCCTTCCTGGACCGCCTGCTGGCCTACCTGGCGCGGCAGGGGGTACGCCGGCTGGCCATGAACACCCACCACCTCGCCGCTGCCGTGCAAAGCCACCTGGCCGGACGCCCGGACGGCACGCCTCTTCTTCCACTGCGGCTCTTTCACGAACCCCGCCTGCTGGGCACCGGCGGGGGACTGCGCAATGCAGCCGAATTCTGGGGCGAAGAACCCCTGCTGGTATGGAATGGCGATATCGTCTCGGCCCTCGGTCTGAAAGGATTGGAAGAAGCCCACCGGCATCTTAAAGGCGATGCCTCCGCCGGTGCCCTGGCCACCCTGGCGGTGCAGGCGCGGGATAGCGGCTCGTACCTGCTGGTGGACGATTCGGGCGCCGTCTGCGGAATCGATTCCGCCCGGCGCGGACAACGCCGCCTGGAACGCCGCCCTCAGGGTGACGCCCGGCCCCTGGCCTTCAACGGCATTTCCCTGCTAAGCCCGCGCCTGCTGGCGCGAATGAATCGAGGGACGGACACGCTTGTCCGGCCCGGGCAGGGGGGCGGGACAGCGGGCAAGGCGTCCGGAGAATCCTTCGACCTGATCGACGTGCTGCTGGACGCCATCGCGGAGGGAGAGGAGGTGCGGGCCTGCGACGCCGGAGACGCGTTCTACGGCACCACCGGCTCCCCGGAGCGGTTGCGGGATCTGGAAGCCGGGCTGGAAGCGCGGCCGGATGTGCTGAAGGCATGGACGCCGGAATAGGGCTTAAAAGCAGATCTTCGCGTCAGTAAATCCCGAGGGAGAATCGGCGGGCCGTAGGGCGCAACCGGTCCTTCCCCCCTCACAACTCGCGCACCTTCCCGCCCATGTCGATCTTGCCGGTTTGCCGGTACTCGTTCTGGTGCAGTTCGAAGCGCTCCATGTCGTAGAGGTAATTGACCATGATCCCCGCCGATTGGGCGAGGCCGGTTACTCATCCAACAATCCTTCAACTACTTGCCGTAATGGCGGCAGATCGCCTTCGATGATGTTCCAAATCCTGGGCATGCTTAGACCCAGGTAATCGTGGACAATCAGATTGCGAAATCCCGCGATATCCCGCCAGGGAATCCCCGGACGGCTGGATTTCAATTTGGATGAAAGGCGTTTGGTGGATTCCGAAAGCTCCTGAAGTTCCCTCAATACCGCTTTTTGGGTTTTCCGGTCCGCAAGAAAGTACGATTCCCCATCAAGTACATACTCTTCGATCGCCGAAAGGCATTCGAGGATGTGATTGAGATAGATTCGATCCCGTTTCACGATTCCATATCAGAGCGGAACAGCCTCATCCCGCACCCGTCTCCTCATCTCCTCCCGGAGTGCCGAGGATTCCACGACATCCACCCGCCGTCCAAGGAGGGTTTCCAGTTCGGCCACCAGCCCTCCGGGAAACCAGGGCGGCGTCTGTCCATTCACCTCGATCAGGAAATCCACATCGCTCTCTGCCCCGGCCTCTCCCCGGGCCGCGGAGCCGAAAACGCGTATTGCGCCGACCCCATGCCGCTTTGCAATGCGCAGAATTTCTTCGCGTTTATGGAGGAGAATCGCTGCCTTGCCCATGATTTGTTTCCCAATCGGCACGTAAAGAAAAAACCTTCGACGAAAAGAACCTGTCCCCCCTTCATGAAAACAGTCCCCCGCTCAAAGGGCAAGGTTTGAACACCATTCCCCGCCCCCCCTCACAACTCGCTCACCTTCCCGCCCATGTCGATCTTGCCGGTTTGCCGGTACTCGTTCTGGTGCAGTTCGAAGCGCTCCATGTCGTAGAGGTAATTGACCATGATCCCCGCCGATTGGGCGAGGCCGGCATCCGAGGTGTCCCCCAGCCAGTTGATGCGTTCCAGCCGCGCGCCGTTGGAGGCGTGAAAGTGGGCCACCGGGCAGGAGGCGTTATCGCCTTTGCGCACCTCGGCCAGGTAGTGCCGGGCGGCGCGGAGCAGTCCCGGGGCCAGGGGCTCGGAGAGGCGGGGACGCAGAAACCAGTCCGGGGATTTCAGCAAATGGCTAACCGCCTCGCCGATGGTGCGGGCCTGGACCGCCTTCAGCAAGGCCTTGCCCTCTCCCTCCTTGTAGAATTGGGTGATGGAGCCATCTTCCAGGGCGCTTTCCAAAAATTCCGCCCGGAAGCGCGGCAGGGGGGAAAGGGTGGAAAACGTCCGCAGGTTGGGCGCTTCCGCGCGCAGGGAGGACACCACCTTCTTGATGAGCAGGTTGCCGAAGGGAATTCCCCGCAGCCCCTTCTGGGCGTTGGAGATGCCATAGAAGATGGCGGTGTCGGCCTGATCGGGCGGCAGGTCCGGGGCATCGGGGTCGAGCAGGGTCTGGATGTTGTCCGCGATGCCCTTCACCAAAGCCACCTCCACGAAGATCACCGGCTCGTTGGGCATGCCCGGGTGCAGGAAGGCGTAGCAGGCCCGGTCGGACACCAGGCGGTGCTTGAGGTCGTCCCAGTTGGTGATGCGGTGTACCGCCTCGTACTCGATCAGCTTTTCCAGCAAGGCGGCCGGGCTGTCCCACCCGATGCGCTCCAGGTGCAGGAAGCCCAGGTTGAAAAACGATTCCAGCAGCCGCCGCAACTCGTACTCCAGCGGCGCCAGGGAAGGATCCTTGCGCACCCGCGAGTGCAGGTGCGCGCGCAGGTCCACCAGGAACTTGATGCCCGAGGGAATGGTGTTGAAGAGCTTGAAGAGGGCATGGCGGGGACTCTCCAACGTGCGGCTCAAGGCCACCAGCGCCCGGGCGCGGGCGCCCTCACCCTCAATACCATCCGCACCGCCGGCTCCTTCCGCGGTTTCCAGGTAGGCGGTGATGGCCGAGGAAAGCGCCGCCTCGTCCACCGAGAACTCGTTTTTCAGCATGACGAAGAAGCCGTCCCGGCCCGTCTCGTCCAGTTCGCCGTAGGCATCCGCGACCTGGGCAATGGCCACCAACCCGGCGATTGTGCCCCGCTTTTCCAGGGCTTCCCGGCTCAAGGCCAGAATATCCACCAGGAGAGGGGTCTCCGTCTCCGCTTGGGGATGGGACCAGAAGTCCAGGGCGTGGGCGATGCGCCGCACGAAACTCCCCAACTTCAAATCGCCCAGCATTCCAAGCGATCGTCCCTCCACCTGGGGATTCGTCCCGCCTTCCCCATCCCGTTCTTCTTGCGTTCGTCCCATGCGCGCACCGTATTTCGCTAAGTGGAATCACCGTGGAATCACCGTGGATTCACCGGGTAGCCTCTTCCTCTATCTTACCATAACCGGCAGGGGAGGCTGAAGCGGGCCGGAGTGGGGCGGGCCACATTCGAGGGCCGGACACGCCTGTCCGGCCTGGGGAGGCCGGAAAATGGCGCCTGCCCTCCCTCGGGAAGGGACGCCTGCGTCATTTTTTTATTTTTCCGGATCTGATGAATCCATGAAAAATTTTCAGAATGCGCTCAGAATGCAATTGCCCTGAGGCGGAGCCGCCTCATTTCTTGAACGCGGAATTTCCCGGAATGGGTGCGCGATTTCAGGGTTGGGAGGTGGAATTTTCCTTCCCGCCCTCTTTTCCCTCCTTCCCCTGGCTTTCCTGGCTGGGCTGGGAAGCCGGGTTCGGCCCGTGAATTCCCAGCCGTTTGAACATGGCGGCTTCAGCGGCCCTGGCCAAGGCCAGTTCCGCCCGGAAATCGCAGAGAGGCCGGATTCCCCGGGCCGGGCAGGCTTGCCCGTCCCGTTTACAGAGCCCGGCCAGTTCCGCGGAAATGGGGGCATCCTTACCCAGCACCCTGCGGCGCAGGAAGGAATGGGCTGGCGCGGCAGCCCTACTGCCCGCCCTGAGCCTGGCGTTGGCGGCGGCGGCGGCGGGAGGAGCCGGACTTCTTGCGCTTCCAGTTGGGCAGCTTGTGCACCTTACTGGGCTTGGCGATTTCGCCGCCGCCCTCTTCGCCGTGCTGGTAGGCCAGTTTTTCCTGTGTTTTGCGCGTCCGTTCCGCCGCATCTTCCTCCCGCGGGGCTTCGGAGCCGAAGTGGGTGCGGAAGAAGGTGATCACGGCCTCCTTGCTGATGCGAAACATCAGATCGGAGAACATGTTAAAGCCCTCGCGCTTGTACTCGTCGATGGGTTTTTTCTGGGCGTATCCCACCAGCCCGATGCCCTCGCGCAAATGATCCATGGAGAGCAGGTGGTCCTTCCACAGGTTGTCGTGGATGTTGAGCAGGATATGACGCTGAAAATCGGCGAAGACCTCTTCCACCTGCGCTTCGGTGGGCACCACTCCTTCCTGGGCCGTGGTCATGATCGCCGCCAGACTGGCGCGTTTTTCCGAATAGAGAGATTCCACCAGATTCATCAAGGTGGAGCGGAGTCCGTTGGGGGATAGCTCGGGATCGTCCCAGTCGATCTCTGAATTCACACCGAAGGAGGCGGCGAACTGGGAGTCCAGCCCCTCCCCGTCCCACTGGTCGGCATGCTTGGAGTCCGTATGGACGGACACGATGTCCTCCAGGGCTTCGTCGGCCATGTCCAGCAGCACTTCGGAAATGTTGGAGCCCAGGATATCGCGGCGCTGGCGGTAGATGATCTCGCGCTGCTTGTTCATCACATCGTCGTATTCCAGCACGTGCTTGCGGATCTCGAAGTTGTGGCCCTCCACTTTTTTCTGGGCGTTTTCGATGGCGCGGCTGATCAGAACGTGGGTGATGGCCTCGTCCTCCTCCACCCGGAGCTTGGTCATCAGGTTGGCGATGCGCTCGCCCCCGAAGATGCGCATCAGGTCGTCTTCCAGGGACAGGTAGAAGCGCGATGCGCCGTCGTCGCCCTGCCTGCCGGAGCGTCCCCGCAACTGATTGTCGATGCGGCGGGATTCGTGACGCTCGGTGCCGATGATGAACAGGCCGCCCAGCTTCGGCACGTTTTCGCCCAGCTTGATGTCGGTGCCTCGCCCCGCCATGTTGGTGGCGATGGTGACGTGGCCGGCCTCCCCGGCGTCCGCGATGATCTCCGCTTCCTTCTCGTGGTACTTGGCGTTGAGCACGGTGTGCTCGACGCCGGCCTGCTTGAGATGGCGGCTCAACTCCTCCGAGGCCTCGATGGAGGCCGTCCCCACCAGCACCGGCTGGTCGGAATCGTTGATCTCCATGACGTCTTTGACCACCGCGCGCATTTTCGCGGCCTTGGTCTTGTAGATCACGTCGGGCTGGTCGTCGCGGATCATATCGCGGTTAGTGGGCACTTCCAGCACCGGCATGCCGTAGATCTTGATGAATTCCTCCTCTTCCGTCTTGGCCGTTCCGGTCATGCCGGCCAGCTTTTCGTACATGCGGAAGTAGTTCTGGAAAGTGATGGTGGCGTAGGTCTGGCTCTCGCGCTCGATGCGGACGTTCTCCTTGGCCTCCAGGGCCTGGTGCAGCCCGTCGGAAAAGCGCCGCCCGGGCATGAGCCGCCCGGTGAACTCGTCCACGATTACTACCTTGCCCTCGTTGACCACGTAGTCCACGTCGAGCTTGAACATGTACACCGCACGCAGGGCCTGGTTGACGTGATGAAGCACCTCGATGTTTTCCAGGTCGAACAGGCTGCCATGGGTGAGCAGACCCTGCTTGGAGAGCCGTTCCTCGATCAGCATCCCGCCGCGTTCGGTGAGGGTGATGGCGCGGGCTTTTTCGTCCAGGGAATAGTCCCCCTCGCGCACCACGGCCTTATCGTCCTCCAGGTTTTCCCACCCCTCCTCAATGCCATGCATTTCGCCCGGAGGCATCTGGCCCATCTCCTCCTTGCGGATTTCGCGGGAAAGGCCGCCCATCACCTTGTGGATCAGGTAGTATTTTTCGGTGGATTCCTCGGTGGGGCCGCTGATGATGAGGGGGGTGCGCGCCTCGTCGATGAGGATCGAGTCCACCTCGTCCACGATGCCAAAATGGAAGGGCCGCTGGACGTAGTCTTCCAGGCGGAATTTCATGTTGTCCCGCAGGTAGTCGAAGCCGAACTCATTGTTGGTGCCGTAGGTGATGTCGGCGGCATAGGCCTCGCGCCGTTCCTCATCGTCCATGCCGTGCTGGATCAGGCCCACGGTCAGGCCGAGTCTGTCGTAGATGGCGCCCATCCACTGGCTGTCCCGCTTGGCGAGATAATCGTTGGGGGTGACGATGTGCACGCCCTTGCCGGTGAGGGCGTTGAGATAGGAGGGAGGGGTGGACGCCAGGGTCTTGCCCTCGCCGGTTTTCATCTCCGCGATCATCCCCCGGTGCAGACCGATGCCCCCCAGGAACTGGACGTCGAAGTGCCGCTCACCAATGGCCCGGCGGCTGACCTCCCGCACCAGCGCGAAGGCGGTTGGGAGGATATCGTCCAGGGACTCCCCGTTCCCCACGTGCTCCTTCAGCGCCTGGGTGCGGGCGGGAAATTCCTCGTCCCGCAACTGTTCCATCTCCGGTTCGAGAGCGTTGATTTGCTCCACGATGCGCTGGAATTCCTTGAGATTGCGGTCATTCTTGGAGGGGATGAAAAATCGGATGAATTTTTTCAGCATGACCCTGTCCGGGTTGGCTTCGCTTCCGTTGGGCGCAAACGGGTGCGGCTCGGGTGAGTATTGAATGAAATGGGAGGATCAACGCCGCCAACTTTATTCGGCCTTCATTTTCCGGGATCGTCAAGGAAAACGCAATGGTCGTTCCACCCATTCAACGAGCTGCATAAAATTTCATCATATATGATTGTTATATGATGAATATTTAGGCATTTCTGAGTTCGCCCGGATCATGCCGGTAGATAATATCATAATTATATCAACAGCATAAAATTATTTTTCGGGATGGCACGCATTCTGCCTAATGGAGGGAGATCCGTAAAAATTATTTGCGGCTTCCCGAGCCGGGATTTTATCGGCCCGGAATCGATGTTGGCGGGAGGCCGTCCATCACAGCCATCAGAGGAGTGTTTTTCATGATCAAGATCGAGGCGATCATTAAGCCTTACACCCTGGAAAAGGTGCGTGAGGCACTCAATGACATTGGGATTTCCGGATTGACGATCTACGAGGTCAAGGGATTCGGACAACAGAAAGGCCACAGCGAGCTTTATCGCGGCGCCGAGTACACGGTGGACTTTCTCCCCAAGGTGAAGCTGGAAACCATCGTCCAGGCGGACAAGGAGGATGCGGTCATCGAGGCCATCATCTCCGCCGCGGGGAACGGAAAAGTGGGGGACGGAAAAATATTCGTCTATCCGATTTCCAAGGCGGTACGGATTCGCACCGGGGAACTGAACGAGAAGGCAATCTGACCCGGCTCGCGGTGCAAGTCTTCCTGCGCAGGTCTTCCTGTGCAAGGCGTCCAGGGCAAGACGCCCGGTAAACGATTGCTCAATCCACCCTCTTCATTCAATCAGAAGAAATTAGAGAGAAAACCATGAATCCAGAAGTGAAATTCGTTTTCGATACCATTTGGCTGATCCTGTCGGGCATCCTCGTCATGTGGATGGCGGCGGGATTCGCCATGCTGGAAGCCGGGCTGACCCAGGCCAAGAACACGGTGACCATTCTCTGCAAGAACATTACGCTGTATGCGATGGCCTGCCTGATGTACTGGATGATCGGCTACAACATCATGTACGGCGAGGGAAACGCCTTCATGGCATTCGGTTTCGTCCTCGACGGGTTCAAGGATGGTGACCATTCCATGATGGCCGATTTCTTCTTCCAGGTGGTATTCGTGGCCACCGCGGCCTCCATCGTATCCGGGGCCGTGGCGGAGCGGATGCGGTTCTGGGCATTCATGCTCTTCACCGTGGTGCTGACGGCGATCATCTATCCCATCCAGGGCCATTGGAGCTGGGGTGGCAGCGCGTTGGGCGGATTGCTGGAAGGTTTCACCGATTTCGCCGGCTCCACCATCGTCCATTCCGTGGGCGGCTGGGCCGCTCTGGCCGGTGTGATCCTGGTGGGTCCGCGGCTGGGCAAATACCTGAAGGGAGGCGGCATCCGCCCCATCCCCGGCGCCAACCTGCCCATGGCCACCCTGGGCACGTTCATCCTCTGGCTGGGCTGGTTCGGATTCAACGGCGGCTCCCAGCTTGCGCTGGGTAGCATGTCCGACGCCATCGCCGTGGGCAAGGTGATCGTCAACACCAACATGGCGGCTTCCGCGGGCGCGGTGACTGCGTTGATCCTGACCCAACTGCTCTACAAGAGGATCGACCTGTCCATGGTGCTCAATGGCGCCCTGGGCGGGCTGGTGGGCATCACGGCCGGGCCGGACTATCCCGGCGTGGGAACGGCCGTGCTGATCGGCGCCATTGCCGGCGTGCTGGTGATCATTGCCGTGCCCCTCTTCGACAAGCTGAAGCTGGACGACCCGGTGGGCGCGCTTTCCGTGCACCTGGTGAACGGCATCTGGGGCACGCTGGCGGTGGGAATCTTCAATCCCGAAGTTGCCCTCTGGGCCCAGGTCAAGGGGATCGTCATCATCGGCGCATTCGCCTTTGCCACCAGCATGCTGGTCTGGCTGGCCATCAAGTACACCCTCGGCCTGCGGGTCAGCGAACAGGAGGAGATGGAAGGCATCGATCTCCACGAGTTCGGCATGGAAGCCTACCCGGCCTTCCAGCCCCAGTAAGGGTGGGAGTACGGACCCACCCGCCCTTCGCGGGGGTACGGCTTGCCGTGCCCCCAGCACCAAGGAACCTAATAGTATTCTCCCCCGCCCGCCCTGGCGAGGCCTAGGTTTCCGGCTCTTCGCCGGAGCGGGATTTTTTCTCTTCCCGATCCGGCAGCCTGACGGCCATTCCCTGGGTTACCATTCCCTGTAGCGGCAGGGCGCGGGCCGGCATTCCCCAGTCTCCGGGGGGCATCCCGGCTCATGGCCGGGAATCAGGGGAAATACGTACTTCCGGAGGTAATGTTCGTCGCCTTGGGGGTCACCACTCCATACACCAATCCGCCGACAACCAAACAAAAGTTGTTTCCTTCAGCAGCGGTGTTCGTGAAATTATCCCCGCTGCCGCAAAAGGAGTCGCCGAAATCCCAGCCGAGGTCGTAGTCGTGATATTCAACGGGGGTGCAGGCGATCTCCACCCCGTCCACGGATGCGGGATCGCTGCTTTCATCCGCCTCGTGAATGCAGGTTTTTCCGAGCATGCGGCCGCCGGAAATGGCGGGATTGGAGCCGCCCGTCAGGTAGACCGCATCTCCGCCCCGCCCGTGGATGGTATTCCCGCTGAGCGCCGCATCGGATGTCAGGGCGTAGATGCCGTAATTGTCACCATACCCTAAGGACGTTAGGCCCGTGTCGATCCCGGCGTCGATGGTGTTGCCGGAGATTTGCGGGGCGGAGCCGGAGAGGTAGACGCCATAGGTGGCCTCGCCGAGACCGCCGTGAACGAAATTATTGCTGATGACGGAATTGCCCTTGTTGTAAATGCCGTAGGAGGTGGCGCTGACCAGCGAGAGCGAACTGCCGTATATGGTGTTGTAGCCGATGCCCGGCGTTCCGAACTCGTTCGAAATGCCGCGGGCCTCCGGCCCCGTGCCCCCGTTGACGGTGTTGTAGAGGAGGTAGGGCGCCCCCTGCACGATGCGGACGCCGAAGGAGATGGTGGCGCCTTCCCCGCCGTCGATCTCGTTGTACGTCGTCCATGGCATGGGCGCAGCCGCCGTGTTGAAATAGATCCCGTGGGAGTAGTCGCCCCCGCTGCTGTCGGCGATGCCGGATTCGGCCCGCCCGCCCGCGATGCGGTTGCCGGCGATCAGGGGCAGCGTGGTTGCGTTCACCTGCACGCCGTAGGTGCTCGTGGCGCCGGCCGCGCCCGGGACGATGCTCCCCGCGGAGATGTCGTTGTCTTCGACGACCGCCTCGCTCCCCGGGTTGACCTGAACGCCCCTGACGCTCACGGTGGCCATGCCGCCGCGGATCGTGTTTCCGAGCAGATGGGGCGTTCCGCCCGTTCCCGCCGCCACGACTCCGATGGAGTAGTCGCCGCCCCCGACCCATATCTGCGTGTTGATCCGGTTGACCTGGATGAGCGGCGAGGCCGCGTTGATGGCGTAGACGCCGAAGGCGTAATCGCTCCCCGTGCCGCCGTTGATCTGGTTGTTGACGATGGACGGCGCGCCCCCCTCGATGCGGAGGCCGTAGCTGGTTGTGGCCACGTTGAGTGTGCCGGCGTTGGTGGTGGAAATCAGGCTGTTCTGGATGGTGACCGTCCCGCCCTCGATCAGGATCGACGCCGCGATGCCGCCCCCCTTGCCGAACACCCCCATGCCGTCCACCACGGTGAGCGCCGTCACCCCCACGCCCGCCGTGAGGGCCCGGGCGCGATCGGCCGCGGTGCCCGCCGCGCTCTCGTCGAACATGTTGGATGGGCAGGCCTCCAAATCCCGGCTGGCGAAGCCGACGCAATAACCCCCGAAGAGCGAGACCCCGTCGGCCAGGGTGACGGAATTTCCGGTCTCGTGGGTGGCGTCGTAGGTCGCGGATTCCACCAGCACCCAGGCCAACTCGCCGGTGGCGGCCGCCGCGTCGATGGCGGCCTGGACGGTCTGCATCGGACTGGCCAGCGTACCGGGATTGCCGTCGTCCCCGCTGCCGTCGCTGACGTAATAATAGAGCTGTATCTCCGCCGGCGGTTCGGGCCCGGCGGGAGGAGGCCCCCCGTTGCCACTGCCGCCTCCCCCGCCCCCACAGGCGGCCAGCAGCAGCGCGATCGCCGACAGCAATCCGATGCGCCACTTGATAAAAAGGGAATCCGGCCCGGCTCTAAGGAAGATTGCCCGCCCGGCGGGATTTCGCGGATCGGCCATTGTCCCTCCTTTCCCCTGGAAACCTGCGGTTCACCCATCGGTCGGGACATTTTATGTGGATCTAATTGTCTAAATAGTTTATCGGATATTTCCCCTTTTTTCAATCGAAAACGATATTGCGCGAATGGAACGAATGGGAGTGAGGCCTGCCAGCGGTTCCAGGACGGGTGGACACGGAATCATGGCGCTTGAGCGAGGATCGGTGCGCCGAAAGTGAGCTAGCGTCTGAGACGGCCGCCGGAGCGGGATTTTTCCTCTTCCCGATCCGGCAGCCTGAGGGCCATACCCTGCGTTACCATTCCCTGTAGCGGCAGCGCGCGGGCCAGCATTCCCCAGTCTCCGGGGG
>CAZOXD010000160.1:0-11591 GCA_964583525.1 uncultured Pseudomonadota bacterium
CGTGGGAACTACCCCTGCCCGCAGGATGGCGGCCAGGGGAGGGGATTCAACCCCCGGCCGCAGACTTGCGACCAGGGGTATAACCGCTAGAAAAGAATTCCGTCGACGATAACCCACAGCACGACGGTGATGATGATGCCGGCCCAGATGGTGCCGGATACGGAGTCCAATGGGTTCTTCATGGTAGCCTTCCTTTGTCGATTTGAAGTTTCATCGCCTTAAAGTTTCATCGCCCGCCCCCGGGCACGCATTGCCCTGAACTTTTTGCGGGACCGCACCGGGGGAGGAGCAATATCCGTTGCCTCTCGCTTCAGCCTAGGACCAGACCTATGCCCACACTCCGTGGCTGGAAGCAGCCATGAAAAAGAGCATGGGAATGGAGAGCATGGTATTGGTGCGGGAAGCCAGGAAGGCCACGCGGGGCTTGCCGCCCAGATCCGTGGGACCTTTGCCCTGCTCCACCGAGGCGATGATCTTCTTCTGGTTGGGCCAGATGATGAACCACACGTTGAACCACATGACGATCCCCAGCACACCGCCGATGCTGATGTTGACGCCCCGGGCCGTACTGAAGAAATTCGGGTCCTGGGTGTAAAAATCGATCAGCAGCAGAATTCCGGCGATCACGGTGAACATGGCGCCCCAGCGGAACCACCATAATGCCCGCGGGAGCAGCTTGGTGGTGACGTCCTTTTTGGTGGCGGCTTCATCCACGCCGGCCAGAAACGGCCCCTGGATGAAATTGAAGTAGTACAGGATTCCGATCCAGGTGATGCCGGCCAGAAAATGCGACCAGCGCACGAGGAATACGTAGCCCTGATAACTGAACAGATCCATTTCCATGGAATTCCCCTTATCTTCGGGTTAAAGGGTTTTTTGGATTTAATCTCCCGGAAGCCTCCGCCCGCTCCCTGCCGCGGGGCCGGGAGTTCCCGCCCCATCACCTGGCCACAAGCCTGTGGCCAGGTGCATTTCCGCGGTTCCCTTTCGGAACTTGCGCCTAGTTTATGCCCGCCTCCTTTAATCTGTCAATTTTTCACTCATTCCCCCCGTCCTTTTTGCTTGTCCCCGCCTCCATTACTCCACCTGTTCCTGTGCCTATCTCCGTACCGTCCCCCGGCCCCGCTTCGGAAGCCAGATAACGGGTCATCTGCTCGATGAGGAATTCGCTCTCCTGCCGGGCCACGTCCTTGTAATCGCCCAGGTAATCGGCCGCCTCCTCGAAAATGCGGTACATGTCTTCCCAGGATTTATCCTGCACATGTTCGAGGAGGTCCTTCCCGTTGGCCAGGAAATCCTCCAGTACGGGAATGTTCTCGCGGTTGGAGATTTGAATCTGGCCGTAGAGGTGGGAATCCCCGCTGAGAATCCGGCAGAGCATGGCGAACAGCACCTGATAGACCGGGCTGCATACCTTGAGAATGTCCGGCAGGTCCGCCCCGCGGGTTTGCAGGGTGCGGGCGAAGGCGATGTTGATGAAGTGGGTCAACCCCTGGATGAAGGCCATCGCCTCGTCATGGGCGGCGGGCTTCATCTCCACCACGATCATGCCATGGCGCCGGAAGAAGCCGGCGTACCACTCCAGGAAATCTCCCGGGCGCTCAGGACAAAGCACTACGTTCTGGCCGTGGGGGTTGGTATGGGGCCCGAAGATGGGATGGCAGGCGATCACCCGCGCCGGGGAGGCCAGCATGGCGGCGGCGGGTTCCCCCTTGATGGAGGTGAAGTCGCTCAGCAATTGTTCGGGGCGCATGTGGGGCGCGATCCGCTCGATCACCCCCACCGTCTCGGTGATGGGAACGGTGACCACCACTACGTCCGCTGCCTCCACGATCCCGCCATAGCCCGGATCGTCCGATGGCCCCGACACCAGCACACGCAATCCGTCTTGCTCGAACAACCGGACGAACTTGCTGCCCATCTGTCCTTCCCCACCGATCAGGGCGATTGTGCCGGGCGGGGTGAATGGGGATCCTCCCTTGCTCATCTTGCTCCTGCGATGGAGTGGCTGGGATGTTCCGTTCCCGGCGCCAGCGGACATTCGCTGCCGGGGCCGGAAATACGGAAAAGGCCCCGGCAGCGCAACAGGCCCGGGGTGGCAATTGGGAACGTACTAAAAGGCCTGTGATCTTGTCGGAAAAGCAAAAAACCTACAACATGCGGGGGAAATTATTCCCCAGTTGTTAAATGAACGGCGGCCCCCCATTTACGCAGAAAAGCAAAGATTTATGTTGAATCAACATGCTGTTATTACAAATGTATCCGGGGTGCAGAGACGCTGTTCAATGAACTTCCGGCTCCCTGCCGGGGGTCGTTAGGGGGCCGGTAATTCATGAAACTGCGCACCGGCAGTTGCCATGGGCAAACACCGCCGCCGGATGCACAAAATCACAGGCATCCAATGGAAACGTACTAAATGCAGGTGGAGAAAAGCAAAGAGGGTCTGAATGAGCATGACCGCCCGGGAATGCCGGTCGGCTCCCGATGAAATGGGGGGGACCAGATACCCGGCTACTGCTCCTCGCCCAGCAACTGGTTGGGGGTCAGGGGTGGGGCGAACTCGTTCACGCGGAACAGGAATTCTTCCAGGCGCCCGAGGCGCTCCCGTTCCCGCCGTTCCCGGTAATCGGCGAGCATGGCCTGCATGCGCAGGAATTCCTCCAGGTTTCCGGTGACCAGGGCCTTCTGCCGCGCGATGAAGGCAGCCTGCCGGGCGCGGATTACCTCCCAGCGTTGCAGACGGCCTTGCGTTTCGCGCCGGTTCAACTCGGCCAGGTAGCGCCGGATCATTCCGGGCCGCTCCAGCACGGTATTGAGCATGTACCCGTGGCGCGACATGAACTCCTCGTCCGTGTAGGGCTCCGGGCCCTGGGGAATCCGGGGCGTGGGGCCTCCGCATCCGGCCAGGGCGGCCAGCGCCAACAGCAGCGCAGGGAGTACCGCCAGGCGCATCCCCCAGCGCCGGCCAAAGGCGGGCCCCCGGGCGGAACCCGGTTTGGAACTTCGCGCGGAGCCCGGTTTGGAGCTTGGCGCGGGAAGCCTGGGATGGAGCGAGGATTTCCCGCGGCTCTGGTTTCCGGTTTTCTTGATCCTGGTCATGGCTGCGCGGTTTCCGAGTTGAGATGATGTGAGCATCACCTTAGTAGACCGTCCCGCATCGGCCCCGTCCCAAAGGCGGAGTCATGCTGTGGCATGCGGGGTATGGGGAATATTCATGGGAATCGCGCGATCTGCGCGGATTTCCCGAGGCTCCCATTGCCATGAGGAACGCAATGCCGTTCGGTAGCGTTCGATCACATTCGATAACATTGCGGTGATATTGCAATGAATTTACAATGGCTAAAGTTACAAAGGCATCGCCCCTGGATTCGTTATCGGAGGATCGTAGCATTTCTTGACAATCCCGGAGGGGTGCGGGTATAAATTCTTCCTCACCATTGGTGGAATCCGCCAATCCGGCCAGCACCCAATCGGGGAATTTATGAGTACCGGCAGAGACGGTTGAATGAGGCTGAGCGCATGACGCAACTGTAGCCTCCCGCGGACCGTCGGAACCCATACCCGATTCAAATCCCGTAATCCGCCATGCCGGCAACGTACCGGCGACTCAAGGGAGGTGAGAAAACAGTCATTGAATTCATCGTTGAACGAACTGCCGCGCGACATCGAAACCAGGCCTGAAGAACCGCTCAAATACCGGTTGAAACCGGATCACTTCGAGTTTTCTTCCCCCTATATTGAACATTGGGTGTTGCAGTTGTACGGCGTAAACCCTGCCCGAATCGACAATCCGGATTTGCTGAAGGAAATCCTCCAGTCCGCCGTCGATGAGTTGGATCTGACCAGCGTCGGCTGGCATTCCCACCATTTCGGCCCGGGAGTGAGCACGGTGGCCATTCTGTCCGAATCGCACCTCTCCGCGCACACTTGGCCGGAATTGGGATACGTGCATCTGGATATCGTCACCTGCGTGGAAAAACTGACGGGCGATTCCCTGCAATCGGTGTTCGAATCCGCCTTCCAGCCCGACCGCACCCACCTGACACGGCTCGAGTATTGATCCATCCTGTGCTTGAACCCCGCGGCTAACCCCGCGCCTGGACTTCGCAGGGAGGCGCAAGGTGCAACCCCGCCAAAAACCCCGCAAAACCGATCATGGCCGAAGACTGGTTCCTGGAAAAACACACGCCCTATTCCGGGCTTTCCCTGGCCGTGCGGGAGCGGCTGCTGGACGAGCGGAGCGAATTCCAGCACATCGAAGTGTTCGATACGGTGGAATACGGCAGGATGCTCCTGCTGGACGGCTGCGTGATGCTCACCGACCGGGACGAGTTCATCTACCACGAGATGATCGTGCACCCCGCCCTCTCCCTCCACGACGCGCCGGCCCGGGTGCTGGTGATCGGGGGCGGCGATGGCGGCTCGGTGCGCGAGGCGCTCCGCCATGCCGCCGTGGAAGAGATAACCCTGGTGGAGATCGACCCGGCAGTGATCGCAGCCTCCCGCCGCTTTTTCCCTGCGCTCTCGGCCGGGCTGGACGATCCCCGGGTGACCGTGCAGTGCCGGGACGGCTTCGACTTCCTGGACGGCCATCCCGGCTCCTTCGACGTGATCCTGGTGGACTCCATCGATCCGGTGGGAGAAGCCGCCAAGCTCTTCACCTCGGCGTTCTACGGCAAGGTCAAGGCCAAACTGCGGCCCGGCGGGATCGGCGTGTTCCAGACCGAATCCCCCTATTTCAACGGGGACGTCCTGGGCCGGGTGCGGGCCCGGCTGGCCCCCCACTTCCGTCATGTGGCGCCGTACCTGGCGTATATTCCCACCTACCCCTCCGGCATGTGGAGCTTCACCTTCGCCTCCGATGCGGTGGACCCCCTCCAGGCCACCCCCCGGGAGGAACCGCCCTTCCCAGGCGGCCTGCGGTATTTCACCCCGGCCATCCGCCAAGCCGCATTCGTCCTGCCCGGCTTCGTGCAAGCTCTCCTGGAAGATGGACCGCCGGGCGAGTGATGCGGGTTTCGATCGTTCTCGATAGGCGCGCTTCTCCCCGGCAAAACCGTGACGTATCGGTACCCAAAAGGGAGCAAGGCCCTTCCCCCCAGCCTAACGAATTGACTTGGTTCGGCATTTCCGATAAATCAATGGAAAGGCGCCGCGGTATAACGCACCGCGTTCCGCCCTCCCTCCCCGCTTGACCCATTCACCGCGGGGGCAGGGCCGCCACGGAAAGGCGCACCATGGCCGATTTCACCAATCCCACCGTCACCAATCCCACGCTGCTTGGCCCCTACGCCGCCCTGGCCAATCATCCCGCCTACTACTCCCTGTACGCGCTCTACCACGACTATCCCATCAGCAATGTCTGGTTTCAGGAACCGGAACATGCGGCCCGGCTCAAGAAGAGTCTGCGCACCATCGCGCCGCTGCTGGAGTTGGTGCAGCCCTACCGCAAAAGCTACGCCCTGCGCCTGTTCACCGAGCGGGAGAGCTTGTTGCGCTTTCCCCCGGACAAGGCCAACGAGGCCTGGAGGCAACTGCGCCATATGATCGAGGTTATCGGCGCGCCGGCGGGATGGGAGGAGCGGGGCAAGGAGCCGCAAGAGGACGGCAAGGGGGAAGAAGTGGAAGAAGGGACGGAAGCCGGAGACGGACCTCCCGGGGAAACCGCGCAGGCGGCAGCGCGGCCTGGGCCGGCAACGCCAGCGGAGACGGCAGAGAGGGCAGAGACGGAAGCTCCTCCTGCCGATGAACTCCCCCAACAATCCGAGCGCGTCTTTCCCAAATCACCCGTCGATTACGACATGGAGGTGTGAGGGGAAGCCCGGGGGGGCGGGTGCGCAAACCGGCGCACGCTACCCTCCCCCTTGCAGGGACGCGCGCGCCTCGTGGACGATCTCCAATCCTCCCTGGGCGGCGATGTCCCTTTCCACGGAGGCCAGCAGCGGTTCCACGTCCTCCATCGGGCCGGTGGCGGTGATGATTGCGGTGGCTGTGGCGTCCGCCACCCGGGCGCCATCCAGGGAGGCCACCCGGCAGCGCAGGGTCATGGTGTCATCCTCGATGCGGGCCAGCACGCCCACCGGGGCGAAGCAGCCCCCGCTCAGCCGCACCAGCAGGGCCTTTTCGGCGCGCACGCAACGTTCCGTGGCGGCGTCCTGGATGCCCGCGATGCGTTCCGCGATTTCGCCATTCGATCCCAGGTACTCGCAGCCCATGGCCCCCTGGGCCGGTGCGGGCAGGAGCACGTCCTCGCCGATGTACTGGCGGATATGCCCCGCCAGCCCCAGGCGGATCAATCCCGCGGCCGCCAGGACGATCCCATCGAAACGCCCGGACTCCCGCTCCACCCGGGTGGGAACGTTCCCCCGCAGGGGCTGGAAGCGGAAATCGGGACGGTAGGCCTTGAGCTGGCTGATGCGGCGGGGGCTGCTGGTGGCCAGCACGGCGCCTTCGGGCAACTCTGCCAGGGGTACCCCGTGGCGGCTCACCAACACATCCCGGGGATCTTCCCTCTTCCCCACGGAGACGGCACGCAGATTGCCGCGCAGATCGGATTGCACGTCCTTGAACGAACCGGTGCAAAAATCAACTTCCCCCGCCAGCACGGCATCTTCCAGGGCGGTGTTGAAAATGCCCTTGTCCACCTCGCTTCCCATTTCCCCGATGGGCTTGTGGTTGAACCGGTCGCCGTGGGTGACGATCTGGACGATTTCGGCCTGCAAACCCGGCTCCCGGGCCCGCAGCAGTGCGATAATGGCCTCGGTTTGCCACAGGGCCAGCCGGCTTCCGCGGCTGCCCACGCGCACAGGCCTGCTCCCGGAGTTCATGAGCGTCCCTGGAGGCCAGAGGATAGGGGAAGAACGGGATGAACCGGCTCCCTCCCTTCCGCACTCCAATGAGTGTGGCGGAGGTCTTTTTCAGCGTTCACGATGACCATTGCGAAGGATTCGTTTGCATCCCCCAACCGAAATCGGGTTCAGGGGCGATAATATTGTCGCTTCGAATGTGCCGATTCCGATTGCCTGATTGCAATTTTAGGGAAGCTGGGTCAACAATTTCCATGGAGGTTCTTTCCCTGGATGCCAGGGACGTCACAGGGATTAGAGAATCCGATTCCGCTCCTATGTGCTTAATGGCAGAAATTCGTGGCAGAAGTTTTCAGGCCAACATATTGTTTTTCACTATAAATGTTATCGGAATGTTAGCGCTCATTAATGCGCGAACTTCTGACACGACGTACCAGTCGAATTTTGCAGCGTAATTTTTTCCCACGATAGGTGTCAATCCCATGCTCTACAACCCGGCCCCGTTTTCCGGCGATATCCCCGGTTCCCGTTATCCGCGCCTGGCCGCGTGTGTTTTCCTGTGTGCGGCGTGGGGCCTGTTGCTCGCTGCCCCCACGGCGCGGGCCTACGTTCCCGAACTGGAGAGTATCTTCTCCCAGATCGCGGCGCGGCGGCCCGGCATATCCCGGGCGATCCTGGAAACCCGTTCGGTGGTCTTCGACCCCTTTGCCCTGTACACCCCCGGGCCCAGCGGGCTGCCGCATCCCGACGCCCCCCAGCCCGAATCCCTGGGCCGGGCCTACCGGCAGAAAATCTACTGGATCCGGGACCGCCTGCTGGGAATCGAAACCTATTCCGAATCGGGTCAGCCGCTGCACTTTTTCCTCAAGGAGGGCTACCGGCCCATTCAGGGGGGATACGATCCCGGCAGGGTGTTCCGGGAGGCGGACATCCTGCCGCCCTACCTGCCCTTTCTCGCAGGCAGCGCGGCGGCTTGGCGGCGGGCCCTTTCCTTCTGGGGGCTGATTCCGCAAAAAGTGGATCTGGTGCGCAGCAGCAAGGGCGCCTTGTTCTATCGCCTTGTGGAGGAGGGCGGGGGCGGTGTCTGGGTCGACCGGGAGCGGCTGCTGGCCATGCGGCTGGAAACCACCATCGCCGGCGGAAAGCAGCCCCGCACCCTGCGCATCGAATTCACCGAATTCATCATCATGAAGGGCAACAACCCGGAGCGCCCCGAGGTGTTCTACCCGAGGACGATCAACTATCTCCTGGACGGTTTGCTGATCAAGCAGACCCGGCTGCTCTCCTTCCAGGCAAATCCGAACCGGAAGTCGTTCCCCTTCAAACGCCTGCGGAACACCGCCAGGAAGTTCAAGAAATCGAGCGGAATTTCCCTGGCCAGGAGGCCCGATTTTCAATGAAGGACAACAGCCCAATGACGAACGGCAGCATGGCATCGCAGCATCCTCAAAACGCCGCCCCGGGCAATCCCCGTCTCCGGCTCCCCCTTTGGGTGGGCGTCCTGTTGGCGTTGCCGGCCATGGCGGGCATAGCGGGCATGGCGGCTATGCCGGCCATGCAGGGGTCGCGGTTCACGGCCGAAGCCGGCGAAATCACCCTCATCGACCGCATCGCCATTACCGTCAACGAGAAGGTGATTACGCAGCGGGAAATCGCGGAATTGAAAAATCTGCAAACCAAGGAATTCGAATCCCGGTACAAAGGGGATGAGTTGGAAAAGAAGTTACGGGGAATGAAAGAAACCCTCACCAATCAGATGATCGACGATATGCTGCTGGAAAGCCACGCTGAAGCCCTGAATATTGAAATCAGCGACCGGGCCATCGAAGACAGGTTGGAAACCATCCTGCGCCGGGACTCCGCCATGGGCACGATCTATACCCAGGCCCAGCTCAAATCCTTTATTCTCAAGGAAATGTTGCGGCGCAACGTGCTCAACCGGGAGGTGAATTCCCGGGTGCGGGTATCCGACGCCGATATCCGGCAAGAATGCGACAAGCAGGGGAGCACATCCCGGGAAGTCGAGGTGGGCCATATTCTGATTCGGGATACCGAGGATAACGCAAGAGAGATACTGCTTGCCATCCGGGCGGAACTGGAACAGGGAGCAGATTTCGAAACCCTCGCCGTTTCGCGCTCCCAGGACCCCAGCGCGGCCAGCAACCGGGGACGGCTGGGCTTTATCGGGCGGGGGCAATTTGTCAAACCCTTCGAGGAAAAGGCGTTCAACATGCGGGTCGGTGAACTGAGCGGGCCGGTGCGCACCAAATTCGGATTGCATCTGATCAAGGTTTTCAGCGAGCGCACCCGGGGCAAGCTGGATTGCTCCAAGCTGGACGATGTGACCCGCCAGACGTTCTATGCCAGGGTGTACAATACCCGCCGCAGCGCCCGGTTGAAGGAATTCTTCGTGCGGCTCCGGCGGAAGGCCACTATCCGGATCCTCAATTGAACCTCATGCGCCCCCCCACCCCCCGCCTACCATCCAATCCCGTCACCACCGGGCACACACCCGGCCGCCACTCCGGCTCCGCCTCCGGGCGTGCATCCGGCCGCGCCGCCAGGGCAAGGGTTCACGGGATGTGGATGGCGCTTGTGCTGACGGCGATGTTCCTCCCTTCCCCCGCTCATGGGCAAAGCTACCTGAGCGGGTTCCCGGACCGCTCCCTGAAATCCGCCCAGGAAACCGGCTTCGCCGTTGAGGGAGCAGCCACCGAGGGAGCCACCGAGGGTGCGGCTGAAGCCGGTTCTTCCCTGCGCCCCATCGAGGAACTGTTCATCGAGGTGGAGGACGGAAACGGACAGGCGGTATACCACCAATTGAAGGAGCGCTTCGAACGGGAACTGCTCCGGGCCGCTTCCTCTCCCGGCATCGACACCGCCGAATTTCACAGCAGATACCTGCTCTTGCTGCTCAAGGCCGGGGAGGGAATATCGCAACCGGAAGCGCAGGAGCATATCGCCCGCACTTTCACCGAATATTATCCGGACGGCGACGCCTTTCCGCAGGCGTTTTTCTACCTGAACCAGGCGCTCTTCCAGCAGGGGAAGCCCATGGAGGAATCGTTCTTCTTCGATGAGGATGCGCTGGAATCGCTCCCTTCCTGGATGCATAGCCGCTATCTGAGGATGCTGGCCCGCTCGCGGGAGCGGGAAGGAAAATTCGCCGAGGCCGCCGGGTTGCTGCTCAAGGAAATGAATGGGGATTACACCCTGGGACAATCCACCCGCACCGAGGTGGAAGAACTGCTGGAACGGTTGCCCTCTCCCTTTGAGATGATGGTCTTTCTGGAAAAATACTCCGCTGTGGGTTGGCTTTACGAGCGGGAACCGTTCCTGATGGCCAAGACCATGATCAACGACGGGCAGTTGGATCAGGCGCTGTTGATGCTGGATAAAATCCGCACCGATGGGATGGCCTCCAGCCAAGCCGATCTCAAGCGCCTCAACGATCTCAAGAGCGAAATCGTCCTCCGGGCCGCCACCCGCCCGGAACGGATCGGGGTGCTGCTTCCCCTGGGAAGCCGCAGCCGCCTCTTGCGCTCGCTGGCGGAAGAAACCCTGGAAGGGTTGCGCCTGGCCGTGCAGTTCCCCGGAGGCGCCCCCCCCCGTGGCGCCTCCCTGAGCCGGCTGCTGGGGCAGGACCTTCCCCTGGGCATGGAAACCCTCCGGGGCGGAACAACACGCCCTCTCGAATTTGAGCTGGTGGTGCGCGATACCAGCAACGATTTCAAGGCCGCCCAACGGGCCGTGGAGTCCCTGGTGCTGGAAGAACAGGTGGTGGCCATCATCGGGCCTATCGCCCGCTCGGAATCCCTGGGCGCCATCAAGAAAGCGGAAGAGTTGGGCGTGCCGCTGATTTCCTTTTCCATTTCCATCGACCTTCCTCCGGGCTCCCAGTTCGTGTTCCGCCACAGCAAAAGCATGGAGGAGGAAATCCGCGACCTGGTGCGCTACGCGATGGATTACCTCCACAAGAAGCGTTTCGCCATCCTCTATCCCAACGATAATTACGGGCGCAGGATGATGGACATCTTCTGGAGGCGGGTCAAGGAACGCGAGGGGGAGGTGGTGGCCGCGGCATGGTTTAGGCCTTCCAGCCGCCGCTCGGGCGGAGCCGGACAACGGGTGGGGTTCAAGGAAATATTCGAGAATTTCACCGGCGTCGACCGCCCCTTGCAGAAGGAGGAACTGGAACTGATGGAGGCGGTGGGGGACGAGAAACCGGACCCGATCGTGGATTTCGACGCCATCTTCATCCCCGTCGGGCCGAACGGCACCTCGGACCTGCAACTGATCGCTCCGTATCCCGTCACGGTGGATGCGGAAAAAGTGCAACTGCTGGGCACGCGGTTCTGGAACGACCCTGCCGTGATCGTGGCGGGGGATGGAAAGCTGGACGGCGCGGTGTTCGTCGATGCTTTCGACAGTTCGAACACCAACCCCAAGGTGGCGGATTTTTTCACGCGGCACCGCACCCAGTTCGGGCATCACGACCAATACCGGCCCCCCTCCTATTATGCCGGGCTGGGATACGATACCGCGAACATGCTGATGAACCTGCTCCGCAAGCCGGGCAACCGGGGCCGCAGACCGCTCCGTGATGCGTTGCTGAAAATGGAGGCCTATTTCGGCGTCACCGGATGGACCCGTTTCATGGAAAACGGGCAGGCGGTCAAGGAGTCGATGTTTTTCCGCATCGAGGAAAACGAGATCGTGCGCCTGATTCCCTGAGGACCCCGTCCCTGAGGACCCCGTCCCTGAGTACACTCCCCCGGTTTCTCT
>CAZOXD010000161.1:0-11577 GCA_964583525.1 uncultured Pseudomonadota bacterium
TGCGGAGCAAGGCGTCTCGAAGGGCGATATGCATGTTTTTATGACGCTATGTATAGAGGCGTTTGTGCCGCCCGGGGGATCGGCACTTTAGAACCGAATCTCCAATCCCGCATCTTCCCCAAGCATCCGGGCCAGATTCGTCAGCAACTCGATTCCCTCTCCCTTGTCGTCCATCCATACCCGGGCGGAGGCATCGAAGTCGAAATGGAAGGCCCGTCCCCGGGAGGCCACGGCCAGCCACAGTTGCCGCACCGGCGGTTGCTGGCTGAGCACCCAGCGGCTGCCGTCCGCCAGGGTCAGCGTCAGTGCGCCCTGGGCGACCTCGCATTCCACCTGGTCGGGATCCACGTCGTCGAAGGCGTTTTCAATCCGGTCGTAGATCTGCCTGGCCAGTTGCCGGAACTCCGATTCGTTCATCGCTTCTCTTTCCGATTGGGTTTCAGTGTGAATATATGGTGGGCCATGATCACGCTCAAAATCAGGCTGGCCGGCTGAGGCCCTGGCCCTGTTTGTAAGCTAGTGCCAATCCGGCACAGAGACAAGTACCGGGACAAGAGGAATGCACCCATGGGTTGGGATGATTGGCTGGGAGAAGCAGAGCGGGAAGTATTGCAGCGGGGAGGCTTTGCCCGCCGGATGGGCTTCGGAAAGCGCCCCGCTGTGCTCTGCATCGATTGCCAGGTGTACATGGTGGGAGACCGCCGGGAGCCGCAAGCGGCGTCCAACCGGCGCTTTCCTTCCTCCTGCGGCGAAGCGGGGTGGGACGCGCTCGAGCAGACGGCCCGGCTGCTGGAAGCCGCCAGAAGCCGGGGCGTCCCCGTGTTTTACACCACCTTCACCCTGGCCGCCGACGGCTCGGACGCCGGCGTGTACGCCCTCAAGCGCGACCTGCTGCAATCGCAGCACTGGGCCCTGGAAGGCACCCCCGGCGCGGAGATCAGTCCGCTGGTGCAACCGGCCCCCGGGGATATCGTCCTCAACAAGCACAAGCCCAGCGCTTTCTTCCGCACATCCCTGCTCTCTCACCTCACGGAAGCGGGCGTGGACACGCTGTTGATCGCGGGAGGGTCCACCTCCAATTGTGTCCGGGCCACCGTCTTCGACGCGGCCTCCAACGACCTGCGGGCGATGGTGGTCGAGGAATGCGTGTTCGACCGCCTGGATATCTCCCATCGGGTGGCCCTCTTCGACATGCACCGCCAGTTCGCCGACGTGGTCTCGCTCCAGGAAACGCTGGCCTGGCTGGAAGGGATGTAGGGGGTGGAGGCGGGGAGAATGTTTATCCAGCAAATGGACCGGCCCTGTCCCTCAGCCCGCAAGCGCCGCCCGGCGCCTTATGTAATAGAAAAGAGAGGAGATCAGAACGAGGCCGATCAATCCTGAAATAACGGCGATGGCAAAGGAAATGACATAGGACCCGGAAAGATCGAAAAAGACCCCCGCCTGCCATCCCCCAAGGCCCATGCCGCCAAATCCGCAAAGGGAAACGATTGCGGTGCTCCGACCGCGGTACGTGGACGGAACCAGTGCCTGAATGGAAAGAATACATAACAGTGCGCTGGCATTGAAAAGACCCAGAATCGCTGCCAGGGTGAAAAACGAGGCCAGGGAATGCACTTGTGTGAGCCAGAACACGGTTGCCACCATACCCGAGAGGGCTATCAGCCAGGACTGGATACCGCCGATTTTATCCGCGAGTTTCCCAAAGGCGATTCGGGATAAAAATGAAAATACAAAAAATATCAACAACACGCTTCCGGCGCTTTGCGCCTTGATACCATGATCCTGCGCCATGGCCACGATATGAACCATCACCGTCCCAGCTAAGGTGCGGTCGAACAAAATCGCTCCGCCATGCCAACAGGATATGAACCATGGCCGCACTATTTGAGGCAAATGGTCTGGATTTGATACGGCAGGGGGGGTGACCTGCTCCTTCTTCCTTTTGCCCGGTGGATTGCGGATCAACAGACCCAGAGGCAATAACAGTCCCAGAATCGTGAAACCCAGGATACTGTAGGTATCACGCCAACCGTACAAGGAGATCAGATACAGCGCCGTAAATGGGACAATGCCGACACCCAGCATTTGCCCGGATGTGGCCAAGCCCACCGCCAACCCCCTGTTTCTGTCGAACCAATTGCCCAGATTGGCCAGCAGGGGCGACCAAAACGTGCTGTATCCCAAACCGCCCAGAAATATATGAAATAATATCAACTGCCAGAGAGCAGTTTGAGTGGAAAGCAACAGCAAAGATATTCCCATGCAGAGGGTTCCCCCCAGAACAATGGGACGTATGGGGAAACGATCCGCAAGCCAACCCATTCCAATGCCACAGAGGCCAAAGGACAAGGTACCCGCTGTATACGCGAAGGCGATATCTCCCCGCAGCCATCCAAAATTCTTTTCAAGAGGGACGAGAAAAACAGAAATGGAATTCAGGGCGCCGTTTCCCAAGCCAAAAAACAGGAAAGCCAATACGACGAGGACCCAGCCGTAACGGTCTTCATCCTGCTGATTGGTTGGTTGGGAATGTTGGTTGTTCACGTAGCGGTTTTCCTCCTTCCCCTCATCCCAGAAACCCCCCCACTTCCCCATTCACACGCTGGGGGAATTCCCACAGTGGAAATCCCCCGCCGCCGGGGATTACCACCCGCTCCGCATTGGGCAGCAGATCCATCATTTCATCGGCAGCCTGCAGGAAGTCGGGCACATCGTGCTCGCCGTTCACGATCATTACGGGAAGCTGAAGCTGCCGCAGTTCGCCGTCGCTGGAAGCGACCGGGGCCGGGGTTTGGGTATCCAGCCAGGGAGCCCCCTGAAATTCCTCCAGCATCGCCAGTTGTTCCTTCGCGCGGCAGGCTTCGGGTTGCCCGCGTATCACGCCGAACCATGGGGAGCGTTCCCACCAATGGCGGCGGGCCGCATTCATCCCTTGTTCCCGGGCCAACTCCCTGACCCGCGCGATCATCTCCAGCACCGAGGGCGGCAGCCGGTGCGGGAACACCGGGCCCTCCAGCACGAGGGAGGCAAACCGGGCCGGCTCCCCGCAGGCCAGCAGCAGTCCCACCCCGGTTCCGGTGTGGGTGCCCCAGAAGTGCGTGCGCTCCACGCCGGCCGCGCGCAGGGCTGCCAGGACGCTGCCCGCGTATTCCTCCAGGCCATAGGGGCCGGGCAGCGATGAGGAAAGCCCATGACCCGGCAGATCGATCAGCAACAGGCGGTGGCTTGCCCTGAACGCGGCCACCTGTGCGGAAAAGACCCGCCGGTCCTGCGCGGCCCCGTGGACGAGGGTCAGCCAGGGCTTGGTGGGGCCACCGAGGCCACCGTCGTCCACCACCTCGCAGCGGGCCGGGGCATTCGTGACGATCGTCATGTCAGGGTTCCTCTCCGCCAGGGATTCCCTTCCCTCCGCTGCTCGGAAAGGAGGCGGGTCTGCCCCAAATTAACGATGAAGCCATCAACGTTCGGGCATGGATGGAAGGTTTGAGATTCCCGCGTTCTCCATTCACCGGCACTGGGGCGCCGAAGCCATCCACTCCTGCGGGCGCTTCGCCACCCCGCCCTTGATGACCCAATCCAGTTTTCTCAGGGCTTTCATGTCCCGCAGGGGATTGGATTTCAGGAGGAGAAGATCTGCCAGCTTTCCCGCTTCCAGCGTACCCAATTCCCGCTCCACCCTGATCATCCGGGCGGCGCGTTGGGTGGCGGCCCGGATCGTTTCCATGGGGGGAATCCCGGCTTCCACGAGGAGTTCCATTTCCCGGATGGTTCCGGGCCCGTGGAAATAGGAGATGAGAACCGGCCAGTTTCCCGAGTCGGAACCCATAACGACCGGCACCCCGGCGTCGTGAAGCCGCTTGAGGTTTTTCATGGCGGAGGTTGACAACTCCTGCGTGGCCTCACTGCCCATAAACAACCACTCGGCCAATTTTAATGCGAAATTTGGCACCCAATCCGGACTATTGGCGGAAACCAACGCCTCGTTTTGCTGTTTCCAGGCCAGGGCCTCCCTGGCGGTCGCGATTTCGATGGCCGGCACCGTCAGTTGCAACAGCGGATTGTCCAAGTCGGAGCGGCGCCATTGTGTTTGCAGAAAATCATACACTGCGATCGTGCTGACGACATACACCCCGGCTTCCTTGATGGCCTGGATCACTTCGGGTTCGGGGGTCTCGTTCAGGAAGAGGGAGTGGACAAGGGCGCGCGGTTTCATTGCGAGCGCAATCCGGTGGGCAGCGTTGGACATGCTGTGGATGAACAGCGGCATGTGCCGTTTGGCGGCTTCCTCCCGGATGGCCCTTCTCATCTTTTCGGAATGAATGTCGAACACCGGAAGGGGGCCAAACCCATCCTCGATCACGACCTTGACCCCCACCGGCTCCAGTTCCCGCGCCTTGTCCAGATGGGCGGCCACATCTTCCCGGGATGCCACCGGACTCCACAGTCCTGCGAAAGTCTCCCCGCGCACCTTGGATTCGGAGACATACCCGTTGGGCGGAGTGAGGAACGGAGCCAGGTAAAACGTGCGGGGCCCTACGCCTCCCGCCTCGAAGTACCGGTTCAGGGATTTGAGGAAATCGAAGGTCGCGGCGTTGTCCAATACGCTGGTCACCCCGGAGGCCAGGTAGCCATGCAGGTGGAATTTCCAGAGGCAGGCCCTCGTCGCTTCCGAATCCTTGCGATAGGCCGTTCCCGGGGCGCTTTGCAGATGGGTATGGGAATCGATGAGGCCGGGGAGGGCATAGCCTCCCTTGGCGTCGAGCACCTCCTCTTTCCCCAGGGTGGGTGAGCGGGAAATCTCCGCAATTCTGCCGCCCCGGATGCGGATGGATGTGTTGCGGACGACGGCCCGCCCCGTACCGTCGATTAGATTGACGTTGGTAATCCATAAGGCCAGGGTCTGCGCCGGGCTTGCGAGCAGGACCAGGATTGCGGCAGAAAGGAAGATCGAGACTGATTTCATCCTTCCTCCAGTGGTAAACCTTTAGAAGAGGTCTTAAAAATGGATATTGGAGTCGAGCCCGACCCTTCGAGACGGATTCCTTGGGAATCCTCTATGACGGGCCGGACAAGCCTGTCCGGCCCTGGATTTCAGGGAATCGGGCTCTACAAGCCGCGTTGCTGAGGAGCGCGGCATACGCGCGTCTCGAAGCACGCCGCGATCACGAATTTTCAAGACCGCTTCTACTCCCGGTTCAGCACCAGGTTTCCGTATGTGTCTACCCGCGCCGTGAATCCGGGTTGCACGATGGTGGAGGAGTCCATTTCCTCCACCACGGCCGGACCGGGCATGACGTCTCCCGCTCTCAGGGCGTAGCGGTCGAAGACCGGGCATTCCACCATCGCTCCCTCCCCCTCCGTATTTCGCAGCCACAATTCGCGGCTGCCTTTCAATGCCCCGGCGGGATCGCCCCCACCTCCCGGCGCCTCCTTGCGGGGCAGGGCCGGCAGCTTGCCGATGGCGGTCAGCCGCAGGTTGACCAACTCGATAGGGTCGCCGGACGCCACGTATCCATAGGCCCGGCGGTGGGCCTCCTCGAAGCGCGTTTGCAGTCCGGCGAGTTCCTCCATCCCCAATTCGCCCGGTGGAACGGTCACTTGCAGTTCGTGGGACTGTCCCTTGTAGCGCAGGTCGACCGTGCGCACCAAATTGAGCGTTTCCCAGGTATCCCGCTCCCCGGCCAGCAGGCGGTTTGCCTGTTCCTCGAACTCGGCGAAGGTGGCGGAGGCCTCCCCGGCCGGTGTATCGGCCAGCAGATAGCGGCGGGTGGCCACGAATTCGTGCTTGATGTCGGTCATCAACAGTCCCACCGCCGAGGTCAACCCCGGCGAGGGCGGCACCAGCACCGACGAGATCCGCAACTCGTCCGCCAGCGCACAGGCGTGCAGCGGACCCGCGCCCCCGAAGGCCACCAGGGTAAAGTCCCGCGGATCGTACCCACGTTGCACGGAAATCAGGCGCATGGCGGCGATCATCCCGGCATTGGCGATTTCCACCACCCCCTCGGCGGCGCGGATGAGGTCCATCCTCAATGGGGCGGCGATGTGCGTCTCCATGGCGGTGCGGGCCGCGGCGGTATCCAGGGAAAGTTCGCCGCCCAGGAAGTAGGCCGGGTTGAGCCTCCCCAGCAGCAGGTTGGCGTCCGTGAGAGCCGGGCGCTCCCCCCCCTGGCCATAGCAGGCAGGCCCCGGTTGCGCCCCCGCGCTTTGGGGACCCACGCGCAGGGAGCCGCCCGCGTCGATCCAGGCCAGGGAGCCGCCTCCCGCGCCCACCTCCACCAGGTCGATCACCGCCGTGCGCACCGGATAGCCGCTGCCCTTCCCTTCCCCGATGGAGGAATGGGTGTGGGAGCCCACCTCGTATTCCGTGGAGAGCTTGGGCGTTCCGCCCTGCACCAGCCCCACCTTGGCGGTGGTGCCCCCCATGTCGAAGCTGATGGCGTTCTGGTACCCCATCGCCCGGGCCAGGGCGCCCGCGGCGATCACGCCGGCGGCGGGTCCGGACTCCACCATGTACACCGGGTTGACCTTGGCGGCCTCGGCGCTCATCACCCCGCCGTTGGATTGCATGATGTAGAACGGAGCGGAAATTCCTTCCCGCTCCAGCCTGACCTGGAGGTCGTCCACATACGCCGAAACCACCGGCATCACCGCCGCATTGACCGCGGCGGTGGAGGCGCGGGGAAACTCCCGAAACTCCGGGCAGACCTCCGAGGAGACGGAGAGATGGGCCTCGGGAAACTCCTCCCGGATGATTGCCGCGGCCCGGCGCTCGTGCACGGGATTGACGTAGGAATGGAGAAAACAGACCACCAGCGCTTCCACGCCCTCGGACTTCAACCAGGCCACGGCCTTGCGCAGGGCCTGTTCATCCAGGGGGGTGAGCACATTGCCCTGAAAGTCCAGCCGCTCGGGAACCCCCACGCTCCAGCGCCGGGGAACCAGGGGCGCCGGTTTTTTCTGGAAGATGTCGTAGAGCAGGGGGCGTATCTGGTAGCCGATTTCCAGCACGTCCCGGAAGCCCTCCGTGGCGATCATCCCGATGCGGGTGGTGTTGCCCTCGATGAGCCGGTTGGTGGCGATGGTGGTGGCGTGGGCGAGCAGGCTCACCGCCCGGGGCTGCACCCCCGCCTTGTCCCGCATGCGCCCCACGGATTCCATGAATCCGTCCGCGGGATTCTCCGGTGTGGTCAACACCTTGACGATGGTGAGTTCGCCGCTGGTTTCGTTCACCAGCGCCCCATCGGTGAAGGTGCCTCCAATATCAACGCCCAACCTGTAGGTGGTCATGGTGCTCAATGAGAAATTAAACAATTGGGGCGCGACATGCCGTGCCCTGAAAACCCCTCCCCTGTCCTGCGGAATCGCTTGCGAGCCGCACGATTCTCCCCTCCTCCGTGCACCCTTCGCCAGGCTCAGGACACGGCGGGGAGGGGTTTGGGGTGGGGTCTCGCCCTTATCCCCGCAGCTATTCCATACCCTAAAAACCCCTCCCCTGGCCTTTGGCCATCCCCTCCCCGTGCACGTGGAGGGGAAACTGCTTGGGATTCACTCGGAACTATTGTTTGAAATTTGATCCATGGTTCGGGTGATTGCATCGAGAACGGATTCGATGGAGTTTTCAACTTCATCGTTCCTGAAACGAACCACCTTATTGCCAAAAGCTTCCAGGTGAATTTGCCTTTCTCGATCCTCCACCCTGGTTGCCTTGTGAATTCCGCCATCCAATTCAATGACCAGTTTTCTCCCTGGACAATAGAAATCAACGATAAATCGGCCGATGGGATGTTGACGGCGAAAGTTCTGATTCGCTAGTTGTTTGTTCCTTAGCCGATCCCAAAGGAGACTCTCGGCCTTGGTTTGAGCATGGCGCATTTCCCTTGCGAATGGTTTTAACTTCTCCCAGAGCCCCTTACCCGTCTTCCATTGTTTGCGGTCCATGGCTACCTTATGCCAACGAAAGCCCCTCTCCGTGTACGGGGAGGGGTTTGGGGAGGGGTGCTTTTCTTCCATTGCTTCCGATCCATGATTACCTTGTACAAACGAAAGCCCCTCCTCCGTGCACCCTTCGCCAGGCTCAGGACACGGCGGGGAGGGGTTTGGGGTGGGGTCTCGCCCTTACCCCCGCAGCTTCTCCGTTCCTTCCTCGTCCACCTCCAGGGTTTCCGGGTGTAGCGCAACGCCGTACACCTCTCTCGCCCGCTGCGGGGAGATGCGGCCCATCCGTGCGTCCTCGGCCACCAGTTGGGCGTGACGCTGCCTGGGGTCGCCGCTGCCGCCCCCGCCGGGGGTCTGGACGCTGATGACGTCCCCCTCCTGAATGGGCAGGGTGATCTTGGAGGGCAGTTCCCTGGCCTGGGGCGTGCCGGGGTTCATCACGTAATAGGCCTTGCGGGCGTCCCCGCCGCCGAAGAGGCCCCAGGGGGCGAAGCGTTCCCGGTCCGACAGGATGGAAAAGCTGGGCTCGTACCCGGGAAAGGTATAGTCGCGGCGCACACCCATCCCGCCCCGGTGTTCCCCCGCCCCTTCCGAATCGGGAATCAACTCGTAGCGCAGGATGCGCACGGGGTAGTGATACTCGGTCTCCTCGATGGGGGCGTTCTCGGTATTCTGGAAGTGCGTCTGGACGGCGTCCATGCCGTCGGTGGAGAGGGTGGCTCCGTATCCGCCGGCGATGGTTTCATAATAGGTGAAGTACTCCCCGCCCTCCCCGTCCTTCCCGCCCGGACGGACGCCCCCGAAGGCCAGGTTGCAGATGATGCCCTTTCCGCAGGCCACGGTGCGTTCCGGCATGGCTTGCGAGAGCGCCTTGAACATCAGGTCGCACAGGTTGACGGCCACCTCCCATCCCGCCGCCACCGCCGCGGGGTGCACGGCATGGACGATGGTGCCGGGCCGGGTGCGAATGTCCACCAGCCGGTACAGTCCGTCGTTGACCGGGATGTCCGGTTCGATGAGGCACTTGAGCACATAGACGATGGCGGAATAGGTCTGCGAAAAGGTGGCGTTGGTGGGGGATTTACGCTGGGGATCGGTGCCGCTCAGGTCCACCGTGACCTGCTCTCCCGCTATCGTGACGGTCATGGCGAAACGGATTTCCCCCTCGCTCACGCCGTCCCCGTCCATGAAGGACTCGGCCTTGTAGCTGCCGTCCGGGAACTCCGCGAAGGCGGCCCGCACCCGGCGTTCGGTGTAGTCCAGCAGCCCCGACATGTAGCGGTTCAACTCCCCGGCCCCGTAGCGTGCGATCAATTCGGCCAGCCTGCGGGCGCCCAGCCGGTTGGCGGCGGTCTGGGCGCGGAAGTCTCCGGAAATTTCATGCACGCCGCGAAAGTTGGCGCGGATGATATCGAACACGCCCGCGTCGATCACGCCATCGCGCACGAACCGCACGGGGGGGATCACCAACCCCTCCTGGTAGATCTCGCTGGATACGCCGATGCTTCCCGGCGCGCCGCCGCCCACGTCCACGTGATGGGCGATGTTGGCCAGAAAGCCCAGCAGTTCCCCTTCATGGAACACCGGGGCGATCAGGGTGATATCGTTCAGGTGCACCCCCCCGGTGAAGGGGTCGTTGCAGAGCAGCATGTCTCCCTCTTCCAGATTCTCCACGCCGAATTTGGCGACGGCCTGGGGCACGATGTGGGCCAGGGAGCCCAGGTGGCTCGGCTGCGCGAAGGCCTGGGCCACCGCCCTGCACTCCGCGTCGAAAAAGGCGCAGGAGAAATCCCCCCGCGTCTTGATGTTGGTGGAGTAGGCGGCGCGGCGCAATGTGGCGCCCATCTCCTCGGTCACCGCCAGCAGGGCATTGCGGATCACCTCGAAGCGCACCGGGTCCAACCCGGCGCCCAGGGTGGGGGGAGATGAAGCAGAGGTCATGGGGCAGTTATCCTCGGGTGATATTCAAGGGAGGCTGGTTCGTTCCCAAGGAATTACAACGGATGGGCGGGTGGATGCAACATGGAGAGGGGGACTAGGTCAAACACAACAATTGGATGGGAACAGAACTGTTGGATCAATTTGGGGTAATTTTACGATGAATGGTGAAATTATTCATAATTAATTGCAACGACCTATTTCGTTTGAGTCTTCAATGTAATTCTTCTCAATAAAATCCCTTTGACTCAATTGGAGTTCCTCGATCCCTTTCTCCGTGGTTTTTATCAATGATAACTCGCCGATATTTGGTAAATTTTCAATTTGGTTTTGATTGGATTTTTTGATATCCCATAAATAACAAAACCCTGAACCTACCCTGAACCCTAAAGGTATAATCAATTTATCTCTATCAAAGCCTCTATGGAAGCCTACAAAATATACATCTCCCGCCTTAAAATCCCCCCATATGCTTATTCTTTTAAGGGATCCATATCCCCGGGGTGTCCAAATGAGTTGGCTTCCAGGTTTAACCAAGGTTATAAAATAGGTGTCTTTTGCTAATATGCCCACTATTTTCTTATCCATGAAAACAAGTAGATCGCCCATTACACGATCGTCTACATCTGCATTGTTTCCTTTGAAACGCGGTCTAAAGAAATATACCAAAGCAGCGTCTTTGGTAGGCTTATTAAATTCAGGCTTCTCCATTTTCATATATTTATCGCTGTAGTTTGGGCCGACACATGCTGAAATCAGCAATAAAGGTAATATTAATAAATTTAGTGTTCTCATTACGACATTCTCTAAATTTTTCGTTAAATGTTCAGATAACCAACGGCTACACCCGGCATGACTCCATAATATTTGGGAATGCCGCGGGATGGGGTGCAAGAATTCCCTTTTCTTATTCTTGGCTGAGAGACGGTTATATCACTTATTTCATTTTCTCGGTATTGCAAAAGGGGTTTTTTCAGGAGCTTTTGTTCGACAAGGAAATTTCGGGATAGGGGTGATCCTTTCAGCCAAAAAATGATATGGATAGTGAGGGTCATTGACGCCCCTCCCAACCTGGATTCCTTAACACAAGGACGTGTTTCATGGAACAACCTGAATTTCTCTACGACCTCCCCAACACCATCGTTGAAGGCGACTGCCTTGGCGCCCTTTCCACCCTGCCGGACGGCTGCGTGGACCTGATCGTCACCTCCCCGCCCTACGCCGACGCCCGCGCGCGCACCTACGGCGGCATTCACCCGGACGACTACGTGGAATGGTTCCTCCCTATTGCGGCGGAACTGCTGCGCGTGTTGAAGCCCCGGGGCTCTTTCGTGCTCAACATCAAGGAGCGCGTGCTGGGCGGCGAGCGGCACACCTACGTGCTGGAGCTGATCCTGGCCCTGCGCAGGCAGGGTTGGCTGTGGACCGAGGAATACGCCTGGCACAAGAAGAACTGCTACCCCGGCAAGTGGCCCAACCGCTTCCGGGACGCCTGGGAGCGCTGCCTGCACTTCACCCGGGAGAAGAAGTTCAAGATGTTCCAGGACGCGGTGAAGGTGCCCATGGGCGGCTGGGCCGAGTCCCGCCTGCGCAACCTGAGCGAGACCGACCGCGCCCGGGACGAATCACGGGTGGGCAGCGGCTTCGGCAAGAACGTCTCCAACTGGGTGGGGCGGGACACGGTCTACCCCACCAACG
>CAZOXD010000162.1:0-6673 GCA_964583525.1 uncultured Pseudomonadota bacterium
AGTTTACTCGATGATTCCCCGCGCCCGCAAGTCCGCCCGGCGGGGCTCGTCCATTCCCAGCAACCGCTCCAGCACAGCGTCGGTATCCTCCCCCAGCAGGGGGGCGGCCTTGCCCAGCCCGTTGGGGCGGTTGGTGAACCGCCAGGGCATGCCCACCAGGGTGCGGGTCCCCACCTCGGGATGGGGCCAATGGGTGAGCAACCCCCGCTCTTGAATGTGGGGATCTTCCATCAGGGACGGCGTGTCCAGGGAGGGAAAGGCCGGCACGCCCGCCGCCTGCAGGAGCCGGGTGATCTCCCAGCGCTCCCGCTGAGCGCACCAGGCGGCGAGGATTTCGTCCAGCGCGTCCTCGTGGGCCTTGCGGGAGGGCGCGTCGCGGAAGCGGGAGTCGTCCTCCAGTTCCGGCTTGCCGATGGCTTGGCAGAGCCCCCGCCACTGCGCGCCGCTGGTGACGGCGATGGCCACCCATTGCTCCCGATCCTGCTCCCCTCCCTCCCCACCGCCTTCCACCCTCTCGCCGCAGGGATAGAGATTGTGGGGGGCGTGGACGGGAGAGCGGTTTCCCATAGGCGCATGGGGCGGATTGCCCAGGGCATGGTTCATCCATCCCTCGAAGCCCGTGCAGATCATGGATTCCCACATGGAAAGGTCGATCACCTGTCCCCTGCCGGGTTCCCCGGCTTCCAATTTGTCACCGCCGTTTCCATCCGGCCCGGCATCCCCACCATTTTCACGCGCCTCCCCCATATTCTCTTCGGCCAGCAGGGAGGCCAGGATGGCCACCGCGGTATAGACGCCTCCGTTGGGATCGCCGTAGGCGATTCCCACATCCCGGGGCTGGCCGTCCTCGGCATAGCCGGTCTGGGCGGAAATTCCGGCCAGGGGGGCGATCAACGGACCGTAGCCCATGTAGTGGCGGCAGGGCCCGGTCTGCCCGAAGGCGGAGATCATGGCGCAGATCAGGCGCGGATTGACCCGTTGCATCTCGTCCGCGCCCAGCCCCAGCTTTTCCAGCACCCCGGTGCCGAAATTGCTCACCATCACGTCGCAGTGGCGGGCCAGCTCCTTGACCAGTTCCACCCCCTCGGGCGTTCCCAGGTTGACGCCGATTCCCAGCTTACCCTGGTTAATGATGTTGAAATACCCGTTGCGGTTGGGGCCGGGTTCCATGTCTCCGGCGAAGAGGTGGGTGCGGCGGGTCAGGTCGGTGCGCAGGGAGGATTCCACCTTGATTACCTCCGCGCCCAGGAAGGCCATCATCATGGTGCAATGGGGGCCGGCCCACACCCAGGACAGATCCAGCACCCGCACTCCGGCCAGCGGCAGGGGCGCCTCCCCATTCCCGGTGCTCCCGGTTCCGCCCCGGCCAGGATGCTGGTTGGGGGAGGTTTCGCCACCCGGTATACTAGGTGAAGCACCGTCACCGAAGAGCCGCTTCCGTTCCCCGTTGGCCTCGCCAAGCAGGGGCGCGGGGGAGCGCCGGGCCCGCAGGCGATGGCGGAGCCGATAGGGCGCGCCGGGCATCGTCAGGGCTCCCGCCCGGGGGTGTGATATGGCGGCAAAGTATTCCCGGGCCCGCAGGTGTTCCTGGCGCTCCAGGGCGGGGTAGTCCAGCACCGGGGCTGCCCCCACCCGGTTCCGCTGGCAGGCATGGTAGAGGGTTTCCGCCTCCATGGTGACCGTCCATTCGCTCAGCCGCGCCTTCAATTCAACCGCGTGAACTTCGCGTCCCTTGCGTGTGCCAAAGCGGGGATCGGTGGCCCACTCCGGGTGGCCCATCACCTCCACCAGCCGCTCGAACTGGTTCTGCTCCGGGCAGATCAGGTAGATGAAGCCATCCGCGCAGGGATAGATGGTCATCGGCTCGTAGGACGGGGGAGAGAGCCGGGAATCCACCCGCCCCGTGTAGGGATACACGGCGAAGTGACGGCCCAGCAGAAATATCACGACGTCCTGGATGGAGAAATCGATGTGTTCCCCCACCCCCGTTTTCCGGGCTCCCCGCAGGGCCGCCAGCGCCGCCACGGCACCGTGCAGACCCGCCTGCACCAGGGCGTGCTGGCCGAAGGGCTTGGAGGGCGGAAAGTGCGCCGGCGTGCCCCTCCCCGGGCAAATCCAGCCCCAGCCGCCCCCGTGAAAGAGGGTCAGGTCCGTCGCCGCGTAGTCCCGGTAGGGACCCTGCAGGCCGAAGGGTGTGATGGAAAGCAGCACCAGAGAGGGGTGGGTGGCCTGGAATGCTTCAGGATGCAATCCCCGGGACGCCAGGGCGGCAGGCGGGAAATCGTGGATCAGCAAGTCGGCACGCCTCACCAGCGGCAGCAGCGCCTCCCGCCCGGCGGGCGCGGTCAGGTCCAGCTCCAGGCTGCGCTTGTTGGTGTTGAGGTAGAGATAGGCCCCGCTGGCCTCGGGATCGGCCACACCGCCGGGAAAAGGCCCCTCGGAGCGCAGGGGGTCCCCGCCGGGCGGCTCGATCTTCACCACCTCCGCGCCCAGGTCCGCCAAAAGCTTCCCGGCCATGGAGGCGGAGATTCCGTTGGCGATTTCAATGATCCGGATGGATTCCAATCCGGTCTGCATGGACGGCGGTCTCTTCAATGGGAGGGTTTATCCGCGGATTAAAAAACAACTGCAATTTCTATCATAACCACGGATGGATGCCGATGAACACCGGCTGGAGGTGGTGTCTCAATTTTAAAAATTGAAATGTCATTGTTGAGCGTAGCGAAGGTTCTTGTGGGTACAATGAACGCTTCAAATCCAGGAAGATGCTTCACTCCGTTCAGCATGACAACTGTATTGATATCGGAATCATCCAAGAAAATTCAAAGTAACCCACTACGGAATTGTAAGGAGGGCAACCGCAATCTCAGAAAAGTTCCCCGTCATCAACATTTTAAAGAAGTAATTTCGGAGTGGGGGCGGGCAGGGACGCCCGCCCCCATTTCTGATTTTCCTGGAAATAGCAGATTCGCGCGTTCGGCATCGACCCGTGGATGGCTACTCGATCGCACCCGCATCCCGCAGGCGGGCGATCTCGGCGCGGTCCAGGCCCAGCACGGTTTTCAGCACGGAATCGGTATGCTCCCCCAGCAGGGGAGCGCGGAAGGGTACCCCATTGGGACGGTTGCGCATCCGCCAGGGAACGCCGGTGTGCAGCCGCTTTCCGGCTTCCGGGGTGTCGCTCAACGCCAGGAATCCCCGCTCCAGAAGATGCTCGTTCCCGCTCAGTTCCTTGGCGGAAAGCGCGGGAAAGGCCGGCACGCCTGCCGCTTGCAGCTTCCGAGTCACATCCCATTTGTCCTGGCCGCGGCACCACTCGCAGAGCCAGGCATCCAATTGGGATTCCCGCGCCTTACGCAGTTCGGCGGTTGCGAAGCGGGGATCGTCAGTCCAGGCGGGTTTCCCGGCGACATCGCAGAGGGCCCGCCATTGCTTCTGCCCGGTCACGGCGATGGCCACCCAATCGTCCCCACCGTCTTTTACGCCACCGCCGTATTCGCCACCGTCTTCATCGTCACTGCCCGCCCCCCGGCAGCGGTAGAGATTGTGGGGGGCGAAGCGGGGATCGTGGTTGCCCATGGGCGCTGGGGGTTCGGCGCCCAGGGCATGGGCCATCCACCCCTCGAACCCGGTGCAGATGAAGGCTTCCCACAGGGCGATGTCGATGGTCTGGCCGCCACCCCCCTGCCGTTTCACTTCCAGCGCCGCCAGGATGGCGAATGCCAGATAGGCCCCGGCATTGGGGTCGGCATAGGCGATGCGCATGTTCTGGGGCTGCCCATCCTCCTCGTATCCGGTGAGCGCGGAGCTTCCCGCCAGCGGGAAAATGGCCGGGCCATAGCCCAGGTAATGTCGGTAGGGCCCCGTCTGGCCATAGGCGGAAAGGTTGGCCACGATCAGGTCCTCCTTGCATTCCCGCAGCACTTCCGGACCCAATCCCAGCCGTTCCATCACGCCGGTGGCGAAGTTGCTCAGGACGATATCGCTGCGGGCCGCGATTTCCTTGACCTGCCGCAATCCTTCCGGATGGGCCAGGTTGATGGCGGCGCTGTACTTGGACTGGCCGATCTGGTTGAAGTACCCGTTGCGGTTCGGCCCCGGCTCCATTCCCTGGGCGAACAGGTTGAGCCGCCGCGCCAGGTCGGGCCGGCGGGAGGATTCCACCTTGATTACCTCGGCCCCCAGGAAAGCCAGCATCTGTGTGGTGTAGGGCCCGGCCCAGACCCAGGTCAGGTCCAGCACCCGCACTCCCTCCAGGGGGCGGCGGGGCTGCCCCGGAATTTCCACCGGAATTTCCACCGAAATTTCCACCGAATTTTTCCCAGAAACTTCCCGCCGAACCTCCGCGGGCCGCGCATCCCCGAAGAGGGCGGGGCCGTCCCCCTCGCAGTTGGCTTCTCCCAATGCGGGGGCGGGGGAGCGCAGGGCCCACCAGTCCCGCTCCAGTTTGTACGGCGGCCCGGGCAGCTTCACCGCTCCCAGTCCCGGGTGGTGCAGGGAGCGGAAGAATCCGCGTTCGTGCAGATGGGGCTCGTCCTCCAGGTCGGCCGGTGAATAAACAGGGGCGCAGCCGATGCGCCGTTCCTGGCAGGCATGAAAGAGGGCCTCCACTTCCCAGCCGGCGGCCCATTTTCCCACCTCCCGTTCGATGATCGCCATGGTTTTCGGCACCCCCCGGTGGATGGTGCTGGAGAAGGCCTCGCCCCGCGTCCAGGAAGGATTGCCCATTAAATCCACCAGCCGCTCCCATTGATCCTGCTCCACGACGATCAGATAGACCGCCCCGTCCCTGCAAGCGAAGATGGTGGCCGGCGAGGTCAGGTTTTTTCCCAGGCGCGATTCCTCCTCGCCCGCGTAGGTGTAGGAGACGAAGTGCCGGCAGAGCAGATTCAGCGAGACCTCCAGGACGGAAATCTCCACATGCTCCCCCGGGCCACCCGATTTGGCGTGATGACAGGCGGCCAATCCAGCAATGGCGGCGTGAATGCCGGCCTGCATCAGGGCATGGCGGCCCAGGGGACGGATGGGCGGCCAATCGGGTGGGGGAGAGCGGTCCGGCGTCAGCCAAGCCAAGCCGCTCCCGTGAATGAGAGGCAACTCCGCCCCGGCAAATTGGGCGTAGGGACCGTCCAGCCCGAAGGGGGTGATGGAGACCATCACCAGGCGCGGATGGAGCGAGGAGAGGCGCTCGTAATCCAGGCCCCACTCCTTCATCCGGGTAGGGTGGACATCGTGCAGGAGCAGGTCGGCCGCCCCCACCAGTTCTTCCAGGGCCTCCCGCCCCGGGGAAGTATCCAGGTCCAGCACCAGGCTGCGCTTGTTGGAGTTGAGATGGAGGAAGGCGCCACTGACCGGCTCCCCGCCGTTCCCGGCCTCCGCATCCGGTTTCAGGGGCCATGTTTTCAGGGGCCGTGTTATTAGCGGCCAGGCGCGGCGTCCGGGCTCTCCTCCGGGCGGCTCCACCTTGACCACCGTGGCGCCCAGATCGGCGAAGAGCTTTCCCGCCATGGGAGCCGCGATTCCGCCTTCCATCCGCTCTCCGCCGCAGACTTCGATCACTCGTAATCCTGATAATCCCTTTCCTTTCAACGCTTAAATCCCTTCCGTGGCATGGTGGCGGGTCGTTCCCGGTACCGGGCGAACCGTTCTGGCGCAGGTTCCAGACTTCCAACTATGAAGGCCCATGCCGCATTCGGTCAACCGTGGTGATTCATTGGCGGGAGGGAAGCCGCCTGTGGTAATCGAATGGGAACCATTCCAGGGGAAACCCATCCACCGGGGATTCCGGAATCCCTTGCACCCATTCAGCGCAGAGATCCGCACATGAGCGACGACAACAGGAAATTCGGCTTCAACGACGATGAACTGGCGGCACTGCCCACGGTATACCGGGAGGATCTCTTTGCGGGAAAGGTGGTGCTGGTTTCCGGCGCGGGGAGCGGCATCGGCAAGGGCATCGCCTATCTCTTCGCGCGGCTGGGCGCAACCATGGTGATTTGCGGGCGCGATCCGGAAAAGCTGGCCGTCACCGAAGAGGGCCTCGCCAAGCTGGGGGCGGCCGTGGTGTCCAAGTCCATGACCATCCGCGACCCGGAACAGGTGGAAGCCCTGATGCGGGAGGTGTGGGAGGAACAGGGCCGGCTGGATGTGCTGGTCAACAACGCGGGCGGGCAGTTTCCGCAGAAGGCGATCGACTTTTCGGTCAAGGGCTGGCAGGCCGTGATCGACACCAATCTCAACGGCACCTGGTACATGATGCAGCAAGCCGCCCGCAACTGGAGGGAGCGCGGCCAGGAGGGAAACATCGTCAACATCGTGGCGGATATCTGGCGGGGCCTGCCGGACATCGCCCATACTTGCGCCGCCCGGGGAGGCGTGGTCTATCTCTCCAAGACCGTGGCGGTGGAGTGGGCGCCCATGAACATCCGTATCAATTGCGTAGCCCCCGGGTGCGTGGAAACGCCCGCATTCGCAACCTATCCCCCCGAGGGCGCCGCAACCTACTACCAATCCAATCCGCAATTGAAGGCGGGGGACGTCCAGGATATCGCCGAGGCCTGCGTGTACCTGGCGGCGCCTTCGGGGAAGTTCGTCACGGGCGAGGTGCTCACCGTGGATGGCGGCCAGCAGCTATGGGGCGACCCCTGGCCGCTGGGCCGGCCGGAGGAATTCC
>CAZOXD010000162.1:6773-11544 GCA_964583525.1 uncultured Pseudomonadota bacterium
TCAATCGAAGAGCGAATCCGCCAGTCCCTGGCCTGAGGAAGATTGCGGGGAATCCTCCCCATCCCCTTCCTGCGCGGTGGAATCTTCCTTGCCGCCGTCGCCGGGAATGGGCAGATTCGACACGTCCCCCATCTTTTCCAGGTAGGGATGGATCAGATGGAGGTCGAGGATGTTCTGCGAGAAATAGGAAATCAAATCCTCGGGGGGTGTGGAATCGAAAAAAATGCTGATGTTGGAAAACGAGTCCTCGCCCGCTGACCCCAGTTGCTGGAAGAAATGGAATTCGCTCAGTTCCCGCAGCATCTCCTGAATGCGGGAATTGAGTTGCGCGGTATAGGCGCTGGCCTCCTGCAGCACAAGCATCATTATGTCGGCCAGTTCCCGTTCCCCGTACCCGTAGCGGGTTTTAAGCCAGCGGGTGATTCCCCGCAGATCCACTTCGAGATCGTCATTGAGCGTGAAGAAGCGCCGCAATTCGCCTTCCACCAAGGCCGGGTCTCCGGAACGGGATTGGCTATGATGGCCGCTGATGCGGCTTCCCAAAGCCTCCAGGAAGTGTTTGAAATCCGAGGATAAATCCGATCGGCCCGCTGGGGAGGAGGGCGAGGTTGCCGGTGGCTCCCCGCCTCCGCCGGGGGCGCCCGGTTCCGCGCCTTGGCCGCTCTCCCCATCGCCTTCCCGATCACTTTCCCGATCATTTTCCTGCAGGCCAGGATCGCTGTCAGGCGATTCCTCTCCCGCCAGGCCGTTCCCGGAGAATTCATCTCCAGCGGAATCGTCGCTGGCGAGAATTTCCCTGGCCAGCGCGAACAACACGTCGGAGCGCCCCCACTCGAGGCAGAGGGCATAGACGCGGCGGGTGTCGACCCGGTGGGCGTCCCCAACCAGGGCCCTGGAGAGCAGCACCGGTTCGAAGCGGTTGAGATGGCGGTGAATGGCGAAGTTCCGGGCCGGGTGATCGTGAAAGGCATTTTGCCGAAGCGCATCGACGATGGAAGCCATCCGATCCGACTGGCGGTACATTTCGAACTTGTTGACGATGTCCATCCGGTTGAATTCCATCTCCGCCACGCGCTGGACGATCTCCCCCACGATCCGTCCCAGCAGTTCCAGGTAGACCGTCCGGTTTTCCTCTCCCGTTTGGGCGGGGTCGTTGAGGGCGTCCAGCAGCGCCATGTCCACTCCCAGGGCAATCATCCCCCCCTTGGCCGCGCGCAGGGTGGCCTTGCGGGGCTCTCCCAACAGGCAGCGCTCACCCACCAGGGAACTGGCGATGGTGTCCACCCGCGCGCCGCCGACATACACATCCAACCGCCCCCCGATGATGAAGTACACCCACTGGTCGAACTCTCCCTCGCGGGTCAGTTCCCCGCCTTCCGGGAGGGAATAGATGCGGGCGTAGCGGAAGACCAACTCCAGCAATTCCTGCGAGGAAGTACGGAAGACGGGAATCTCCCGAATCGCCATCAGGGCATCCGTGTCGTCCTTTAGAACATTGGCCAGGTAATTGGTGATGGGTTTCATGCGCTGTGTTTCCTGATTCGCCCGCGATATCCTGACTGTCCCCGCCTACCTCGGCATTCTCAGGCTTTCTCAGGCTTTCTCTATAAGCAAGGGAGCGTGTGCGTTGTTCTCATGAATCAGGGTAGCACTTTTCCCTTATAATTCAATCCTTTTCGCAGGGGATGGAGTGTTGGGATGACACGCCGGCGCACCGAGGGCAGCACACGCCTTCGGGAGGAAATTTCCCGAATGGGCAGCGAGACGCCCCGTTCGCCTTGCCATGAAGGAAGGGGCGCCATGAGCCGCAAAGAAGGGGGGGGGTAAATGTGGGGTGAAAGGGGGGGGGGAGGCACAGAGAAAGGGAGGGAAGGCACAGAGAAGGCGGGGAAGGGGTTCGTTAATTTTCGCGGATGTGGGGGCCAGCGGGCGAGCCCCCCTGTTCCAGGGCGAGGTCCAAAGCTTCGCGCAGAAAACGGAAGGAATAGAGCCCGGTATCGTGATTGTCGCTCCAGGTGACGCGCAGGGCGTAGTTTCCCACGTACTGCGCGTTGACGATGTGAATGTCCTCCGGGATGTTCTTGGAGTCCAGCACCTTTTTCCCGGACATCTCGTCCACGCAGGAGGCGCAGGGGCAGACATCGCGCAGGTAGAAGAACGGGTAATGGGCGATCATTCCATCCCGCCATTCGACGGTCAGGTCGTCCGCAAAGACCACATCCCTTGGTTTTCGTTTCACAATTTCGTTGGGCATGGAAGGTTCCTTTTTCGAAAATTCGATCAGTGCCTATACGTTGAATATGAAGCCAATGACCAAAAAATCAAGGGATTATCCCACCAGGGGACTTTGGACAGCGGGGGAAATGCATTCTCGGAAAATTTCCCGGTCATTCACACATTCAGGAAACTGTTTCGGAGCGAGGCGCGCCACCGGTAGTGACTCAATTTGCATATGTCATCCTGAACGCAGTGAAGGATCTTCCGCGCCAATCCCCAAGTTGCTTCACTGCGTTCAGCATGACATCGAATTTTTTTTTGGAGATACCCAAACTGGGAAATTATCTGGCCACCGTTGAAAATGGCGCCCGCTCTCGCGCGGGCAGGGACGCCCGCGATACTCATATAACTGCAAGGTATGGGGGAACTGGTAGCGCTGAACAATGCGCACCCGAGAAAGCGGACGGGCAGGGACGTCCGCCTCTCTCCGAAATTTCTTCTTGATACAATTGATGGCCGGGAATGTTTCCGAGGATACGATTGACCTGCGATAGGGCCGGGGGGGCCGGTCATGGAAATCCGCCACCGCAGGAGAATGCTACCGCAGGAGAATGCTACCGAGGGCAGGCTGCATTGCATCCCATGGGAAATTCCTGGTAAATCATTGAGTCGTCCCTTTCGGCATGGAACGCGGCCCTTACCCGACCCTTATCCGGCGATGGTCCGGACAGGGCCCGGACATGACCGTTCCACGGCCCAGACATGGCGCAGCCATGAAGGAAAAATCCCGCTGAATCCGCGGAAACGGGCAACTCAACTTTTATTCCATGGAACGATGAGCAAGCAGTCCACCCTCCCAAATTGCGGCTTCGCGGGCCGAACCGGAAATTCCTGCCCCGAATCCGCGGAAAAGGGGAGTGACTTTTGCTTTTGGCATGATGAAAAACAGCCGAAGACCGGAAAGGACATCAAAGCGCGGTTGGAAAGCCTGGCCCGGGAAGGCCGCTCTCTGGAGGGATTCGTGCTGAAATCGGCCCACCTCGCCGATGTGAATCTGACCTTAGGCAATGCGGAGCGCTCCGTCGATCTATCCGGCGCCGATTTGTCGAGAGCCAATCTCACCGGCGCTCATATGTATTCCATCGATCTCCGGGGGGCCAACCTGATGAAGGCCGGACTCTCCCAGGCAAATCTCAACCGGGCCAGGCTGGAGGACACCAATCTGCTGGGCGCGGAGTTGGAAGGCACCCGGATGGAGCAGGTGGATTGGGGCCGCCATTTGTACCAGGAGATGCTGGCCAGGGAAGCCCAACGCCAGGGACGCGCGGAAGAGGCAATGGATCTCTACCAGGAAGCGGAGGAAATCTACCGCAACCTCACTTCCGAGATGGAGCGGCGGGGGCATTTCCAGCAAGCCGGGAAATTCTATCACAGGGGAAAAATCATGGGGCGCATGCAAATGCGCCGCTGGAGCCAGGATTGGATTTGGTCCAAGCTGGTGGATCTTTTATGCGGATATGGAGAGCAGGTAAGCCGGGTCATCCTCTTCGCCCTGTTGGTGATCCTGGGTTGCGGAATGCTGTACTTCTTCCTGGGCGTCAAGGGTCCGGATGGATTGGCGGGCTACCGGCCCGGGGCCGGTGTGCGGCAAAACCTGGGGGATTTCCTGCTCAGCCTTTATTACAGCGTGGTTACATTTACCACCCTCGGCTATGGCGACTTTGTCCCGGCGGGTTGGAGCCGCGGCGTTGCGGCCATCGAAGCGTTCATCGGAGCATTTTCCATCTCCCTATTCGTGGTGGTGTTCGTGCGCAAAATGTCCAAGTGAGCCACTCGCGCGCCGCAGGAAGAACGACCTGTACCGCACACTGTGCACCACACACCATGCACCGTAGCGATCCCTGGTCACTGACGGCCGGACCATTTCGCGGAACTCCATTCCTCGGCGAATCATTTCCCGGAGCACCCTTTCCCGGAGGACTATGCCAGCGAAGAGCATGCAAGCCTGGACGGTACAGGAATACGGATATTACAAGGATGTGTTGCAGGAGCAGGAGATGCCACGGCCCGAGCCCGAACCGGGCACCGCCCTGATTCGCGTGGGCGCCACGGGGCTTTCCTTCGCCCTGATGCTCAAGATCTCCGGTCAGTACCAGATCAAGGACCCCTTGCCCTTCATTCCCGGCATGGACGCGGCCGGCGAGGTGGTCGCCGTGGGGGAGGGCTGCCTCTTCCGTCCCGGCGAGCGCATCATGGGCCTGGCGGCCGGGGGCTGCTATGCCGAGTACGGCCTGCTCCGCTGCGAAGACAGCCACCCGGTGCCCGATTCCATGTCCGATGCCGAAGCCGCGGCATTCCTCAACGTCTACCAGACCTCCTACGTGGGATTGGTCCATAACGGGCGCATGCAACCCGGGGACATCGTCCTGGTGCACGGGGGGGCCGGAGGCGTGGGGCTGGCCGCGATTCAGATCGCCAAGGCCAAGGGGTGCACCGTCATCGCCACCGCCTCCAGCGAGGAAAAGCTGGCCGCCTGCAGGGAGCAGGGCGCCGA
>CAZOXD010000163.1:0-11529 GCA_964583525.1 uncultured Pseudomonadota bacterium
CCACAGCGGGCCGCGGCGAGGCTGTACGGAAGCAAAATAATGTGAAGAATCCTCCCTCAGGGGTACCACCGAACCGGCAGGAGGCACAACCCGGGAGAACCGGAATCTTTCTCCTTTGCGGTTTTGCTGCCTGATTGCCTCAAAGCAAAAAATGAGGTGGCGGGGGTGTGTGTGTTCTGGAGGAAGTAGAACTATTGGAAGATCCAGAAGGGGCCACCGGAGAAACAAGGACATGTAAACCAGCGCCCTTTTCAGGTGCAAATCCTCCCCAATACAAGTACGTTTAGCCGGTATCCCTCTTTTCAGATTCAGAGCAACCCAGCCAATGGTGCGCCATGGCGGCACGGGAAGTGGAACGCAAGCTCACCGCGGTATTCGTCACCGATGTAGCCGGCTACAGCCGCCTGATGGCGGAAAACCCCGACCAGACCCTGGAAACCCTCACCGCCTACCGGCAGGTGTTTTCCGTGTATGTGGAGCAATTCCATGGGCGAATCGTCAACCGGCCCGGGGACTCCATCCTGGCCGAGTTCGGCTCCGTGGTGGACGCCCTCACCTGCGCCGTGGAAATCCAGCGCGAACTGGCCGAGCGCAACCTTTCCCTCCCGGAGAATTCCCGCATGCACTTCCGCATCGGCCTGACCATGGGGGACGTGTTGCTGAAGGATGGGGAGCTCTACGGGGACGGCGTGAACATCGCGGCGCGGCTGGAAGCCCTGGCCGATCCCGGCGGCATCTGCATCTCCCGCAACGTCCATGACCAGGTACAGTCCCGGCTGCCGCTGCACTTCGAGTACCTGGGCGAAAAGATCGTCAAGAACATTCCCGAACCGGTGCGGGCCTACAAGGTGCTCTCCGAACCGGGAGCGGCGGCCCATCGCGCCGTCAAAGCGGGAGCCATCACCGCGAAAACTTGGCGCCGCGTCGCCCTGGCCGCGGCTGTGCTGGGATTGATCGCGCTGGTGGGGGTGCTGGCCTGGAATCTATACCGGCAATCTGTGATCGAATCCGCGCTTGCCACCTTTGAAAAGGAAGCTGCCTTTCCCCTGCCCGCGAAACCCTCCATTGTGGTGCTGCCCTTTGGCAACCTTAGCGAGAACGCCAAGGACGAATGGTTCAGCGACGGGATCACCGAGACCATCACCACCGATCTATCCAAGATCAAGAAACTGTTCGTTATCGCCCGCAACTCGGCCTTCGCTTACAAAGGCAAGAACATGGACGTGCGGTCAATTGCCCGGGAACTGGGCGTGGCTTACGTGCTGGAAGGTAGCGTGCAGAAATCCGGGGACAGGCTGCGAATCAACGCTCAACTGATCGAGGCCGCCACAGGGAACCATTTATGGGCGGAGCGTTACGATCGGAAACTGGAAGAACTGTTCACCCTGCAAAGCGAGATTGCGGAGAAGATCGTTGCCGCCCTGGAAACCCAACTGACCCTGGACGAGGTGGGCCGTATTCGCCGTGGTACCACCAACAACGTGAAGGCTTGGGAACACTACGTGCGGGGAATGCATGAACTCAATAGAAGCACACCGGTCACAGTTCGTATTGCAAAGGCCGAATTCAAAAAGGCGCTTGAAATGGACCAGGATTTCGTGGCCGCCCTGCTGGGACTGGGATGGGTCCATTTATTCGGCGCTATACACTTTTACACGGTGTCGGGAGGCTTGTCACCATCGACTTCCAGGGAACTGGCGACCGAACTGGCACGACGCGTGATTACCCTGGATAAAAACAACGCGGAATCCTTCGCTCTCCTGAGCCAGATTTTACTTACAAAAGGCCAACACGATATGTCCATCAGTCATGCCAGAAATGCTGTTGAACTCCATCCCAACGGTGCGGATTGGCATGCATACTTGGCGGAGGCATTGGCACTATCGGGAAGGGGCAATGAGGCACTGAAGGAAATAGACTTCACCCTTCGACTCAATCCCACTTACCCGGAATCCTATTATTACCAACTGGGATTGATCAATTACATCGTGGGAAGATTCGAGGAGGCTATTCCGCCCTTGGAAAGGTTGCTTGAACGTGCTTCCACTCAAACTTGGGGAAGCCAACCCGACAAAAGTAACCGATTTAGACTACGGCTCCGAAGCCGATTTCTCCTCATCGCCAGCCTCAGCGCGGGAGGGCGCATCTCTCAAGCCAAGCAAATGGCCGCCGAAATATTGGAGCTTTGGCCATATTTATACATGACGGAGTTTATTGCCCTCAGATTCAAGTTCAAGAACCCGGAAGACATGGAACGAATGGTTGGCCACCTGGTGCAGGCCGGGTTGCCGGAGTGAGGAATCACCATGGCCTCATCGGACACCCAACGCAAGCTGACCGCCATCCTCAGCGCAGATGTGTTCGGCCTCCCCGGCCCCGCCGCCTCACGCGTCCGTAGCTCGGTTGGATAGAGCAACAGCCTTCGAAGCTGTGGGCCGCAGGTTCGAGTCCTGCCGGACGCGTATTATATCAGGGGCTTAGCTTTTTGCTGAGTCCCGAAATTCTTGGCACAAACTGGCACAAGCCCTGTTTACGCCATTTGTTTGGTACAAGTTTGGCACAAAATTCCTGCGCCCCCTCCGTGGGGCCTTCCTGCTTCCCGGCCCCGTGCGCCCATGGTATGGCCCCCTGGAAAGGTTCTTCCACGTCCATCCCCAGGGGGAGGGTCAGGATGGCCACCGGAGAAACAAGGACATAGTAAGCAAGCCTCATTTACAGGTGCAAGTCCTCCTCGATTCAAGTACATTTACCCGGTATCCCTCTTTCCAGATTCAGAGCAATCCAGCCAATGGTGCGCCATGGCAACACGGGATGTAGAACGCAAGCTTACCGTGGTATTCGTCACCGACGTGGCGGGCTACAGCCGCCTGATGGCGGACAATCCCGACCAGACCCTGGAAACCCTCACCGCCTACCGGCAGGTCTTCTCCGACTATGCCGGGCAATTTCATGGGCGGATCGTCAACCGGCCCGGAGACTCCATCCTGGCCGAGTTCGGCTCCGTGGTGGACGCCCTCACCTGCGCCGTGGAAATCCAGCGCGAACTGGCCGAGCGCAATCTCTCGCTGTCCGAGAACTCCCGCATGCACTTCCGCATCGGCCTCACCATGGGGGACGTGCTGCTGAAAGAGGGGGAACTCTACGGGGACGGGGTGAACATCGCGGCGCGGCTGGAATCCCTGGCCGATCCGGGCGGCATCTGTATTTCCCGCAACGTCTACGATCAGGTACAATCGCGGCTGCCCCTGCACTTCGAGTATCTGGGCGAGAAGATCGTCAAGAACATCCCCGAGCCGGTGCGGGCCTACAAGGTGCTCTCCGAACCGGGAGCGGCGGCGCATCGCGCGGTGAGAGAGGGCGCCATCGCGGGGAAATGGCGTATGGCCACCCTGTCCGCGGTTGTGTTGGGATTGATCATTGTGGTCGGATTCCTGGGCTGGAATTATTACGAGCAGCGTTCCGCCGAGGCGGCACTGGCGGCGTTCAAGCAAAGCGTCGCGTTTCCCCTGCCCGACAAGCCTTCCATCGCGGTGCTGCCCTTCGACAATCTCAGCAAAGACCCGGATGAGGAATATCTTAGTGATGGGATTACGGAGAGCATTATCACCCGGCTGGCAAAGATTCCTGGCTTGTTCGTCATCGCGCGAAACTCTTCCTTCACCTACAAGGGTAAGCCCGTGAAGGTGCAGCAGGTGGGCCGGGAGCTGGGGGTGCGCTACGTGCTGGAAGGCAGTGTGCAGAAAGCCGGCGAGCGCCTCCGTATCAACGCACAACTCATCGAGACTCCTACGGGAGAACATCTGTGGGCCGAGAAATACGACCGGGATTTGAAGGACGTTTTCGCTGTGCAGGACGAGATCAGCGTGAAGGTGGCCAACGAGCTGAACGTGAAGCTTGTCGCGGGCGAGCGGGCGCGTTCGGATTTGCAAGCCACGGGCAACCTCGAGGCCTACGACCTGTTCCTGCGCGCCCAATCCCTCGCCCTTCGCTATGAGAAAGGGGCGTCTGCCCGTGCCACTCAGTTGTTGCAGCAGGCCATCGAGTTGGATGCAGACTACGCCCGGGCCATGGGTCTTTTGGGGTGGCAATACCTGTGGGCTGCACGGTACGGATGGGTCAAGGATCGCGCCCAATCCATTCGGCAGGCCGAGGAATGGGCAAATCGCGCCCTCACCATCCGGCCGGACATCAATGCGCTCACGTTATTGGCCCGCCTTAATTCCAACAAAGGGAACTACGAGCAGGCGATCGCCCTGGGTGAGCGGGCCGTTGCTCTGGAGCCCAGTAATTCCTGGGCTCACGCCACCTTGGGGTGGACGTTAAACCTTGCCGGACGGCCGGAGGAAGCCGTGCCATTTTCGAGGCAGGCCATTCGTCTCTATCCTCACCCCCCGATGGCTTATTATTTTTCATATGGGACGGAAAATTTTAATGCGGGGCGCTACGATGCCGCAATAGAAGCATTCAAGGAGGGATTGAAAAGTCCCGATAAGGGTCGCGTGAACTACGCGATGCACCTTGCGCTAATAGCCTCCCTCATGGCACTGGGGCGCGAGAAAGAGGCGAGGCATGAAGCCGAGCAGTACCGTAAATACTCCGAATATTCATTCGAAAAAGCCGCAGACAGTTGGAGGCGGCATAGATACAAAGACCCGGCAGTGCCCGAGCGCATGATCGAACTGATACGCAAGGCGGGCTTTGAGTGAACGGCAAAACCGCCATGGCAAGACCCGAAGTGCAACGCAAGCTCACCGCCATCCCCAGCGCGGACATGTTCGGCCTCCCCGCCTGGGCCTGGATTGGTTACGCCCCCACCTCAAGATAGGTAAGGTTGCCGTCCCCCAGCATTTCCATGTAAATATTGGTCGGCCCCGGAGGAGTGCGGTATCAGGCGCCCCGCCAGATAATCCACATTCCCACCAGAATAAACAGGGGCCCCGAAACGTAGCGGATCAATTCCGGTGTGATGAACACGGTCAACAATCGGCCGAACAGCACCCCCAGGGTTCCCGCGAAGGACAGAGCCAGGATCACCGCCAGCAGAATCATAAGCAAATTCTTCGATTGTGCCGAAGCCGCAATGGCAGCGAATTGTGTCTTGTCGCCCAATTCGGCGATAAAAATCGTAACGAAGGTTGCCGCAAAAAGTTTCCAGTCCATAGCTCCTCACCTGGCCGAAACGGCCGAAAATTATTCCAACCAATTGTCTTCCATGTATTCAGTACACGAAAAGAAGAAAATGGGTCATTTTTTGCATTTTAAAAATCAAAGGAATTGAAAGGAAATAAAAATCACTCATTCTGAATGCAATTCGAGAAAAGGCCCAAATGAACCATCAAATGTTGTCATGCCTGTTTCGCATTTACACGGCCAGCACGCCGCCGGAACTTCTCTCCGCCATCTGCAACACCTGCGTTGCGCTGAAAATTCCGGCCGATTGGACCCATGCCGCAGACTGGAAACTTCATCTGGAGGAGCACGTCCTGCCCCAGATCGAAAAAAGGCATCCCGAAGCGGCGACCCTGATCACGATTTCGATGGATCAAGTGAAGTTTGCGGCGGAGCCGTTCTAATTCCCACCCTCTCATTCCCGAGATGGGGATGAAATACCGGTTCGCCGACAATCGAGAATCCCCATGCGAAATCCTTCGAAAGCGTCGATATTCATTCTGGTACTGATCCCGTTATTGTTTTCCAATGCCGTGCTGGGGGCGGAATCCCAGAGCATTGTGGCTGGAATCGGCGTTGGCGGGCTTATATATTCCGGGACCGACGATGTCAGGACGGGCTACTTCACCGATGAACCGACCACGGCGGCATTGGGGGAAACTTTTTTGGAATGGTATCCGGTGGAACGTCTTGGAATTGGAGGCCATCGGATGCAAACCATCTCTTCCGATGCAAACGATGGGACCATTTCCGTAATCAGCGAAATTTTCACGGCCCAGGTCATCCCGATCGTTTTCGGAGGTGGCAAATTCCGTTTGGGCGCCCGGGCTGGCGCCGGATGGTCAAGGTATAAATATATAGATGGTTTCGGCGACGCCTATATCACCAAGGGAACTGTGACCGAATTGGGGTATTTCCTGGATTGGGGCGGAACCGGCTTCGGGATCCGGATTGGATCCAATACCGTAAAAACAAATTTCAATCTATTTAATATTTCACCCGCCACCGGATTGAATGCCGACGGGTCCGGGAGCCATTGGTTTCTCGACCTGCGATGGGGCTTTGAATGATTCGGATGAGCAGCGTCTGAATGCCTCCCACGGCGGCAAGTGTGGCGGGGCGCAGCCGAAATACAAACCGTGGAATTCCAGAATCTTCCGGAGAGGATATTCCCCTTTCCGCATTCGGATTAGCCAGGGGAATAATCTTGGGTTGGCCCGGGCTAGAGGAGCTATCCCTCAATCCAGGGGCGGGAAGATATCCGGCTGAATCTGGTAGCCCTCCACCAGCTTGTTGGTGGTGTTGAACATTCCCACCACGGCCATCAACTCCCCCAGCATTTCCTTGTCCATCCCCAGGTTCATGGCTGCGGTGGTGTGCGAGTTGACGCAATAGCTGCATCCGTTGGTGGCGCTGACGGCAATGGCGATCATCTCCTTGGTGAGGGGATCCAGGCGGCCCGGCGCCATCACTTCCTTGAGATCGCGCCAGACCCGGGCCAGAGTGGGGGGATGGGTGGCCAGGGTCTTCCAGAAATCGTTGATTCTTTCCACCTTGCGGCTGGCTTTGATGTCCTCATAGACTTCCTTCACCGCCCCCGTTGCCTCCTCTTCTTCGATCATGCGTACAGTTGCCATGGTCCGTTTCTCCTGTCGGATGGTTGGCAATGCAGGATTCAACGGCTATGCAGGATTGCCACTCCCGGCATCGTGAATGTTCGGCGTAGCATAAATCGGCGCAAAACCGGAATCGCATCCTGGAAATGGGCTGGGAGAATTAGCCCTGGTGGAAATGGGGGGAAACGGAATACAATTGCCGTGATTCGCCTCCCAAGGGAACTTTTTTTGTCGTTAAATCGTGCAACCAGAGTATGTTCCTTCTATTTTTTGTTTAGAAAATGAAACCCGTGAATTCCCCAACATTGGGGCTGTCAATCCACTAGTAAGGGAGATATCCCATGCGAATTCATACGGTCGTTTCGGTTTTCATCCTCGTATTCGCCTCGTTAATCATCTCCAATTTCGCTGTGGGGCAAACCAAGCAAAATGTCGTAATCGGGATCGGACTTGGAATACATGGTTATTCCGATTCCGACGATGTCCGGCAAAACTACTTCCTCGATGAACCCACGGCAGGGGGTGTCGGAAAAATATTTGGGGAGTGGTACCCATTCGAGAGCATCGGGATCGGCCTCCACGTCATATCCATCGGTTCTTCGGAAACCTTCTGGATATTTGGGGTGGAATTCGAAAATAAAATCAGCATTACCTCCTCGTTGATCACGGCTCAATTCATCCCCTATGTCTCGGGTGATGGGTATTACCGGTTCGGTCTGATCGGAGGCGCCGGTTCTTCCACATACGAATATTCCCTATCCAACGCTTTTGGCAGTGTCGCCTATGAAACGACCGGTACGGCGGTTCTCGCGGGTGGGTATGTCGATTGGGGTGGAGAGTCTTTTGGGGCAAGGTTCGGACTCAATGTCCTCAGCACAAGTTTCGATGGGTTGGATATTTCCACTGATACCGGGCTGAATGCCGATGGCTCCGGCACCCATTGGTATTTTGACTTGCGCTGGGCATTTCAGTGATCCGGCATGGGTGAAGGCGCAAAGCTTTCACCGGAGTGCGAGCCTTGGATAGGGTGGACGGGAACCGGCTCTGATATCGTTCCGGTATTTCCCCGAGGAGCCTTCCTCTTCCCCTGCCCAGGGCTATTCCAGGGGAATGAACAGGTGGCGGCCCGGTCCTGCGAAGGCGCGCATGATATGGCCCTGCCCCGTGGTGTCCCCGGCCAGGAATACCGTTCCGGGATCGAGGCGGCGCTTCTCTCCGCCCCCTACTTCCATTTCCAGCACGCCCTCCAGCATCACCACGAAATGGCTCCGGGGGGCGGCGTGGAAATCGTAATCGTAGTCCGCTTCCCATTTCCGGAAGACCACTCCCTCGGCCGGATGAAGCCCGGAGGTGTGACCCAACTCGTTAGGGGCCGGAAAGTCGATTTTCTTTCGCTCGCAGGGGGAATCGCCGTCATCCCCGCTGAATACCCGCCAGATCTCCATGGTCTTCCGTTTTGCCCGCACGGACGGTCTCCCCTTTTGCCCGGGTTGGCAATGCCGCCGGAATTGATGGCGGGTTATTCATCCCTTACCATATCAGGAGGGTAACGGGCATTTGGGTCGGCTGGTATCGGAGGGACGTCCGATTCACGCCTGCAAACAGTGGTTCTTGGAATTTGCCGCGTGTTAGGGCACAATCGGGAAGCATGGGTTGGGAAGACCCTCCCAATACGCATCGACCCCCCCCTGGGGGAGCCGGAAACTCAATTGGCGAAATCATGGCCGATATCAGCCACGAGGACATCAAGATCATCCTGCTGTTCGCCCTGCATGTGGCGAAGGTAGACAAGGAATTTGCCGGCATGGAAAAGCAGATTCTCCGCCGTTTTGTGGAATTGGCGGGCATTTCCGAAGAAGAGCGGATGGAGATGATGCACGCAGATAAAAGCCTGGCGCATGGACTGGAGCATCTTTCCAGCGGCGCTGCGAGGGAATTGCTGGTGAAATCCCTTTGCGCCGTCGCGCACTCCGATGGCGTGATGCACGAAACGGAACGGGAATTCATCAATCGGGTCAATTCCCAATTGGGTGAGCTCATATCCCTGCCGCCCTTTGATGAATGGGAGGCGTACGAGCACGAGGTTCTCGCGCTTCTCAACGAGATGGGTTGATCCGGCGCCCAATAGCGGGACTTCCCGTCAGAGCTATCCTGACGATGCCCTTCCTATCCATGATGATCGTAATCGGATGATGTGGCGCGGACTTCCGGCGGGAAGCGCAGGGCCGGCTTCCACGCTTTCCGGTCATTCCGTTCCAACGGACAGGAAGGGAGAAGGGAGGGAGACTCAGGCCATATCTTCCAGATGGCTTTCCTCATTCTGCTTGATTTTCAGCACCAGCGCTTTTCCCTGAGCTTCGTCGGGAAAGGTGCAGGACACCCGGTATTGACCCATCACCCATTCCGCGCCCTCGTCCTCCAAGGTGGAGGAGATGACTTTTGCCTTGGCCATGGAGCCGTCCTCCAGGGTGATATTCAGTTCCTTCCCCACCTCGAATTCATTCTCGCTGTAAAAAGCCATCCCGGCGGAGGAAACGTTGATCAGGAAAACCCATGGATCGCCTTCCACTTCGATATCGGCGGCTTCAGCGCGCACGCGGGGGTGTTGCCGCCGCTCGCCGCCTCCCAGAGCCTGTTCCATTTCCCCGCGCAACTCGCTTTGTTTGAGGAGTTCAGAATATTCCCGGTCTGTATTTTCATTGGCCATGTCACATCTTCCCGAAGAGATTTCCGGGCCCCGGATTCATGGAAACGGATGGTTTATTCCACCCAAGCCCCAAATTCCAGAAACCACTTTGGCCCATTATGGCAAGATTCGCCAATCATGCAATGCTTTCACGCGCGGGGCAACTGCACCCCCCATCCAGTTCGCTGTGCGGATGCCCTAATGCAGAGCCTTTCGGGGTGCCCTCCGCTGGGATATAACCGGAAACCGAAACTCAGTCATCGAATCAACGGCAATCGAAGCCCTGGCGGAACGCTACGGATCCTGAATTTCCACCCGGCGGCCTCTATTTGAACCGCTCCTCCGCCATCCTGATTCCCGCCTCGAAGGTCTCGAAGGGCTGGGCGCCCACGATTTTCCAGCCCTCGACGGAATCGTCCCCGGAGTTCGGGCCGAGGATGAAGGTGGGGGTGCCGGAGATGCCCAACTGAGCGGCCTCCGCGGCGCTGGTCCGGATTTGCTCCAGGTATCGCTGACTGGCGAAGCATTCCCGGAATTTTCCCATGTCCAACCCCTCCTCTTTGGCAATAACCGGCAGCTTCACCTGCGAAAGGTCCTTGGCGTTGCGGAACAGGGCGTCCTGCATGTCCCAATATTTTCCCTGCTCTCCGGCGCAATGGGCGGCCTGGGCTGCCTTGAGGGCCTGGGGGTGGATGCGCAGGGGCAGATCCCGCACGATGTACCGCACCTTCCCGGTATCGATGAAGGCCTTTTTGATGCGGGGATAGGTCTGCTGGTGGTAACGGAGGCAAAATGGGCATTTGTAATCGGTGAATTCCACCAGGGTCAAAGGCGCCCGGGGATTGCCCAGGGAGGGGCTGTCCTTCACCGAAACCTTCAGCACAGGCGGCCCGCCACGGGACCTTGGGGACCCTGCGCCAGCCCGCGCACTCCTGGGATCCTGATTTTCCAGCAGGCGGCGGATGGCCTTCAATTCCAGCAGGATGGCCCGGGTGGTTTCCTCATGGGTGATTTCCGCGGATGGGAACCAATTGCGGATTTGATCTCCCAGGGCGAAGTTGAGGAACAGCACCAGCGCCGCCGCGGTGAGGGCGGATGCGGCGATCAGTTTGAGACGTTCCATGTTCAGGCGGGGCCTTTCGGTATTTTCTGTGTTTTCCAATGACTGTCAGAGGCAGGGGGTTGGGTGGACATGCCACAGTCCTAATCATACACCAGTTTCCTTCAACATTCCCTTCGTCTACTCCGCCCATCAATCCAGGTCGGACGGGATCGTTCCGAAAGGGGGACAGACCACGATTAGACCGCAGCCAATCCCCCATCCACGGGAATAACGGTTCCGTTGAGGTAGGCCCCGGCGCGGGAGGCCAGGAAGATCGCGATCCCGGCCATGTCCTCCGGCTGCCCGATTCGGCCCAGGGGGCAGGCCTGCTCGATACGGTCCTGGAAATTGTCGAGCATCCATTCCGTCATCTTGCTCTCGAACGGCCCCGGGGCCACCGCGTTGACGGTGATGTTGCGGCCTCCCAACCGTACCGCCAGCACGCGGGTCATCTGGTGTACCGCAGCCTTGCTGGCCGAGTAGGAGAAATTGGTCACCATCGGCACCTTGATCCCGTCAATGGAGCCGATGTTGATCACACGCGCCGGATCGCCTGTGGAGGCTGCAGCTTCCAATTGAGGCAGCAAGGTTTGGGTAAGCATGAAGATGGCCTTCACGTTCAGGTCGAATATCTTGTCGAATCCGCTGGCTGGAAACTCGCCCAACTCGGCGCCCCAGGTGGCCCCGGCGTTGTTGACCAGGATGTGCAGCGCGGATTCCCGGGCCTTGATCTCATTGGCCAAGGTGTTCAATCCATCCTCATTGGAAATGTCCGCTGGAATCGAGATGCATTCTCCGTAATGCGAGAGCGCCTCGGCAACCTCGTCGCAGACAGCCTGCTTCCGCGAGGAGATGTAGACCTTGACCCCGGCCTCGACGAAACCGCGGGCGATCATCAGCCCGATGCCCCGGGACCCGCCCGTGATCAAGGCGGTCTTGCCCCGCAGGGAAAACAG
>CAZOXD010000164.1:0-6940 GCA_964583525.1 uncultured Pseudomonadota bacterium
GTAGTTGCCATAGGCAAAAGCCTTCGCCGCCGGAGGCTCATTCCATCCCAGTCAGCCGCCCACCGCCGCCACGTCCACCCGGGTATCGTTGAAACAGGCCCCCTCGCTCAGGTCGGCCTGGTGACCGGGCGCCAGGGCGGAGACCGTCTGGCCGTTGGGGCTGGTGTGGAACCAGGCGCCCTTGGGGGAGGAGATCACCCCTAGCCGCACCGCATCGGTGACGCGCAAGCTCAGGAACACTTCGCCCAGATCGTTCCAGACCCGCACTTGGTCGCCGCCGTTGAGTTCCCTGGCCGCTGCATCGCCGGGGTGCATGTCCAGCTCGGGCATCCCGCCGCTGTACTCGAGGCCGCCGAAGGTGGAGGAGATGCGCCGGTCCGACGCCGGGGTGATCAGCGCCAGCGGATAGCTGTTTTCAAAGGGGTGATAGCCGGGCAGGGGTTGTCCGTACTTCTCTTCCAGGTATCGGGACTCCAGTTCCACCTTCCCGCTGGGCGTGGCGGGGGAGAGGTTGCCGTGGAGAAGCGCCTCTTCGCCGTTCACAGTCATTTCCAGGGCCTGGGTGAGGGGAATCTCCCTGGGCCGGCTGCCGCCCATGCGCGGGTCCTGCGCATCCAGGGCATCGTCCATCAGTTGGGCATCGTCCGCCTGGAAGATCGCATCGTCGAAACCGAACCGCACGGCGAGGCGCCGGAAGATCTCGCTGTTGGGCAGGGAATCCCCCACGGCCGGAATCACCGCCTCCGCCCGTTGCAGCCACTGCTGGCCATATGCGGGATAAATGTCCGCGAATTCGAATTGGCTGGAAGCCGGCAACACGATGTCGGCATAAGCCAGGCTGTCCGTCATCACCACGTCGCAGCCCACCACGAACAGGTCCTCCCGGGCCAGTCCTTTCCTGATGCGGTTCTGCTCGGGATGGACGATCACCGGATTGTGGTTGTAGATGAAGAGCCCCTGGATGGGGGGATCCAGGGAGGGATCGAGCAGGTGCGCCCCCACGTCGAGGATGTTCAGGGTGCGGGTGCCGGGGGGAACCAGGTCGGGCCGGGTCAGCTTGTCCATGGTTTTGGGGAAGGAGGCCCCGGCGGCGTTCACCAGTCCGCCGCCCCGCACGCCGAATTTCCCGGCCAGGGCCGGCAGCGCGAAGATGGCCCGGATGCCGCTGCCCCCGTTCCGGTTGCGTTCCAAGCCGTTTCCCACGCTGATCGCTGCGGGGGAGAGGGTGTGGTACCACTCGGCCAGCAGCCGGATCTCCTCCTCCGGAATGCCGCAGATGCGCGAGGCTTCGGCCGCCGGGTAACGGCGGGCCAGTTCCATGAATCCCTCGCTGCCCCGCACCTGCCCGGCAATGAAATCGGCGTCCAGCCCGCCCCGCCTTTCCAACTCTGCGGCGATGGACCAGGCCAGCACCACATCCGTGCCGGGGCGGGGGGCCAGATGGAGGTCGGCCTGCTCGGCCACCTTGATCCTGCGGGGGTCCACCACCACCAGCTTCGCTCCGGCGCGGCGGGCCTGGTTGATGAGGTGCATCAGGTGCAGGTTGCAGGCGGTGACGTTGTTGCCCCAGACGACGATCAGTTTGGAATCCACCACTTGTTCCGGACGGATGCCGGGCACGCCTCCGAACGTCCCCTCATAGGCCTCGCTGCGCACCCCCCCGCACATGGGGCGCCGGTTCAGCAGGGTGGCGCCCAGGCGGTGAAAGAACCGCAAGTCCATGGACGCCCCCGCGAGCATCCCATGCGGTCCGGCGTAGTTGAGGGGCAGGATCGATTGCGGGCCGTGCGCCGCGATGGCCTCGCTGAAGCGCTCGTATACGGTATCCAGGGCCTCCTCCCAGGAGATGGGGTCGAAGCGCCCTTCGCCCTTGGCTCCGGCCCGCTGCAAGGGCGTGGTCAGACGTCCCTCGCCGTGGAGGAAATCGGGATAATAGCGGGACACCTTGTTGCAGATCACGCCCCGGGTGAAGGGATTGGCATGCGAGCCGCGCACGCCGATCACCTTCCCGTCCTCCACGGTCACCGAAAGACTGCACGTATCCGGGCAATCCAAGGTACACACACTGGCTCTGGTCTCGCTCATCGTGGAACTCCAATCCTCACCTTGGTTCCGTCTTTCTCTACGGGGGTAGCCGGGGCTGTGCCCGGAGTTGTGGCCGGGGTTGTGGCCGAAATGGTGAATTACGGGAAAATCCAGCTCCGCTTCGGCCTGATTTCATGTCTGAAAATATCAGTCAAAACAGAAATTTACAATGGGACAATTCCGGAAAGCCTGGGACAACGCGCGGGGGGGGAAACATGGCGAACCGAACCGGGGACAGGGTGGGATGATGCCGGGCCCGCGATGGCATTCACGATTCGCCGGCGGTCCTTCACCCCGGGGGGGATGGCCGCGCCGCTTATAAGGACTGCGCTTTCAGTAGATCCCGCTGATTTCTATCGAGGGTTTTCACCACCTGCTCCAGGATTTTTTTGTTATTTCCATTATCACTGATGGTAAGTTCCAGCCCCACCGATTGTCCCTTGTGGGAACGGGGAATGACCTGCTCCAATTCCACCTTGGCTCTCTTACCGAATTGGATCCAGGCCCCCTTGAATTTTTCGGCCAGAGGAAATTGCCGCTTCGGGTTGGGATTGGATGTGAGGATGCGGATTCCCTTGTTGGAAAGATCCAGGATCCTGAATTTATCGGGCAGGGAATGCAAATGCAGGAGAAGGTTTTTAAACTGCTTGGTGGAAAAACGATCCTCGTCGCGGTTCGTTTTTTTGGCGAAGAACTTGGGGGGATGACAGAGGAATACCGGAGAGCCGTTGACCAGATTGAAATGAGGCGTGGCGATTTCCATCCGCACATCGTGATCGGTGCCGGGAATATGAAAACGCACCATGGTACCGGTTTTCAATCCCTCCTCCAAGGCCTTGGGCTTGGCCAGCACGACCGTATTGCGGCGGAAAACGATCACGGTGTTGAACCGGATCTGCGTATTTTCCAGTTCCACCCGCACGGTCGTTTTCTTGCGGTCCAATTTTGTCAGGGCGGAGTTAACGGCCCCGGTTTCCCCCCTCGCTCCACCGAAGATTTTCAATAATGCCATGAGAACACCTATCGTTTTTTGGACGGTTCTTCCCTCGGCGCGAGGCTTCCGTTCCCGGGGTCTTCGGGGATTTCCCCCCCCTTTTTCCCGGGCCGGATCCCTCTGCCAGTTGATCCAACAGGCCTGTTGAATCAGTAGATCAAATTTTTTTAATTAAAACATCCCCCATTTGAGGTAAAAAGGAATTTTTATGTCCCAAGGGAGATAGAAACCCTTCTATCAAAATAAGGTACCAGAAATCCGGATAAATGGATATGGCTGAAATCGAAATTCGGGATGGCCGGGGAAAAAACACTCCCCCGGGGGATCCCCAGCGGTGCTTTTTGGGATTCGAACTGACCGGCGATAGCCGCGCCTATCTGGCTGGGCTGGTGGCGCCCCTGCACGAGAAGCTGAAGGGGAAATATGGTTGGCCGGTGCGCCTGCTCCCTGACCGGAATTGGCACGCTTCCCTGCTCTTTTTCCAGCGCCTCACGGCCGGGGAGCGGGCGCAGGTCTGGCGCGAAGTGGAAGCGGACGCCCTGGCGGGAATTTGGGCCGATTTGAGATTCGACTGGAGCGGGCTTGCCCTATGGCCTTCGCCGCGCAGGCCCAATCTGATCTGCCTGGAGTCTCCGGATTACACCCCTGCATTGCAATGGCCCCTGGCTGGCCGGCTCACGGAAACGCCGTTTTCCAAGGGAGAGACGGATCACCTGCTGCGCTATCGCCCCCACATTACCGTGATGCGTTTCCGGCGCGGCGGGTGGAAGCCCAATGCCGGCCAATGGAGTGAAATACAACAGGAAATCCCCCCGATCGATCCACACTGGGTGCGCTTCGATCACGTGTCGCTCTTTCTCTCCACTCTATCCTCCGGCAACCCGATCTATCCCCGGGAATATACGGCTTCCTTGCAGGGAGAATGACGCCCGCCGGGGAAAATTGCGCCTTGGTTTTGCAGGGCTTTGCGCGGGCTGCCGCCGGTTCAACCGGGCTTGTACTCCAGACAGCGCTGGCGGGCTTCTGCGATGCGGGATGCGATTCCTGAGAGCGCGGCGGCATGTTCTTCGCGTTCGCGCCGAAGCACCGTGATTTGGCTGTGCACCGCTTCGGGAGAGGGCGCTCCGCTGTGCTGCCGCCAGGAGAGGATTGTGGCCGGGTCGCCCAGCCCCCGGAGCACATCCGAGGCGGCCTGTGCATCGTGCCCTGCCTCGCTGAGGGCTTCCCGGGCCGCCGCTTCGGTGATGCTTCCCGAATCGCCGGACTTGCCCACGGCGGAGGCGGCGATCTCGTAGCAGGCGCGGAAGGGCAGCGCGAGGGCGCGGGCCAGCGCGTCCGCGAAATCCGCGGCGCCGAGGAAGCCTTGCTCCAGGCATTCCCGCATGCGGGCGGTGTTGACGGTCAACCCCCCGAACAGATCGTTGAGAAGGATCGGGGCCGGCTGGCACTCCCGCACCACGTCCATCACGGCATGCTTGGTGATCTGGGTGTCCCGGTTATACCCGCTCATCCCGCCCTTGGGAATGGCCAGCAGCCCCGCCACCATTCCCCCCAGCCAGGCGGCTTTGCCCTTGACGATCTCGGCGAAGTCCGGGTTGCGTTTCTGGGGCATGATCGAAGATCCGGTCACATAGGCGTCGGGGAGGGCGATCATCCCCCAATACGGGTGAGAGAGGAGAATCAGGTCCTGGCAGATCACGGCCAGGTGGTTCATCAGGTTTGCGTGCACCATGGCGGTCTGGGCCTCGTGCTCCCAGCGCGCGCCGATGCAATCCAGGGTATTCAGGTCCACCCGGCCGAATCCCATCAGCTCCGCGGTCAGCTCCCGGTCCAGGGGCCAGGACGTCCCGAAGGAAGCCGCCGCGCCGAGCGGGTTGCGGTTGACTTGTTCGATGGCGAAACGCACCCGTTCCAGGTCCCGGCACAGGGCCTGGGCATAGCTGCACAACCAGTGGCCCCAGGTGGTGATCATGGCCGGCTGGTGATGGGTGAAGCCCGGCATCGCGGTCCCGGCGTGCGCCGCCGCCTGCTCCAGCAGGGTGGCGGTCAGCGTGGAGACCGACGCCCCCAATTCCAGCAACACCGCCCGCAGGTAGAGCCGCATGTCGCAGGCCACCTGATCGTTGCGGCTGCGCCCGGTATGCAGAAAGCCCCCGATTTCTTCCCCCTGGGTGTCGGAGACGAATCGCTCCACGTTGACGTGGACGTCCTCCAGGGCCGGATCCAACTCGAAGCGCCCCTCCCGCCATTGCTGCTCCAGCTCCTTCAGGGCGGTCAGGATGCGTTTCAGGGTGGTGCGGTCCAGAATGCCCTGGCGCTGCAGCATGATGGCGTGGGCCCGGTTGGTCCACAGGTCGAACGGCAGCAGTACCGCATCGGCCATGGGCAGCGCAGTGACGTCCCGTCCCGCGGTAAAGGCCACCATCAACGGATCGGGAGGGGCGGACAGGTGCCCTCCCCAGATTTGGCGCTGGCCCGGTTTTTCCCCCTTGTTCTCCACGTTTTTCCCGTTTTCCACTGAGCGGGTCATGAGGCCGTTTCCAGGGATTCCGCCTTTTGCTTGAGGAACAGGAAGCTGTTCTGTATCAAGGAAAAGAAGGGGACGGCCAGCAGGGCGCCCATCACTCCCGCGAAGTGCTCCCCCACGACCAGGGCAAACACGATCAGCACCGGGTGAATCTTTGAGGAATCCCCCAGGATTTTCGGATTGAGGAAGTTCCCCTCCACGAAGTGGATGAACAGAATCCAGGCCATCGCCAGCAGCGCCGTGGTGCCCGATACGGTAATGGCCATCAGCAGGATGGGTATGGAGGAGATCAACACCCCGAAAATGGGGATCAGGGAGAATACCGCGGCGAACACGGAAAGGGTCACCACGAAGGGAATCCCCAGCACGGCGATGCCGATCCCCGTCAACACGCCGTTGATCAGGCAGATCAGGGCCTGCCCCCGCACCACGCCGGAAAGACCGTAGTCCAGCCGCGCCAGCCAGTCGTCGTAGGACTCCGCGTAAATAGTGGGCACCAGGGAGCGCATGAAATTATGGATGCGCGGGGGATCGATCAGGATAAATCCGGCGATCATCATCACCAGAAACACGGAAAATAAAGACCCCAGCAGGGAACGAATGAATTTTCGGCCCACCACGATGAATTCCAGGAAATTCTCCTCCAGGCTGCCGCTGAATTGTGCATAGGCCCCGCTGACCTGCTTGTTGAAGGAGAAGGGATGCCGATTGCCGTTGCTTCCCTTTTGCCGGCGTTTTTTGGGGATCACCTCAAAGCTGTTTTCGTCCAGCTTCTGCACGACGTAGGTATAGTTTTCCACCAGCGCCTGCCAGGGTTCCTGGGGGGCGGGCTTTCCGTTGGGGGAGAGGGTGGGGCCGGACGCTCCGTTCTGGTCTTGATCCTCCTCCGGAATTTCCTCCACCTGCGGCGGGGGAATGATGGCGGCAAACCATTCGTTCATCCGCGTTTCCAGCGGCAGTACGAAGTTCGCTTCCACATCCCGCAGAACATTGGGAAATGTGCGCACCATCCGGTTGACCTCCGAGTAAAACTGGGGAAAGAGATAGAACCCGCTCAGCACGATCAACCCGAGAATGACGGCGTATACCGCCAGAATCGCCACAGCCCGGGGGACGGGCCGGTTCCTCACCCTGAGCCGGTTTATCCAGTCGATCACCGGAGCCAGCAGATAGGCGAAGAAAAGGGCCAGGGCGAAGGGCAGCAATACCTCGCTGAAAAAGTAAAGGGCGGCGATCACCAGCAAAATCAGCAGCAGCAATACCGCAAACCGCGTGTTGTGGGTAAATAATCTGCGTAGGAATCGGGCCACTTCATCCTTTCCGTACGATGATCT
>CAZOXD010000164.1:7040-11424 GCA_964583525.1 uncultured Pseudomonadota bacterium
AAGGTGTGTACCAGGGTCAGTTCGCCGGGGGCGCGCAGGGGCACCTGCTTGATCTGCACCTGCTCGTCCAGGCTGCCCTCCTTGGAGATCACGGTCACCCGGGCCGTTGTGATGTCGTCCCGATTGCGGGAGCCGTAGTAGTTCACGTAGACCAGATAGGTGCCTTCCACGGGGGTGGGGGTGGAGTAGATTTCCGGGCCGTAGCCGGTGGTGACGTCGATGTCCAGGGCGCCCCCGTTTCCCGTGCGGCGGTTGCCGTAGTAGGTGTGCTGGCCGTCCGGGGAAATCACGTGCAGATCCAGGTCTGTGCCGTCGGTGTCCCAGAGCAGCAGCACCCGCAGCTTGGGGCTGATCAGCCCGCCATAGTTCTCGTAGAACTGCACCCGGCGCACGGTTTTCCCCGATACACCCGCGCTTCCCCCTTCTTCGGAAGGCAGGCGGATTTCCACCGTGTTGGAGCCGCTGGAAAACGCGTAGGGGCGCAGAAAGGAGGCGCCCTTTAGGCGCAGGGGCATGGGAATGCCGTTCACCACCAGCACCAGCGGCTTTTTGGGAACCACCTCCATTCCCGTGATGCGCCCCCGGATCAACTCGGCGCCGGAGTGCCCGCTCCCCACGTTGACCGAAGCGGCGGGGTAGTTTACCACCTGGGAATAACGAATCTTGGCCAGGGCGGAGTTCCGCCATCCGCTCAGGGGCTCGGTGATCTCGATGGCCGGCTCTTCGGCTTGCGCTGTTCCAGGCGCTGGAAAGATCGCCACCAGGAACAAAAGCACCAGCGGCGCCAGGATCAGGGCCATTACCGGGAGGGCAATCGTCATGGTCCATAGTGTGATCCATGTCACTTTCATTGGGGTGGACTTAGGGGCCGGGTATCGTCTCGTCATGCTTCTTGCTCTCGTTAAGGGGTCAATTGACGCGCCAGGTTTTCCACGAACTGCTCATCCGTGCTGTTGGGATGATACTGGAAACCCAGGTGCAGGTATTCGTGGGCCAGGGTGATACGGTCCTCGCTGTTCGTGAACGATAGAATATACAGTTGCCGATTCTGGTAGTCCGCGTAGGCCTTGCGGACCCTGGACCGGCACACCACCACCGGAGAGGGCTCCTCGAAGCCCCGATACCGCGCCAGTTTGACCCGCCAATCCCGGATTTTCCTGCGCAGCCAGCGCTCCGCGTTGGGCATGCGGCGGCAGGGTTCGTACCCGATCACCCGCAACCGCCCGGCGGGGTAGGCCGCCGCCAGAATTTCGTCGAAGTACTTTCCACCCTTCGCCCATTGCACGGCGCGGGTCCAGGAAAGCACGTTGGCGCCGTCCCGGTCGCGGTGATATTGCAGGGAAGGGACGTTGCCCACCACGATGCCGTCGGTCCAGGCGCCGATTCGCCGGGCGGCGGATCCCGGGGCATGGATGGAAACCCGTTGCAGAGCCGTGGAATCGCGGATGTGGTAGCAGCCTTCCAAATTGCCGCCCCGCTCCAGCAGGTAGGTGCGGGCGGCGATGACCAGCGCCTTGGCCGCTTCCGGCGGATCCGCCGACGCCTCGCGTTCCAGCACCCGCGCCAGGTATTCGTTGATGCGGAACACCCCCTTCAGCAGCGTGTCCTTTCCCGCGCGTTCCAGGGTGATCGCGCCGTTGCTGGAAAACTCGAGGGGATTCCCGTTTTTGAAGCGCACCCGGAACCGCCCTTCCAGCACCCCCGCCGGCTCCGCATTTCCAGCAGGGAGCCGCAGCACCTCTCGAATAGGATACTTGTCGAAGAAATCCACCTTCACGCAGATGGAGGATGTGTCGTGGAGGTGGCGGGCAAACAACCCGGAGAGAATCCCGCCCCAGCGCTGGAGGACCTGCCCGCTACTGCCGCGCCCCATCAACCAGAGTGCGGTGCCGTCCTGCAGCCAGCCCGCCATGCCGCCGATTAGGTAATCGGAATCCTCCGATCGGTTCCAGGTGAAGGTTTTGCCCCGGATGGAGGCGCCCAGGTAGCGCACCCCCTTGCCGGCGGTGCCGTCCACGGTGACCCGGGCCAGGCCCAACTGAATTTCCTCGATGCGGCTCAGCTTTTGCCGCATGACGGCCAACACCTCCAGCAACTCCGCGACCGGCACCCGCGTTTCCGGGGTCAATCCTTTCAGGTCCGTCAACCATTGGGGGGCGGTGGGATGTTGGTCCTCCCAGAAGGCCCGCCATTCCCGGCCGGTGATGTGGAGCCGTTCCGGGCGGAAAAACAGGCCGCAGGATTTGGCCAGGGCGTCGGAGAAATCGATGGATTGGCGGGGCAGGCAGCAAAACGACTCCCCGGCGTCCTCGCCCGTACAGACGTAGGGCTGGGGATGGATGCGGTTTTCCACCAGGTAGGCGTAGACGAACAGCTTCCACAGGCTCCCCATGGGCGTGAGGGGGATCTCCATCGCGGGAAGTTCCCGGCGCTTCCCCGTGCTGTCCAGATGCAGGTAGCGCACCCCTCCCGCCGGGCTGCGCAGCGCCACCTGTAGTACCCCAGCCTGGGCAAGCAAAGGCACACCGGCCCAGGCCGGCGGGGGCGCAGAGACCAGGATCAGGGCCAGAATCGCAACCAGGATCGAGGCCTGGATCAAGCCCGGCCAAGCCGCTGGAAGATGGATTTTATCGTACGGTGACAAAGCGGTTCGCTCCGGTGCGGCCTTCCTCGAAGGCCTTGTCGTTGGGTTGATAGGTGCGGTAGAACCGCGCCGGCGGCAGAGTGAACTTCCCGGCTTGGGAGAACCGCACCAGCCGTTGGAAGATCGTGACCCCCCGCAGGGATTCCACCGGAATCGCATAGCTGTTGTCCCCCTCCTGATATTCCGTTTCGGGAACTTTCGCGTAGCTTCCGCGGGCGCCTACCTTCATTCCGTAGGGAATGGGCAGCAGATCCGCGCCCGGCGGGAGCGGAATTTCCAGCAGGCCGTACTTGTAGGACGTCCCCTTGAGCGGCGTGACCACCACCTCGTCGAGATACACCTCGTTGCTGTCGTACTCTCCCGTTTTCCCGGGTGATTTCTTGGAGAAATCCCCTTTCTTCGCTGCCGGTACAAGCCGGTAGAATTTCCGCTGGATGCGCACCGGGAGGGTGGACTCCTCCGCCCCGTGAACCTGGTACACCAGCAGGCCCTTGATCTTCACCGGGCTGCCCGGGAGAGCCAGGGACCACGCCGCCTGGCTGCCGGCCTCGCCGGTGTAATGCCAGGTGGGCACCCCCACCCGGCTTCGCTGGAACGCCCAGGGCCCTTCCAGCACCAGCTTTTTCGTGGGAAGCGGTGCGATGCGCAGCAGGGTTTCCACCAGGGCCAGGGTCAGAGCCCGGTCGATGGTCGAGGCCTCGTGCCGCAGGGAAGCCAGCAATCCCCGGGCGCGGTTGTCCAGCCCGAACACCTTCTCCCCGCTTTTGGAAAGGGAAAGCAGGGCCAGGGCATTGGCCAGGGGGAATTCCCACTGCCCCAGCAACCCATTGGCGTGGCCCACCGCCTCCGCCAAGGCAGGTGGGAGCTGCATTTGGTTCTTGCCGGCCAGCAGGCCGATCCGGTAGACCGGCGCCCCTTCTCCATCGGCGGTGGCCCGGGGCTCCAGTTCGGTGAGCTTTTTATCGTCCAGGGCAATCTGGGCCAGGTATTCCAGCAATTCCCGCAATGGCGTACGCTCCACGGAAAGAATGAACTCGTCCAGCCGCCCGGACTTTCCCTTCCACAGCGCGAGAATGGCGGGCGTGTTGAAGAGGTAGGTCAACAAGTAATCGCTGATATTGAGCTCGTGCTCGAAGGCGATGCGGCGCACCGTGCCGGAAAAACTGAGGAAATTCTCGTTCTGATGGCGGTAATAAAAGGCGAAATCCCGGGTGAGGAGATCCTTGAGAATGGGAATCGCCAGGACGTCCTTTGGCAAATGGGAAAGGCTTTTGGTGACGATCACCGCATCCGGTGAGGAGAGCGCCCGGCCCTGCTGGTGCGCAGCCTGGGCGATGCTCCCACCAATGGAAAAAATTCCGCCGGAAAACCATCCGGGCAACCCGGCCGCCATCACCAGGACAGGCAAGGCAAGGAACAATACCGGCCGCCTCCAGCGGAATGTGGCGCATCGAAGCGGACTTGAAATCACATGTGCGCCGCGTACTTCGAGACGCTCGCTTCGCTCACTCCTCAGCAACGCGGTTAAGAAAGCCCGATTCCCTGCCTGTCCTGAGCGGAGTCGAAGGGAGGAAGGCTCCGAAGGAGCCTGTCTCGAAGGGTCGGGATTTTGCCAATATTCTATTTTTGAGAAGGCTTCCAGCCTGTGCGCGGGAACCGCGGGGCGAAGGAAATCGGGTGCGAATCTTCCTGGCTTCATGACAATCCTCATGGTCCATTCCATTGTACTGCTATGGGGAT
>CAZOXD010000165.1:0-11406 GCA_964583525.1 uncultured Pseudomonadota bacterium
CTTTTCGCCTTTTCGGCTACGCCAGCGGCTTGACGGCCTGGATGCTGGCGGAAACCACGTACTGGTCGATGGGTTTATCGGGCACCCATTCCCGGATGAACTCGCGGCTGTCGCCCTTGGGGGTGAGGGAGCGCTGCTCGAAGCCGGCATTTTCCAGCAGGGTTTCCACCTCCTCCAGGGTCGATGCGCCGGCCACGCACCCGGTATAGAGGGCCATGTCGTTGCGCATCTCCTCGGGCAGCGGCGCGGTGACCACCACGTCGGAGATGGCCAGCCGTCCCCCGGGCTTGAGCACCCGGAAGGCCTCGGCATAGACACTGGGCTTGTCCGGGGAAAGGTTAATGACGCAGTTGGAGATGATGGCATCCACGCTCCCGTCGGGCACGGGCAGATGCTCGATTTCCCCCAGCCGGAAGGAGACGTTGCCGACCCCGGCCTTGCCGGCATTTTCCCGCGCTTTGGCCACCATCTCGGGAGTCATGTCCACGCCGATCACCTGGCCGGTCTCCCCGACCTGCCGCGCCGCCAGGAAGCAGTCGAAGCCTCCCCCGCTGCCCAGATCGAGCACGGTTTCCCCTTCCTGCAGGGCCGCGATGGCCTGGGGATTTCCGCACCCCAGCCCCAGGTTGGCGCCTTCGGGAATGGCATTCAGTTCCTCCGCGCTGTAGCCAAGCTTGCCCGATCGTTCCCGGGCCATCCCGGAACCGCTTCCGCGGGAGGTTTCCCAGGCCCCGGAATTCGCAGCCTCTGCCTGCGGTTTTTCCGAGGGGCCGCAGCAACTGTCTCGGCCCTCCCGGCTCACCGCGATTTTTCCATAATCCTCCCGCACCCGCTGGTGGATATAATTCGCATCTTTTCCGCTCATCTTCGTTCTCCTTGACTGGATGCCGCTTCTTTTTCGGGCATGTCTCCAGGGCTCCGCCCCGTTGGAATCACGCACCCGTGGGATTGGTGGAAAAAGCTGGACAACCCCGCCAGCATTTCCGGATCGATCCAACAATCGATTTTCCGGCCCCGCCTTTCCGTCCGGATCAGGCCGGAGCGCACCAGTTCCTTCACGTGGTGGGACACGGTGGAGGAAACGATTCCCAGCGACCTGCCCAGATCCCCCACGCAGGCCCGCCCTCCATCCTCCACCGCACAGCGGGTGCCGGGCGTGCAACATTCCACCAATTGCAGGAAGATCCGCAGCCGATGTGGATTGGAGAGGGCCTTGAAGACCTCCGCGTACCGCTCCACCTCGAGGGTCGAGAAGGAGGGTGAAATTGCTTGCGTCATGGCCAGTTATTTCCGATTTACCTGCGAGCCGGGTTCAGTCCGAACTTCGGATTTATTTCGACTGTTCGATATATATCGAATTATAAAAATGAAATCCAACCCTGTCAACAGGAAATATTATGACGGATTGGTTTTAGCCCACATTTCCCAGATGGATCACGATTATCCTGGTCCGGTCCTTCCATACCACGTATAATAACAGTAAGTTGAGGGGGGATCGTTCAAGGACCGGGAGAACCCAATGGGTGAAGGACGCGAGGAAGCGTTACAGGGCGATTTGAGACCGCTGTCCTGACAAGGCGCGAGAACCTGCGGGGCCCCAGGGGATTGTCCGGGAGGTGAATCGCCCGGGTAAGCAAGCGAAGACCAGCTAACATGCTGATCCTCGATTTGAATTCCTCGGTCAGCCCGACCCACGGCCACCAGGAAGGAACCGCCTACAACGGCCATTTCGGTTGTTCCTGCTACCAATCACTTTTCTGCTTCAACCAGCACGGAGACCTGGAGCGGGCTCGGCTTTGTAAAGGTAACGTCCCCTAAGCCGACAACTGACGTTCTGTTTTGGAGCCGACCATAGCCCGCTATCGGGGACACCAGATCAAGAAATTCTTCCGGGGCGATGCCGGATTTGCAGTGAACCAGGCGCACCCGCAATTGTTTGCCCTGGCCCACAACCTGGATCACTTCCTAAGCCGTTTGGCTTTGCCCCGATCTATCAGCCATATGTCACTCCGTACCCTGCAAACCAAGTTGATCAAGATCGGTGCGAAAGTAGTGATACACGCCCGCTATACCTGCTTCCATAGGACTGAGGTGTCGATCACACGGGATCTTTTCGAGGCCATCTTGCGCCGAATTCGGCGGCTGATGCAGCCGGTGCCAGTGTGACGACTCCAGCCCGTGGGTGGATTGGATGCCCGAATTTGAGAGGAAAAGGAAGATTGGCCTTTGGCTGAACCGCTACGTTAACGTATCCGGAAAATTGGGCTCAAACCGCATCGTGAAACAAAAATCCCAGGCGAACGACAGGTACGATGTGGGTCTCGCCTTGAAAATGATGGTATCGGAGGGCAGCGGGGCCGATCGGGCGATTTTTGCGGTTCCATCTGGGAAAAACCGGGTAATATTAAAGTTAGGGACTAATTCTTTATCCTTTGCCTCGGAGATCACATCGATGCAACCTGAGATCAGATATGCCCGCTGCGGCAACCTCCACATCGCGTATCAGGTCGTCGGAGAGGGCCCTTCCGATCTGGTCTTCGTCCCCGGGGTCGTCTCCCACCTGGAGCACCAGTGGGATGAGCCCCTTCAGGCCGCGTTCTTTCGCCGGCTCGCCTCGTTTTCCCGCCTGATCCGATTTGACAAGCGCGGGCAGGGACTGTCTGACCGAGTCGAGCGCATGCCCACCATCGAGGAGAGGATGGACGACGTTCGAGCGGTCATGGACGCCGCCGGGTCGGAACGAGCGGCGATCCTCACGCTGTCCGAAGGCGGGCCGATGGGTATTGTATTGGCTGCGACCCACCCGGACCGGACGTCCAAACTGATCCTGTGGAACTCGTTCGCCCGTTTGGGCTGGGCTCCGGGCACTGCTGAGGAGAGTCGCCAGCAGTACGTGGATGCCCATCTGCGCGTTTATGAGAAGGAATGGGGCGCCGGAAACCTGGTCACGCGGTTCGTGCCCTCAGCCGCAGATGACCCAAGCTTCCGGGATTGGTGGGGGCGTTTCGAGCGCCTCTCGATGAGCCCCGGTGCGGCCGCCGAGGCGATGAGCGTGAACTTTGAGATCGACGTCCGCGACATCCTCCCGTCGGTGCGGGTCCCGACCTTGGTGATGCGAAATGACGGCGACGTAAATCCTCCCGAGGTGACCCGCCACCTGGCGGACCATATTCCGGACGCCCGCTACGTCGTTCTCCCAGGGCGCGACCACTTCGCCTGGCGCGAAGAGGATGGAGTTACCCACGAGATCCAGGAGTTCCTGACCGGGGAGCGGACTGTGAGCGAGGATGAGCGGATCCTCGTGACGATTCTCCTGACGGACATCGTCGGCTCGACCGAGCATGCCGCCGAAATAGGCGACCATCGATGGCGCGAACTTCTCGATCGTCACGACTCCCTCGTCGAACGGTTACTCGGTCAGTTCAGGGGCCGCCTCGTCGACAAGACCGGAGATGGAATCCTCGCCTCCTTCGACGGCCCCGCACGAGCGATTCACGCCGCAACCACGATCACTCAGTCTGTCCGGGAAATCGGCCTCGAAGTCCGCGCGGGCCTGCACACCGGAGAGGTGGAGGTTCGGGGCGATCGGCTGGCGGGGATCGCCGTCCATATCGCTTCACGGGTTTCCAACCTGGCGCTCCCTAACGAAGTGCTGGTGTCGAGAACGGTGAAAGATCTGGTCGCAGGATCCGGGATCTGCTTCGCCGACCGCGGCAGCCATGTCCTGAAAGGTGTCCCAGGCGAGTGGCGCCTGTTTGCCGCAACGTGACGAGTGTTAATTAAGACTTATTCAACCTGCTCTATCAATCCTTCAACAGATTGGCGGTCAATATTTACCAAACCCGTGGCATGGACTCCGACGATTCCTTCAATATCGCGGAGTTGAGCGGGTTGAAGGGGTTATCTCCTCATAGAGATGATAGGGTGGTCCGAAGATCGTCATGGAATGAAACTATGTTTCGATAGGTCTCCGTAAATCGATTTGCTATTTGCTCCAGTTCGCACTTTTCAATTTGACGCTGAAATTTCACATGGGAGGGTTTGCTCAAATGGGGGATTAGAGACATGTCGCCTTCTTTATTTTTCTTCGGATCAAATACGCGGATAAATGTGTAATGCGTCAACTCGTTGCGGTATACATATGACTCATTAATAGATTTTCGCGCATCCTCCCATTGTTTAAATAAATCCGAACCCTCGCCAAAATCATGCTTGAGGCTTTTTGAAATTATGACGAGCCTCGCCGCAATGTTTCAGATTTCATTGTAGATAATGGTCGATATTTCTCTGTCTTCACACCTGATGACCTCAACAAATACATAGTAGTAATACATTTCGACTAGCTGCCATAATTCCATAGCGTGGGCGTAATGGGAGTAAAACTCCCGTTCAATTTTTTTGAATCTCTGGGCCATGGCAATTATTTCAGACAAATTGGTTTTGGGAGGAAAAAAGCCCAATCCGGCCTGGATGTAATAACATCTACAGGTCCAGAAAGCGGGTGAATCCCTCCACCGGCTCCCGCCGGGTCACGAACCGGTTTTCCGGCGCCTGCAAATCCGCGTACCCGATGGACATTCCGCAGATCACCAGTTCCTCATCGGGAATATCCAGGTGCCGGCGCAGGATGCGATGGAACTTGCAGAACGCCATCTGGGGGCAGGTGTGCAACCCCGCTCCCCGGGCCGCGATCATCAGGCTCTGCATGAACATCCCGTAATCGAGCCAGCCTCCGGTTTTCAGCACCCGCTCCATGGTGAAGATCAATCCGGCGGGGGCATCGAAAAATTCGAAATTGCGGGCATGCTGGGAGCGCGTCCGCCCGCGGTCCCCCTTCTCGATTCCCAGCGCCCCATACAACGCCCAGCCCACCTCCCGCTGGCGGCTCTTGTAGGGTTCCGGCAGGCGTTCCGGGGAGAATTCCACCTCCAACTGATGCTCGTCCGGTTCGTGAAGGTAGGCTTTCACCAGTGCCTCGGAAAGTTTCCGCTGGGTCTCGCCTCCCACCGCATAGACCCGCCACGGCTGCGCGTTCACGCCGCTGGGGGCCCGGCTGGCCACGGCCAGCAGGTGCTCCAGGGTCTCCCGGGGCACCGCATCGGGAAGATAACGCCGGATCGACCTGCGGCTGACGATGGCCTCCTCCACCGGGTTGGCCGCGGCCGGCGGACCCTGGGGTTCCAGTGGCGATTCCTTGCTGGGAATATCATCGCTGGGAATTTCATCGCTGGGAATGTTATCGCCGGGCATTGCTCTCTCTGGCTTGGGTGATGGATAGCGAACGTGGGAAACCCCGCCGCCCCTGAACGGCCCCGGCGCGGAATTCGCCAATCGGGAGGAGTTCAATACCGGGACCGGAAAACCCCACAGGTGCGGGAGATGCGGGGGAGTTCTCCCCCCCCCCCCGTATGCAGTTGCAGTTCATCTGCGTTTATCGGCGCCTTGTCCTGAGCCTGTCGAAGGATTCATCGGCGGTTGCTTTTGCCGTTCCCGTTCCGCGCAAGCTGTGCGTGGAGGTAGCATTTGCTCTCCCATACTACTGTCCTCCCTCACTACCCTCCCGCGGCTTCTTTCTTGCGGCGTTCCAGGGGAAAGATTTCCCCCTGCTCGATCAGCACCCGGGCCGTGTTGGCGATGCGTTTCTGGGCGGCCTCGATCTGCGAGACCGGGATGGGGCCCAGGCCTTCCACCGCCTCCCGGATTTTCAGGGCCGAATCATCGGACATGTTGCGCAGGAAATGCCGGGTGATGGCCTCGTCCGCCAGCTTGAGGGAGAGCACGATATCGTTCCCGGGGATGCGCTTGAGCACCAGTTGAATGCCATAGTTGTCGATCTTGATCAGGTCGGAAAAAGAGAAAATGCGGCGGCTGATGCGGTCCGCCAACTCGGGATTTTTTCCGCGGATGTGATCGATCAGCATGTCTTCCATCGGCTGCGCGGCGGTGGAGAGCAACTTGGCGACGTTTTCTTCCCCGGGAGGACCTTCTGCCGGCCGGGCGCGTGCCGCGGCCATATCCTCCCCCAGGGAGGCTTCGATTTCATCCAGCCAATCCTGCGGAATGGCCCGGATCTGGGCGTAGCGGGTGAGAATGTCCTTTTGCATGTCATCTGGCAGGGCGGCGATGATTTCCTGGGACAAAGCGGGATCGCCCATGTTGGCCAGGATTACCGCGATGACCTGGGGATGCTCATCGGCGAGAAACCCGGCAATGGTTTTGGGGTCGTGCCATTTGAGCTGCTCCAGGGGAGACTCCGTCTTGCGCTCCATCATCCCCTCCACGATCTTGTCCGATTCCTCCTCGCCGATGGCCCGGGCCAGGATCTTCTTCAGGTACTCCATTTTGGTGACCGGGGGAGCCGGCAGGAAGCGTCCCTTCTCCGCAATCCTATAATACTCGTTCATGACCCGGTCCACGTCTTCGGGCCGGACGTGATCGAACTTGCTCATGTATTGGCCGAGATTCTTGATCTCATCCTCGTTGAGATTCTTCATCACCTCCGCCGCGGAGTCTTCTCCCAGGGAGAGCAGCAGAATCGCAGCTTTTTGAGGTCCGGTCAGGCGTGTCGCCATGATTGCTCCAGTGGAATGAATTCCCGGGACCCACGGATCCACCCCCTCCCCCTTGACGCCAAAATCATATGGCAAGGGACGGCGGCGCTGCTCGCGGGTTGTAATTTCCGGGAACGATGAATTGGCATGGCGCCTCCTTGAGCCGATGCCGCTGGGTTCGTGCGAAATTGCTGGTAACCACCGGCTAACGTCGCCTTCCGCCGGCCTGGGCCTTGTTCCGCGAAATGTTATCCCAATATGTATCGAATTCGTTGCTGTCCTTCAACAACAACCGCCTGGTCTCGATGACCTTGCCGAAGGGAGTCTCCGGAGAAGCGTATCCCCGGAAAGTGATCCAATTCTTCTCCCGCAGGGGATTCACGACTTTTGCCATGAATTCACCGGGTGCGTAGGTACGGCCTTCATACCGGAAAATCCCGGCAGGAGTGATGTTGTATTCGAGCCGGACGCTTTTGCGTTTGGCCTTGCGCTGACGCCTCCGCGCCAGTTGCCGTTGCCGTTCCAGGTCCTGTTTCTGTTCGGAAAGAAACTGGTCCACGATGGTTTCCAACTGGCTCAGGGCCTTGGAAAGGTTCACCTCTTCCCCTACGATCCGGGCCAGGGATTGCTCCACCTGCTCCATTTCCTTTTCCGAAATATCCTGGCGGGACTGGATGAAAAACAGCAGCAGCACGAAAAAGGCCACCAGCAAAAACAGCAGATCGATGAACACGATCAACGGCCCCTGGGATTTTTTTTCCTCGCTGGCGATGATCATGGGGAATCCCTAGATCGGCTCACGGAAGAGCCGCACCCCGGAGGGGGCGGGTTGTCGTCCCTGCTCCTTTGCCGCTCCGCCTTTGGCGGGCGCGCGCGGGGGTTCTTCCGGGAAGGCATCCTTCCTGGTTTGCTGGTCCATGGAGAGCAGGCGCTTGCCCTTGCGGCCTCCGGCTCCCATCTGCCCGGCGATCTGCTCCAGCAGAACCAGGGTGTCGTGTGTCAGCAAGCGCAGTTGCATCAGGTCGTGCTCGATGCGCCCGGTGGACGTGCCGTTGTCCGGGCGGGTCACCCGGTCCAGGTGATTGAGGTTGCCGGCCAGTCCTTCCACCGCCTGCGTCAGTGAATGAATGGATTGTTGCTGCTTTTCGATATGATTGCGGTCCATGGCCTTGTTGAAGGCCTTGAGGGTTTGCTGCACCTCCTGGGCGATGCTGGCGGTCTCCTTGGCCATGGTTCCGTTGTCCAAGGACTGCTGGGCCTTGGTGAAATCCTGCAACGCCACCACCAGTTCATCCAGGGAGTGGTTGACCCGCGCATCCTCCCTGGGCTTGGGAGAATGGGGCTCCACGGCGGAAAGAGCTACCGGAGAGGAGGCCATGGAAGGTCCTTCGAACCCATGGAAACGGGTGCGCTCCAACACGGTCTGCTGGGTGGGCAGAATGAAGGTCGCCATCAGGGTCTGGACGGTCGTGAGAATCTCGTGCATCGAACGCTCGTTGCGCATATAGAGCGGGCGCAGGATCAATACGAAAATATTGGCCAGCACCGTGGTGCCAAGGGCGGTGCCGAACCCGGCCAGAATGGCCAACTGGGGGGATTCCGTAGTGGCCTGAAATGCCGTGAACATGCGCATCAGGCCGATCAGGGTGCCCAGCAGGCCCAATTGCGGCAACACCTCGATCATGGTCCACACCAGCTTCATGCCCCGTTGCGAGACCAGGGTCTGGATTTCGGCGATAGAGGCGTCCTGGTCCACCCATGCCCTGCGGTTTCCCTGTTCGAAGGTGCGCAGAATGTTTTGGTAGTGGATCTGCAACAGGTGGCTGCGGAAATACTTCTTTCCTTCCTGATTGCGGGTGAACGAGCGCAGAAAACCCAGCCCGCTTTCCTCGTGCTCATCGGAAGGGCCCCGGGTATGACGGTTGATCATCCTCCCATCCAGCTCCAGCCGGGACGCCTCGACATGGAAAAACAGCCCATCGCGGAAAACGACGAACAAACAGATCGCCAGCACGGAGAAGATCGCGCCATACACCAACACCGGAGCCAGTTCCGGGGTGTAGTAGCCCAGGGCCAGGCCGAGGATGACCAGGGTAATGTATAGAAAGTTTCCGTGAAGCGGCGAGCTGATGTAGACCCTGTGTGGGGGAAGTTGAATTCGCTCCCGCCCGGAAGGCTCTTCCTTCGCGGACAGATTGGAATATTCCTCCCAGGTCGGGAAATTCTCGTCCAGGCGCTTTTCGATCGCCCGCCCCCCCAACAGTCCGGAAAGCCAACCGTGGCCGGAGCCGCCCGCCTGCTTATATTTCCAAAATAACGCCATGACATCGGACCGTTATCGTGTGAAACGCAGGGAAACCCGGTACCGGGTTCCCTCTCATCACCTTTGATTTATCCGCCTTGGGATTCCACGGTATTCAACTGAATTCAACCGGAATGAATACCTGGAATTGGTAAAATAATTGGTAATGATTCATTTTGAATATATCATTCTGAACGGAGTGAAGGATCTTCCGCGAAAACCATGAGATGATTCGCTACGCTCAGCATGACATGTGTGTTTTTTCGATAGGAAATTCAAACTGATGCACTACCAAATAATTGACTGCCTTGAAGTTTTGTGATTTATCTGAATATTATAACTTCCTATATTGATGTATCGTAGGTTGTCCCAGTCTCAAATATCCACTGATTTAATGGTGATTGCAAATATATGTCGCAATTTGCCATGATCTCTTATGCCATGATCCCCGGGGGGGTGTGGCGATTTCCCCCGGAATAACTTTTTTCGCGCCGCGGTTCCATTGTGAGCCCGGTGGAGTGGACGTCCCTGATCCTTGCGGGTCCCGCCTGGACCCCGATCAGGTTCTCGTAACCCACACCTACACGTGAAACGGATAAACCAATGAAAGTGATCCCTATTCCCTGCCTGAAAGATAATTTCGCATACCTCGTCGTCTGTGAGGCTTCAGGCCAGGCGGGAGTGGTCGATCCCTCGGAAGCTCCGCCGGTTCTCCAGGCGGTGGAAAACGCCGGCGTGAAACTGGCTGCGATTCTCAATACCCACCACCATTGGGACCATATCGGAGGTAACAAGGAATTGCTGCAAAAGCATCCGGAGCTGCCCGTGTATGGCCATGTGTCCGACAAGGGACGCATCGATGGGCAAACCCATTTTCTCGACACCGGGGAACAATTTTCCCTGGGAAACCTTCAGTTGGAAGTCTTGCACAATCCCGGCCACACCTCCGGCGGGATTTCCTATGTCACCGAGGGTTGCGTGTTCACGGGGGACACCCTCTTCGCGGGAGGATGCGGACGGTTCTTCGAGGGCACCCCGGAGATGATGTACAATTCCCTCCACGAGGTCATCGGAAAACTGCCGGAAGGCACCAAGGTGTACTTCGGACACGAATACACAGAGGAAAACCTGCGCTTCGCCGCCAGTGTGGACCCCGGCAATCCTGACCTGGAGCAGAGAATCGCCGCGGTGCGGGCCGCTCGCAAACAGGGCGGCCATACGACTCCCTCCACACTGGCCGAGGAATGGCGCACCAACCCCTTCCTGCGGGTGGATAGCCCCGCCATTCAACAGGCGGTGAAAAAGAGCGATCCGGGCAACGACCTTTCCCCGATCAGCGTATTCGCGGAAGTGCGGGAAATGAAAAATCGGTTCTGACGGATTCTCCTTCAGGCCGCACTCCTTGCCAATGATACTCCGGCCACCCGATCCCGTTCTTCCGCTACAGTCTTCCTCTGTGCTCCACCACCTGATCTCCGGCCGTGCGTCAAATATATTATTCCGACGGCTGTGATTCGCAGCCGAGCCCCTAATTTTTTCAACGCTAAAAAAAAATATCAGCGTGGGGTAATTTTTATGTTGACAACGTAAGTATAATATCGTATTTATGATTAGAATACAAAACGATCAAAAACAAACCCATGCGGATGGAGGGGAAGATGAAAAAACAATTGCTGAAAGCCATCACGCTGCTGAGCGTCCTGGCGCTGACCCAAGCGATTTCCAATTCGGTCCTGGCCTCGAATGGCGAAAAAATACCGGCTGGCTCCTCCATCGCGGAGCAGGCGAATCTCCTGATGAACCTGAACGGGAGCCGCGCGCAACTGATCCTGATGGCGCCCCAACTGGCGAATCAGGCGGAAATGGTGCGGAAAAACGGGGATCTGCCGGAACGGAACCGGGAAATCGCCGCCAGGGTGATGTTGAAGATGTTCGAACCCACTGCGCTGATTGAGCGGATGCATGAGAACCTGACGGCATCGTGGGATGCCCCCACGATGAACGCGGCGATGGACTTCCTGAGGTCTCCTCTCGGAATGAAAATGACGGAGATGGAGGTCAACGACACCGGCGCCGAAGCGGAGAAAGGCCAGGAGGAATGGATGGCGAACCTGGATCAAAACCCGCCCAGCGAAGAACGGATCAAACTAACCTTCGCCTTGGACGAAGCCGCCCATGTATCCGCCTTTTCCATTGAAATCTGGACAATTCTCTCCATGACGACCGCGTTGGCGGTGCATTCCAGCGGATCGCAAAAGGTCGACCTCAGTCAGGGTCAGATCAATTTGGTGAAATCCACCATTCGCAAACAATTGGCGGAACCCATACAAAAAGCCGTCATTCTCAGCATGTTGTACAAATACCGCAATGCGGCCGAGGATGAACTGAGGGCCTACGTGGATTTCCACAAGTTGGAAGCCGGCCAGAAATACATGAAAGCGATGATCGGGGCGCAACTGGAAGCGTTCAACCATGCAGCCCTTTCGGCCGGCCAGGAAATCCGCACGCAGGTAGCCCTGTGAGTTGCCACCCGGAATAAAATTTCCCTCATCG
>CAZOXD010000166.1:0-11355 GCA_964583525.1 uncultured Pseudomonadota bacterium
GTCCCGTTGACAGCCCGGCATGCCCATGATGGAGGTGGAGGATGTTGGAACGAACCTATTCCCTGGCCCCTCACAGCCGCCTGGAGAAAAGAGAGGACCGCTTTTCCCTGCTTGGCGGGTATCCACTGCAAGTCCTGGTGCTCAACGAGAGCGCCTGGATATTGTTGAACCGGTTGCGCCCGGGAACTCCCCTTGCGGACCTCCTGGAGCCGGTCGATCCTGGCACCGTCCGCTATCTGGAACAGATGACGGCACAAGGCCTCTTGACCGCCGCATACCGGCTCATTCCACCCTCCAGCATCCCGAATATCGCCGTCGTAATTCCCGTGTACGAAAATCCGGTGGGGCTTTCCCGCTGCCTGGCTGCCTTGGAAAACCAGACCTACCCCCGGGAACGATACCGGATCACCGTGGTGGACGATGGCTCCTCCCCACCCCTCCCCATGGCGCCTACGGCGCCCACGGTACCCACAGTGCCCACCATACAGGGGCGGGAGGATGGCGTGAAGGAATCGGAAGGAAATTTCGCAGGAAAAAAGGTGCGGTGGCTGCGGCTGGAGGAAAATCGGGGGCCCGCATCGGCGCGCAATGCGGGCGCGGCGGGAAGTGCCGGCGGCGCGGAAGAATCCCCGGCCCCGATTCTCGCCTTTGTGGACAGCGATACGGTTCCGGAACCGGGATGGCTGGCTCATCTGGCGGCGCTGCTGGAAACTCCGGATCTGGCCGCCGCCGCCGGGGCCATCCTTCCCTTGGACGCAAGAAGCCTGTTGGGGGCATACGAAGGCGCCTGTTCCTCCCTTTATCTGGGGGAAGCCGCGGGTCCGGCGGGCCGCCTGGGTCTGCCCATTTCCTATCTGCCTTCCTGTAATCTGGCAATACGGCGCGCCGTTTTTCATGAAATGGGAGGTTTCCGCGAAGGGTGGCGATTCGGGGAGGATGTCGATCTTTCCTGGCGGCTGAGCGATGCAGGCCATGGGATGTTCTATCATCCGGCCTCCGGGGTGGCCCATCAATACCGCACGGGAGCGGGAGGATTTCTGCAACGAAAACGATGCTATGCGCGCTCGGAGGCGGCTTTGCGAAAACTGCACCCCGGACGGTTCGATGCAATGACGGAGAAGAAGGCCGCCCTGGGATTGATCCTCGCTGGGTTTGCCCTCTTGTCCGGACAGATTCTGCCCTTCCTCGCGGGCATGGGAATCGTGGCGATCCACAACGGTTGGAAATTCACGAAAAAGTTGCAGGCGGCACGCCCCCGCCCTCCCTCGTGGAATCCCGCCGTGATCCTGGGCGCAGCGCTGCGGGGCAGCGGAGGGGGATTGCTGCACCTGGCCCGGCGGTCGCTTCGCATGTCCGCTCTCTTTCTCGTGCTGGCCACGATCATCGCTCCCAGCCTGTGGCCCCTGCCGGCAGCCGTATTCGCACTGGGGATCGGCGGGGAATGGCTGTCCCGCCGCCCGAATATTCCTTGGCGGGTATTCGTGACGGGAACCGTGCTGGAGAATCTTGCCTACAGCCTGGGGTGGCTGGAAGGAATGCTGGGATTTATCCGGGTGTCCTGCAATCATCGCCCGTTGGTCAATAATCCCTCATTGAAAGAAGGGATGCCGGGGAACGGAGGCGGGAACAGAGAAGTGAATCCCAGCGGGGACGCCCCATCCCACGCCAAGGCGGGCCAACCCCCATGACGGGCAATTGGATCCATTCCGAAAAAACGGATGTATTGGGAAAAATTCGGGAGAAAGAAAGATTTGTTGCCTTTAAAGGACGATTGTGATTTATAATTTCCCCTGAATTTTATGTGTTGGGCAGAATCCAATCTGAGCTTCCACACTGCCTCACCCCTCGCCATTGGTTTACAGGGTTCGCAAGAAGGTTGAATTGAAGAGGCATTTGAAATATTGGGGGATACCCAATCTGTACTCCAATGGAAACACGGAAATATACGACGGGAATGATTCCAAGCCGGCAAAACGCCCTCACGCATCAGGGAATGGGTTTGTCCGCTCGGCATGGATTCACAGGCCCAGCCTGAACTTCACGTCCTGGGAGAATCGATGATCCGTACATCCAGCACCCGGACTGCGCGCCTGCCCGCGGGCTTGACCTTGATATTGTTGTGCCTGGCCGTTTTTACCCCCGCCGTATTTGCCCCCACTGCTCTGGCCCAATTGATGACCGACGCCGATGTGGAAAAGATTCCGGCGGGCGGTGAATCCGTCCGCCAACCCATCAAATTCAGCCATAGAATTCACGCCACGGACAATCAGATCGACTGCCAGTACTGCCACATTTATGCCCGGCGCTCCTTTTCCTCCGGCGTGCCCCCGGTGGCCATTTGCGTCGGATGCCACCGGTTTGTGGGGGCGGGGCTGGCCGAAGTGCAAAAAGTCATGAAGTTCTGGGAAAAGCAGGAGCCCATCCCCTGGGTGAAAATCCATGACGTCCCGGATTTCGTCCGGTATCCCCACTACAAGCACGTCAACGCCAGGACCGAGCCCTTTAAGGATGGGGTGTCCTGTCAGGAATGCCACGGCCCGATCGAAACCATGGATGTGGTGGAAAAGGTGACTCCGAATTTTGGCCAGATGGGCTGGTGCCTGAAATGCCATTTGACCATACCCGGATCGATGGAGCGAAAGCGGGCCATCGCCTCCTCAACCGATCCCACCAAAACAAAAAATTCCGGTCATCCCAGTGGCGATTACACCCGGCCGTTGCTGACCGACTGCCTGACCTGCCATAACTGACAGCACGAAATTTACGGATTAACCAGGAGAAGCCCTTATCATGGACAAGGGAATTCGAAGAAGAGATTTTTTCAAGGTGATTGGCGCCGGAGGAGCCGCGACGGCGACACTGGCCGCCTGCGCGGATAAGCCGGAAAAACTGATTCCCTACCTGCTTCCCCCGGACAATGTGGAATTCGTTCCCGGGCGGCCGCTGGAATACGCCACCACCTGCATGGAATGCCCGGCCCATTGCGGGATGGTCGTCAAAACCAGGGAAGCCCGCGCCATCAAGGCGGAGGGAAATCCGGACCACCTGGTAAGCCAGGGCGCCCTGTGCATTCGGGGACAGGCCACGCTGCAAACGCATTACAACCCCATGCGCATTGCCTCCGCCATGCAGCGCCAGGGCAATGACTTCACGCCCATGGAATGGGATGCGGCGGAAGCTGCGGTGGCCGGCAAGCTCAAGAACGCCGGGAACGGAATCGTCTACATGACCGGGAACGTCGCCGGTACCCGTGCGGAATTCCTGGATGCCTGGCTGGGCGCCCTGGGCGCTTCGCCCAAGGTGGTGCTGGACACCCTGACCCACCACAGCATCCGGGCGGCCAACAAAACCGCCTTCCGCAGGGACGAAGTGCCGCAATACCGGATCGGAGAGGCCCGCTTCCTGCTCAATTTCGGCAGCGATTTCCTGGAAACCTGGATGAATCCCGTGGAAAATGGGCGCGGGTACACGGATATGCATGCCTATGACGAATCCCACGGAGGCAAGGGGGGCAAGGGGAAATTCGTGCATGTCTCTCCCCACACCACGCTCACCGGCGCCAACGCGGATCAATGGGTCAACGTCAAGCCGGGCAGCGAGGCGGTGCTGGCGCTGGCCCTGGCCCGCGAGGTGATCTCCGGCAAACGGATTCCCGGAGGGGAAAAGGAACGGTTGGAAAAATTCCTCACGCCCTACACGCTGCAACGGGCCGCCGAGGATACAGGGGCCGACCCCAAGGTCATCAAAATACTGGCCCGGGAATTCGCCCAGGCGGAACCTTCCCTCGCCCTGGCCGGCGGAACGGCCTTGGCCACCACGGAAGGAACCCGCACGCAGTTGGCGGTGAACATTCTCAATTATGTGGCCGGGAACATCGGGAAAACGGTGCGCTTCGGCGCCTCCATCCGGATCGATCCCTCCTCTCCCTACCGGGATCTCTCGGCCTTGATCAACCGGATGCTGGCCGGCGAGGTGAAGGTGCTCATCGTCGACGGAGCCAACCCGCTCTATCAGTTGCCGGCTTCCTCGAAGATCGGCGCAGCCCTGGGCAAGGTGGAAACCATCGTCTCGCTTTCCTCCGCCTGGGATGAAACCACCCGCATGGCCCATCTCGTGCTCCCCGGGCAGAGCAGCCTGGAACGCTGGGGAGACGCCTTTCCGCAAAAAGGGGTCTTTTCACTGGTGCAACCGGTGATGGCCTCCATCTACCCCGTTAAATCCGCGGAAGACACCCTGCTTTCTCTGGCTGCGAAAGCCGGCGTGGACGCTTTTTCCAGTACGCCCGCCTATCGGGATTATCTGAGGGAGGCGTGGCGAAAGGTGCAAAAGGCCGTGGGCGCAGCGGGAGATTTCGAGGAATTCTGGCGCTCCTCCCTGCAAACAGGCGGGGCGTTCCGCACGGTCACCTCGGCCAGTTCGGTGCGGCTGGATCCCGCCGTTTTCACCGAGGAACCGGAGCCTCAACCATCCATGAGAGGCGAGGGCATGGTGTTGCTGCCGGTGCCTTCCCTGCGTCATCGCGATGGAAAGGGCGCCTCCAATCCCTGGCTTCAGGAAATTCCCGATCCCCTCTCTCAGGTGGTGTGGGATTCCTGGGCGGATATCAATCCCGCCACCGGGAAGAAGATGGGAATCGCCCATGGAGAATTGATCAAGGTCACTTCCCCCCAGGGCACGGTGGAATTGGGCGCCTATTACCATTACGGGGTCAATGAGAACGTGATCGCCATCGCCCTGGGGCAGGGGCACACGGCTTCCGGACGAAACGCGGACCATGTGGGCGTCAACGTACTGGATCTGCTGCCTTCCCTCTCCGACCGCACTTCGGGGGATTTCGCCTTCCTGACCACTCGGGTCAAGGTGGAAGGAACGGGCAAGCATGCCGGGATGGTGCTCACCAGCGATTCTCCCAGGCAACTGGGCCGTGGAATCATCCAAACCCAATCCCTGGCCGATGCAAGAGCCGGCAAGGCCCCCGAGAAAGAAGGGGGGGGCCATGCCCCGAGAGCCCACAGGGACTTTTATCCCCCCCGCCAGGAGCAGACGCCCGGGTACTACGATCCCTACCGCTGGGGAATGGTGGTGGATTCCGACCGCTGCACCGGCTGTTCGGCCTGTGTCGCCGCCTGTTACTCGGAAAACAACCTGGCCATCGTCGGGAAAACCCGCGCCGGCCTGGGACGGGAGATGGCCTGGATCACCATCCAGCGCTTCCTGGAAGGCAAGGGGGACGATGTCCAGACACTGATGCAACCCATGTTCTGCGCGCAATGCTCCAATGCCGGATGCGAGCCGGTCTGTCCGGTCTACGCCACCTATCACAACCCGGAGGGGATCAATGCCCAGATCTACAACCGCTGCGTGGGCACCCGGTATTGTTCCAACAACTGCCCCTACAAGGTGCGGCGCTTCAACTATTTCCAATACGAGTGGGAATCCCCCCTGCACATGCAGCTCAATCCGGACGTCTCGGTGCGCAGCAAGGGGGTGATGGAAAAGTGCACCTTCTGCCTCCAGCGCATCAACCGCGCCCGGCAGGATGCCAACGAGCAGGGCCGGAATATCGCCGATGGCGAAGTAACCCCGGCCTGCGCCCAGACCTGCGCCACAAAGGCGATCACCTTCGGGAACCTTTCCGATCCGGACAGCAGGGTTTCCGGTATGGCGATGCGGGGCAAGAAAAACCAGGAGCGCCGGGTACGGCAATACGAGGTATTCCCGGAGTTGAAGCAGTTACCGGCGGTGACCTACCTGCGTAAGGTCACATTCGAATCCAGCGAGGAGGCCTGATTTTGAGCACCATCTCTTACGGAGACGTCAACGAGGACATTCTCCGCACCATGGAGCGGCCCAAGCCGGCCTTTTTCCTGATGCTGATCGGGACGTTGACGGCATTGATAATCGGCGGGATCAGTTGGGCGGTCCAGATCGATGTCGGTCTCGGACTGAGCGGCATCAACCATCCCATCGGCTGGGGTGTGTACATCACCAACTTCGTGTTCTGGATCGGGATCGGCCACGCCGGCACCCTGATTTCCGCTGTGTTCTTCCTCACGCGCGCTCCCTGGAGGGCGCCTGTGTACCGGGCCGCGGAGGGCATGACCGTATTCGCCGTGATGACCGCGGGACTGTTCCCCCTGTTGCACGTGGGGCGGGTCTGGTACGCCTACTGGCTGATTCCCTATCCCAACCAGCGCATGCTCTGGGTCAACTTCAAATCGCCCCTGGTGTGGGACGTATTTGCCGTCAGCACCTACCTGACCATCTCCGTGACGTTCTTCATGGTCGGGCTGGTCCCCGATCTGGCCGCGATGCGGGACAAGGCCACCGGGCTGCGCAAGCTGATCTATACCTTCCTGGCGCTGGGCTGGAACAATTCCTATCACCAATGGATGCATTACGCCCGGGGTTATCTGCTGCTGGCGGCCTTCGCCACGCCCCTGGTGTTTTCGGTGCACTCGATCGTGTCCTGGGACTTCGCCATGTCCATGGTTCCGGGCTGGCACACCACCATTTTCGCGCCCTACTTTGTCGCGGGGGCCATTTTCTCCGGGCTGGCGATGGTGATCACCATCGCGATTCCCCTGCGGATGATCTTCTCCATGAAGCATTACATCACCGACCACGTCCTGCAGAGCATGGCCAAGGTGATTCTCTTCACCTCCATCATCGTGGGGTACGCCTATGCGACGGAGTTCTTCATCGCTTATTACAGCGGGGTGGGATTCGAGCGGGCGTTGTTCTACTTCCGGCCCTTCGGCGAGCCGGGCAGCCTGGCCCCCTTCCGGGAGAAGGGATCGTTCTCGATTCCGCAACTCGCCTTCTTCTTGATGGTGTTCTGCAACATAATCGCCCCGCTTCCGCTGTGGCGGTGGAAAATCCGCAACAACGCCGCGGCCTTGTTCGTCATTGCGATCCTGATCAATATCGGGATGTGGTTCGAACGCTTCAACATCGTGGTCAGCTCCCTGCAACGCGATTTCAACCCCGCCAATTGGGGCCAATACATTCCACAGCCGGTCGAAATCGGGATCACCCTGGGCAGCTTCGGATTCTTCTTCACATTGTTCATCCTGTTTACCCGCGCCTTGCCATCCGTGGCCATCGCGGAAATGAAGGAATCCCTGCCTCCCCCCAATAAACACGAAGCCGGATGGAGGGAATTTGCGACGGAAAGAACGGAGGATTGACGCATGAGAAAACCGTTCCAAGGAATCTGGGGGTCGTTCGCCTATTTGGACGAAACCTCTTATGTGGTGGAAAAATTGCGCAGGGAGGGCAAGGATTACAGTGTCCTTTCCCCCTGTCCCCGGCATGAATTGTACGATGCCATGGGCCGCCCGCAAAGCCGCTTGCCCTGGATTACCCTGGTCTTTGGCGGATTGGGGATTTTCTTCGGCTACGCCCTGCCTTCCTGGACGGCGCTGGACTGGGTGCTTCCGGTGAGCGGAAAGCCGATTGTGGGCATCCCCGCCTTCACGATCTTCGGATTCGAGCTGATGGTTTTGCTGGCCGGCGTATCGACCGCGGTGGCCATATTCCTGATGGGCCACTACGATTTGCTCCGGTACAGGATGCCGACCTCGAAACAGTTCAAGAAATACACACGCTTTTCCGACGATCGCTTTGGCGTGGTAGTGCGTTGCGGTGAAAGCGAAGCGGACGAGGTGGAAAAACTGATGCGCGAGCATTCCGTCGAGGAGGTGGTGCGTGAATTCTAAACGCAGCATGACAAAAGTGTATCTGGCGGGATGCCTCGCCGGGATGCTGGCGATATCCCTCTTTCTGATCGCCGTCGTATGGGCGTCGTCGGTAAATAATCGCCCCGACTACCTGGGATACGACCTGGATGCCCCGTGGTTCGATGGTGTCAAGTGGGACTGGTTCCTCGATATGTTCAATATGCCTTCCATCAAGCCGCAGGAAGAAGGAACCTTTCAACGCTTTCCCACGGATTCCGTTCCCCGCAGCGGCATCGAACCGGCGATTCCGGCAATCACCAACGACAAGGGATTGCTGAGGGATCAAATTCCGATCAATCCGACGGAACCCACGGCGGCTTCCATCGCCAATGGCCGCAAGATGTACAATATCTTTTGCGCGGCCTGCCACGGAAAAACGGGGATGGCGGAGGCTCCCGTCGCCAAAAAAGGGATGCCGGTGCCTCCCATCAAGGCCCTGGTGGCTATTTTCTCGGAATCTCATCTGTACAACAAGGCGCGATACGGAACGGTTGCCCCCGGGCCTTCCGTGATGCCTGCGTACGGATTCCAGACCACGACGAAGGAACGCTGGGATATCGTCAATTTTTTGAAAAGCACCGAATTCGGCAAGTGAGGAATGCATGAAGGATATTCTGGAAAAGTCCAACCTGCTGGTGTCCTCCGGCTGGAAACTGCTGCTGTGGGTATTTGTGGCGGCTGGTATTTTGATGTTCATTGCAGGCTTGGCCACCGGGGATGCGGAGCGCACGTGGGAGGCTTTCCTGATCAATACCATCTTCTGGGGTGGAATGGCCTGGGGGGGTATTCTCCTGGCCGTCATCTGGCAGATCACCGACGCCAACTGGGGCCGGCCCTTCAAGCGTCTTGCCGAGGGCTTCAGTGGATTCCTCCCGGTGGCCATGCTGGCGTTTTTCGCATTATTTTTCGGCGCCCCTTCCATTTATGAATGGGTGGAGGAACCCATGGCCGCCAAGGCGGGCTATCTCAACCTCGGCTTTTTCGCCACCCGCAACGTGATTGGGTTGGGGATTTTATTCGCGCTGTCCATCTGGTTCGTCCGCACCTCCCTCAAGCCCGACCTGGGGATGGCCCGCAAGTTGATTCCATCCTGGGGGGGATCCTTCGCGGATCGGCTGCTCAAGGGGTACGGGGATCACGATACGGAAGTAGTGCGGCTGGAACTGCGCTCCCGCAGAATCGCACCCGCCCTGGCGATCGTGCATGCCTTCGTATTCACCATGGTGGCTTACGATTATGTGATGTCTCTGGACCAGGAATGGTTCAGCACCCTCTTCGGGGTCAATATAATCATCGGCAACCTGTATTCGGCATTGGCCCTGCTCTTGATCATCGTGGCGTTCGCCCGGAACCTGCCGGGACTTTCCGCGTATATGACCATCAACCGGTTTCACGATCTGGCCAAACTCACCTTCGCCATCTCTGCGCTGTACGCCTACCTGGTCTTCACCCAGTACCTGGTGATCTGGTTCTCCAATCTGCCCGAGGAAACGCCGTTCCTGGTCACACGCTCCATTGCCGACACGCCCTGGAAGCCGCTCTTCTGGACCTTGTTCGGGGTGCTGTTCGTCTTCCCCTTTCTGGCGTTGATGCCCAAGACGATCTGCCGCAATCCCAAAATCGTGGCGGGGATCGCCGCAATTCTGCTGATCGGGCAATGGTGGGCGCATTATCTGCTGGTGGTTCCCTCCATTCAGGACCGCCACGGAGAACCGCACTTTTACTTCGGTGCGCATGAGGTGCTGATCACCGCAGGATTCGGCGGGGCGTTCTTCCTGTGCTTTTTCTGGTTCATGGCCAGAGTCCCGGTACTGCCCATATCCGACAAGCATCTCCGCAAGACCTGGCACGGGCATTAAGACTCGGCCAATCGTCGAGTGGGGCGGTAAATCGCAGAACCTTCCATCTTCCAGGGAGGGTCTCTCCCACCAATCCCGGGTTTCCCCTCACTGGGCTTTTCGCACACCGGGGTTTTCGCGCACCGTTTCCGGGTCCCAATACCCTGGAGATTAATTCCAAGGGCTTATTTGTGGGGAAATATCCCGTGTCCTTTCAGCCCCGATGTCCGCTTGACCCCCCCGGAAGGCCTGCTGTACCTTGATGCAGCCAACTTGCGGAAAACTCCGGTCGGATGGTTCCGGTGCGGGTATTCTCCAAAATTCACACCTGGCCTGTAACATCAATTCAGAAGGAGCAATGGGAAAGACACTGTTCGAGAAAATCTGGGATTCCCACACCGTGGGTGAGGAAGGCGGGCGCACGATCCTGTATATCGACCGGCACCTCATCCACGAGGTCACCTCTCCCCAGGCCTTCGAAGGATTGCGGACGGAAAACCACCCCCTGCGGCGGCCCGAAGCGGTGCTGGCTGTGGTGGATCACAACATCCCCACGGTCAACCAGCGCGGCCCCATCGAGGACCCCATCTCGGCCAGGCAGGTGGAGGCCCTGCGCAGGAACGCACCGGCCCATGGCGTGGAAATCTACGACGTGGACGACGACCGCAACGGGATCGTGCACGTGGTGGGTCCCGAGCAGGGATTCACTCAGCCGGGCATGACCATCGTCTGCGGGGATTCACACACCGCCACCCATGGGGCCTTCGGCGCCCTGGCTTTCGGCATCGGCACCTCGGAGGTGGAGCATGTATTCGCCACCCAGACGCTGCTGCAAACGCGCCCCATGTCCATGCTGGTGCGTCTCAACGGCCGCTTGGGGGATGGAGTTTATTCCAAGGACCTGGTGCTGGGGCTGATCGGCAAGATTGGCATCGGGGGCGGAACGGGCCACGCCATGGAATACGATGGGGAGGCCGTGCGCGCGATGACCATGGAGGAGCGGATGACCGTCTCCAACATGTCCATCGAGGCCGGCGCCCGGGCGGGGATGATCGCACCGGACGACACCACCTTCAACTATCTCGCGGGCCGTCCCAAGTCGCCCCAGGGAGCGCAATGGGAGCAGGCCCTGGCCTGGTGGAAGAGCCTCCCCACTGACGATGGCGCGGCCTACGGCAAGACGGTGGAAATGGACGTGACCAGCCTGGTGCCCCAGGTCACCTGGGGAACCAATCCGGGGATGGTGCTGGGTGTGGACGGGCATGTGCCCGACCCGGCCCATGCCAGGGATTCCAGCGAGAAGGAATCCTGGCAGCGGGCCCTGGCCTACATGGACCTCAAGCCGGGCGCCCCTATCACCGATGTCGCTATCGACTGGGTCTTCATCGGGTCCTGCACCAACGGCCGCATCGAAGACCTGCGCATCGCCGCCGGCATTGCCAGGGGACGCAAGATCGCACCCGGCGTCCATGCCATGGTGGTGCCCGGCAGCGGGCTGGTGCGCAAGGAAGCCGAGGCGGAAGGGCTGGACAAGATTTTCCTGGAGGCAGGATTCGAATGGCGGGAACCGGGTTGCTCCATGTGCCTGGGGATGAACCCGGACATCCTCCAGCCCGGCGAGCGGTGCGCTTCCACCTCCAACCGGAACTTCGAAGGACGGCAAGGACCAGGTGGACGAACCCATCTGGTATCCCCCGCCATGGCCGCCGCAGCCGCCGTGGCAGGCCGATTCGTGGACGTGCGCACCCTCAAAACGGCTTGAGCCAGGGATAAAA
>CAZOXD010000167.1:0-7285 GCA_964583525.1 uncultured Pseudomonadota bacterium
ACGCCGCGGACAACGTATGCCGCCGGCCACAGGGGAAGGATCCGTGGAAGACTCAGTAGAAGAAGATCAAAGGTCCTCCCCCATCCCCATGTGAATATACCCGGTAGGACACACCTCGAAACAGATGTGGCACCCGACGCATTTGGAGTAGTCCGTATACATCACCTCGCCGATCGGGTTGTTCTTGAAATACGAGATTGCCTCCTGCGGGCAGTAAATTATGCATTGCCTGCACTCGAAGCACATCCCGCAGCTCATGCAACGCTTGGATTCCTCGACGATGGCCTCCCGGTCCAGCGATTTTAGGGTTTCAGCGAAGTCGTCCTTGATGTTCTGGAACTCGTGGTGCGGGCGCATCTGCTGCGCGCTTTCTTTGAAGTAATAGGTATAGAGCTTCTCGTAGGGGATCACATCCTGGAATTTCGCCGAGGGCGCCGTGGTGCCCTTGAGGTAGTGATCCATGGCTTCGGCGGCTTTACGGCCCTGTCCCACGGCGGTGGTGATCAGGTCGATCTTGAGGGCGTCGCCCCCGCCGAACACCTTTTCCTCGCCTTTCAGCCGGAAGTTGGCATCCACGTTGAGCCAGGGGGATTCATTCGCCGCGGCTTCCAGCCCCTTCATGTCGGTGGCCTGTCCAATGGCGGATATGATCATGTCGCATTCCATCTGGAACTGCGAGCCTTCCAGCGGCTTGTAGCGGAAGAAGGGCACCGGGGAGTCGAAGCCTTCCTCGCCCTGCTCCTTCTTCTCCATCTTTACGCATTTGAGGGCCGTCACCTTTTCACCGTCCCGGATCACCTCGATCACGCTGACCAGCTCGTGCATCCCGGAGCCTTCCCGCACGGTATCCTCGTATTCCGCATCGCTGCACGACATGTCATTGCGGGGCACGGCGGAGAGCAGCTTCACCGGGGCCCCCAGGCGCAGGGCCAGCCTGGCGGCATCCATGGAAACATCCCCGTCCCCCACCACCACCACGTTGCTTCCAACGTGCATTCCGGCGCCCTCTTCCTCGAACTGGCCCAGGAAATCGATGGCGTTGGATGTGTTGGGGGAATCCCCAAAGCCCGGCACGGGGAGGTTGACGCCCCGTTGCGCACCCACGCCGATAAAGACGGCGTCGTAGCGCTCCTTCAACTGCTCCAGGGTGATATCCTCGCCAATGCGGGTGTTCATTTTCGCCTTCACGCCCAGGTTGAGAATCTTCCCGATCTCGGCCTCCAGCACCCCGCGGCCCACCCGGTAGCCCATGATTCCGTAGCGCATCATGCCGCCCAACTTTTCCCGGTAATCGAAGATCGTCGCCTGGTGGCCCATCATGGCCAGTTGGTAGGCCGCCGAAAGCCCCGCCGGCCCCCCGCCGACCACGGCCACCTGCTTGCCGGTGGCAGGGGCGGGCTCGTGGAACCGGAGGTCCTTTTCGATCCCGAAATCGCCGATGGCGTGCTCCACCGAGTTGATGCCTACGGCTTCGTCCTGCTGGACCCGGTTGCACCCGGTCTCGCAGGGGTGGAGGCAGACCCGGCCCATGATGGCGGGGAAGGGATTCTTTTCGACGATCCGCCTCCAGGCAGCTTCCCACTCGTCCTCGCTCTTCTCCACGCCGGTGAGAATGTTGTGATATCCCCGGATGTCCTCGTCCGCGGGACAACTCACCGTACAGGGGGGAACGCGGTCGATGTAGGTGGGGCATTTGTGGCTGTATTCGCCGAAGGCCACCACCCGCTTCAGGCCTTCTTCGTCCTGATACGGGGCAAACTGATGGGCGAGGGCCGAATCCAGGATCGAATTCGACCCGGCTTTTGCGGTGCTCATGCTTTGACTCCGAATGGCTGCCAAGTTTCAGGCGTTACACGGATCGGTTAAAACCGGATATGGGCGGACTGATTGAAGGTCGTCCTGGCGTACCGGTAATCGTCGATCATGCTGTCGTCAAATTCGAACCCTGTGAGTGCAAAAAACCGCGGCCAGCCGATGCGCTCGATCCATTCACCGATACGCTCCCAGGGACGCGCGCCTTCCTTGTAGGCGTAAAGGATCGTCTTCACCGCCGCGGTGACTTCGGGCCACCGGGGCGGGTTGTTGGGCAACCCATGGGCCACCAGCTTCATGGAGGTAGGCTTGCTGCGGGCATTGGAGTTCTTCCCGCCCACCCAGATGGCGAACTTGGAATGCTTCGGGTGGTTGATCTCCATGGAAGGGCAGGCCCCGAAACAGGCCCCGCAATACATGCACTTCTCTTCCACGACCATCAGCGAAGGCTTGCCATTGACCGTGGTGGGGCGGATGGCCGCCACCGGGCAGCGCGCCACCACCTTGGGCATCTCGCAGGTGTTGGCCAGCGCCTCGTGGTTGATCCGGGGGGGGCGGGTATGCCGCACAATCACCGCCAGGTCGCCGGTGCCCCCGCAATTGATCGCGCAGCAGGAGGTGGAAAGCCTGACCTTGGCCGGCATATCGTCGTTGCGGAACTCGTGGATCAACTCGTCCATTATGCTCTTCACGACCCCGGAGGCGTCCGTGGCGGGAATGTCGCAGTGCAGCCAACCCTGGGTATGTGCAATGGCGGTGATCGAATTGCGCGTGCCCCCAACCGGGAACCCGTTCTTTTCCAGTTCGGCCATCAGCGGCTCAATGTTTTCCTCCTTGTCGGTCATGAACTCCACGTTGTTGCGCACCGTGAAGCGCAGATGGCCGTCCGCATACTTGTCCGCGATGTCGCAGAGGAGGCGCAGGTTGTCCACGGTATTCTGGCGCTGGGTGCCGGCCCGCACCGTGTAGAGCACGTCGCCGCTTTTGGCGGTATTGATCAACAGGCCCGGGCGGGGATTGGCGTGGGAAATCCACTGCATGTAGTTTTTCCGCACAACCGGGTGCAGTTCTTCCCAATAATCATAGGGGCCGGATTCCACGGTTTTATAGGTGCGCTTGGCTTTTTCGTTCATGGTATTTCCATCTTGGCTAAGCGATCGAAAAGAAGGATTCCGTTTTGGCGGTTCCCACCGATCAATAGGGTCAATAGGGCGTCTTGAAGTAGGGGTTGTCCCGGGGCCGGGAAACCATGTTTGGATCCACTTTCAGGCCCACCTCGCCGAGGAACCGCTTCATGCCGATCCTTTCGATGGTCTCGCCGACGCGCTCATGGTCGAAGGCGTTCTCGTCCCACCAGTCGATGATGGTCTCCGCCAGTTCCACGAATTCGTCCATGTCCTCGTCGGTTTCCATCTTCATGAAGGGCACGATCACCGAGCCCAGCATCGCGCCGACCTTGAGGTGATTCTTCCCGCCCAGCAGGATGGTCACGCCCCGCTCCTTACCAATGTGCAGCACGCTGTTCATGACGTTGATGCAGTGCATGCAGCGCACGCAATTCTTGTTGTCGATGTTCAGATCTTCGCCTTCCAGGGTGATGGCCTTGGTGGGGCACATGGAAATGACCTGGTTGACCAGGGTGTCCATGCCGTTTTCCTCGATCCATTTCTTCACGCCTTCCTGATCCACCCCGATCTCGTCGCGCCAGGTGCCGATCACGGCGAAGTCCGCGCGTATGATGCTGTTCACGCAGTCGTTGGGGCAGCCGGAGAACTTGAACTTCATCTTATAGGGCAGCTCCGGCCGGTGGACATAGCCGGTGAAGTAGCTGAGCACCTTGTGGTGAAGCTTGAGGGTGTCGTAGCACGTGTCGTCGCAGCGGGCCGGGCCCACGCAGGAGGTTCCCGTGCGCACCGTCGCGCCGGCGCCGCCCATGTCCCAGCCGATCTTGTTCATCTCGTCGAAGCACTCCTGCACCTTGGACTCCTCGATGCCCTGGAGCATCAGGTTCCCCGTCTGACCATGGGTGGCGATGATTCCGGAGCCGTATTTTTCCCAGATGTCGCACACCGCGCGGAGATTCTTGGTGCTGTAGTGGAGGCCCGGAGGGGGCTGGAAACGCATGGTGTGAAATTCCCTGGCCTCGGGATACTTGTCCTGAATCATGGAATAGCGCGAGATGATGCCGGCGCCATATCCGGTCACGCCGACCAGGCCGCCCTTCCAATAGCCCATGTTGGTTTCGTAGGAGTATTCCAATTGATCCATCACACCGCGCAGCATCGGTTTTTCGGTGCGCTCGGCTAGTTTCTTGAATCCGGTGACGAAACTGGGCCATTCCCCTACTTCCAGGGTGTCGAGGATGGGGGTCGGATTGAGGAAATTCTCCTTCTCCTTCCCCTTCGCACCCGCCTTTCCATCCGCACCCGCCTTCCTATTATCACCGCTGCCACCATTGCCGCCTTGTGTCCCATTTCCGCCGCTTTTGCTCATCACGACCTCTTTGGATTGGTGATGGGTTCGCTGGAAAAAGGAATATCGCTATTCCCTTGTTCCCGGCGCCAACATTCAACTACTGCGTCAAATACTGCAATTTTCAGCAGGAATCCGGTTGGAAATGTTTTTCATAGGTTGTGCAATCTCAGCCCTTATGCGCAAAAAAAATTAATCGGCGTCGAAATTACATCGCCGGATCAACCGGACGCGATCCGCCCTATTCCGCCGGGCGGATGCTGATAAACCCTTCGGTGAAGACCTGCTGTCCCTTCCTCGCAGGTGGAACCAGGGCCCATATGCGTATATGGGCCATTTCCCCACAGCTTTACACGCAGCCGGTTGGTTTGGGCAGACCGGCGATTTTACAAGCCTGCTTGGCCGGGCCAGACGGAAAAAGCTCGTACAGGTAACTGGAGGCTTCCTTTTTTTGCAGATCGTTCTTTTTGGCGATTTCCTTGACGAGAATCTTGATCGCGGGAGCGATTTGATACTCATCGTAATAATCGCGCAGGAAGTGGACGATTTCCCAATGCTTGTCCGACATATCGACCTCTTCGGCCTTGGCCAGATGGCTGGCCACGTCGGTATCCCAGTGATCCAATTGCAGCAGGAATCCGTCTTCATCGGTTTCAAAGGTATGACCATTAATTTCAAAAGACATGAGTCAGTCTCCTTTTCCCAATTTTATTGATTCGCGGATTTTTCCCCAATCCCTTCCTACTATCATCCTTCCTGCCTATCGCCCTTTATACTATCACAGACTCACAGGACTCACTAAAATGCTCACCAAATTGGATAGCCATGAATCCGGTTCAAGCGGATGGATCATGGCGGGAGTCCGAAGCTTCACCGGCGCTCAATCCTTCCCGATTCTTCCGCTGGCTCCCCATTGCTGGGTGCGCCAGGATCATGCGCTGTGACTCACCGCTGGCCGAAAATGCAGCGAGGATACGGTGACGTCCATACCCTGCCCCTATCCTGTGATAGCAATTTGTACCTGTGTAAGACAGTGGGCATTTCCAGTATGTGACGTCAGTCACTGAATGAAAAATTTTCCCGAAATCCGCCCATTTCCCGATGGCGTTAAAATAATGGCCGGAGAATATCCGGCCGCCCTGGAAGGCATGGACATTTCCGTTCAGCCTTGCCAATCCTGAATGGAAATTCCAATGTTCGCGTTCCTCGCAACCGGAACTATTAGGCGGGTTTCCCCAAGGCCAGTATCCAGTAAAACGCAGTATATCGGGCGATGTTCCAAAAAATGGGCAGGGTTCCAAGAGAAAGGAAACATACCATGGCAGTGCAGAACGAACGATTCCAGGCGGCGCTGGAAAAATTCGATGCCGCCAACGCGGAGGATCCCAACATGGAAACGGTGGACGGAAAACAGGCGCCCAGCGCTCAGATTTACGGACACAGAATGACGGAGATGCTTGATCGATTTGCGCCGGATGCGTCGGAGGAATTGCAACTGGCCATTCGCGCCCAGCATCTGATGCGATGGGTCATCCCCCGCAGCGATTTTCCCGACGGCCTCAAGGGCTACAACCAATGGCGCCGCGCTCAGCAACTTTTCCACGCCGAAAAGGCGGGGGAAATTCTGTTGGAGGCCGGCTACGAAGAGCCCGCCATCTCCCGCGTGCAATTTCTGTTGCGCAAGGAAAAACGCACTACCGACGCCGAGGCGCAAACCCTGGAAGATGTGGCATCCCTGGTGTTCATCGCGCACTACTTCAAGCCGTTCGTGGATAAATATACCCAATACGACGAGGAGAAGCTGGTGGATATCGTGCAGAAGACCTGGCGAAAGATGTCGCCGCAGGCCCGTGAGGCTGCGCTGAAGGTGTCCCTGCCGGAGCGGGAACAGGCGTTGGTGGTGCGCGCCGTGAGCGGATGAGGACCTTGGAATTCAGGGGGGAGACACCTCTTGGACTCCAGGATGCAGGGAGAGGGTGCAGGGTAGCGTAACGAGAGAGACGGGAACTACGCCGCCGACGCGATACCTGCGCGCACCTGATCGCAACTGCGCGCCCATTCAGGAACGCGGATCAAGGCGCGCCGTATTCCACTGCTGTCAAAACCCAGGGTGAAATTACACCGGGATCACCGCTAGATGAACATCTGAATGTCGGCGCCGGCGGCGTACTCCAGGAACATCGCAGCCCCGCCGACCTCGACCCCGTCGATGAATTCGTCCTTGGAAAACCCGAATACATCCATGGTCATCTGACAGGCGATCATCTTTACCCCGGAATCCATGCACATCTCCCGGAGTTCCTCGATCGTCGCCACGCCATTGGCCTTGAAGGTTTTCTTCATCATCGAAGTGGCGAAGGTCTCGAATCCCGGCACGTTCCCGGCAATCACATTGGGAATGGGCCAGTTGATGTTTTGGAATCCCTTGGGGCCGAAGGGCATTTTCATCGGCATGGCCGGGTTGGTGGCCGGAGCAACCTTGGCGTCGAGTTTCTTTTTCAGCAAGGGCAGACCGTAGAAGGTAAAGAACATCCAGGTTTCGATGTTCGAAGCGGCAGCCGTCGAAGCAAGGATAAAGGGAGGGTAGGCCCAGTCTAAAGTGCCTTGTGAGGCGATGAGCGCAAACTTTTTGGTATCGCTTTCCATTGAAACCCCGTCGTTTCGGGTTGAAAATTCCCAGACCAGAGTGGAACTACGATCTTCTCGCTACCACTCTCCCTGCTGTGCTTATTTTTTGCGCAGATAAAACGTGTACTCGGAGTCGGTCGTGCTGGAATCCACCAACTCATTTCCGGTGCGTTTTGTCCAGGCATTGATATCGTTGACCGATCCGGGATCGGTGGCGATCATTTTCAGGATTTGGCCAGCAGTGAGCCCGTCAATGGCCTTTTTGGTTTTCAAGATGGGAATCGGGCAGCTCATGCCCCGGCAATCCAATTCCGCGTCCACATTAATATCAACCATAATTCATCTCCTTGCTTGTTTTCCCTGCTTGTTTTCC
>CAZOXD010000167.1:7385-8944 GCA_964583525.1 uncultured Pseudomonadota bacterium
TGCTTGTTTTCCCTGCTTGTTTTCCATGGTAGTTGGATATCCAAATGCTGGATTACAATTTTGCAAACGGCTGAATGAAACAACAGGAAACACGGCAACCGGTACCACCGGCAATATCCAGCGCCGTGCCGAGCCTGTCACTGATGCTCTCCAATATCCGTTTCGATCCGGTAATTCCATAACGAATATTACAATTGAGTGGCGAAATGTCGAGCCGGCAAAATGCTCAGCCGGCAATCAGACCGTACTTTCCGCAAGGCCCACTCCAAGTGAGGCTATTCCCAAATGAAATCGAACATCCGGCTAAGAAAGAATTCCCCTGTGAGATTTCTATCGAGTTCGGCCTCTGCCTGCAAGTGACTTGGTCACATAATTAACCGTCACATTTTTATCCGGGGCCGGGCTCTCATGGGAGGGTGCTCAAGTTGGCGAAACCAACCGCCGGGCCGAAACGGCTTCATAGGCCGGACTGCAGGTGGTTGCGGTAGGCCATCAGTTCCTCCCGCCCCATGATCTCCACCATTCCCCGCACCAGCTTCACGAATCCCCGCCGTTCGAATTCCTTCAGTATGCGGCTGACCACCTCCCGGGCGGACCCCAACTCGATGGCCAGTTGGGCGTGGGTGGTTTTCACTTCCGCGGGCTTGGGGGGTTCGGTCTCTTCCAGCAGCCGGTTGGCCAGGCGCAGGTCCACGCGCCAGAAGGCGATCTCCTCCACCACCGTCATCATTTCCACCAAGCGTTCCGACATCACGTCGAAGATGAAATCCTGGAGCGGGACGTGAACGTGCAACATCCGCCGGAAGGCACCGCCGGGAACGACGTACACCACCGAGGGTTCCTCCGCTTCGGCGATCGCCGGATACTGCTTGTCCGATACGCTGCACGTCGTGGAGAGAATGCAGACTTGGCCGGGCCGCACCCTGTACAAGGTGATTTCGCGGCCCGACTCCCCGATTTTGAAGACGCGCACCATTCCGGAGACGATGAATGGGACGAACGGGCAGGGAAAGCCCTGCTCGTACAACTGCTCACCCTTGGCGAACTCCATCCGCTCGCTATGGTGGGTGAACGCCTTCAGCAGGCCGCCACTGAGCATGGGGAACAGCCCGGTGACAATCTTCTCTTCCTTTGCCGGGTTACTCTCAGGTGAAATATCGACCTTGGCAACCATCGCTCGATCCGAACTGAATGAACAATTCCCCCCGTGTTGAACGCCGGAACAGCAAAAAATGCATCATAAAAAAAAGCACCACTTGTCTATATTATTAACGGAAAAAACCGTGAGAGTCATTCCTAATTGATGAAAATTCCCCATTTCATCCGCCACGGCGAACGGAAAACCGGGCCGGCTGTACTTCCGGAATCGCCGATGACCATATCAGGCATTTAGCGACATTTGGCAACAATTAGCAGCCCTCGGCGGTTTTTGGTGACTTTATCACATACTGAACGGCGCAAACCCTCCATGAACAGACACTGCGGGTAGAAGGATTTGGGGGAGCGCCACCCGGATACCGGTGGTGGAGCGGGTATAATACGGCCACTTTCCAGATGCA
>CAZOXD010000167.1:9044-11332 GCA_964583525.1 uncultured Pseudomonadota bacterium
AGTTCATGGAATCGAGTTCATGGAATCGAACGGACCGGCCAGCCTGTCGTGTGGTTCGGCGAGCGCAGATCGTTCCGCGGCGCATGACCGGAAACCCTTTACATCCGCGAAAACCGAATCCAACCATCGAAGTCCAAATGTCAGGGGGTCGTCATGACGAACGATAAAATCTGCAAGAGTGTGCAAGCCCTGCAACTGCTGCTCCTGGTGTGCGCCTTGTCCTTGTTGGCGTCCGGAGCGGCCATGGCCGCCAAGAAAAAGGATGCCGGCCACAACAAGGATTACCGCACCTTCAAAACCGGTGGAAAAATCGGCTATGGGAATATCGGGAATTCCTATACCTCGGATCTGGTGATGTATCTGGCCGGCAACCAATTCATGGTGATGAAGGAATTGATCCAGGATTTCCAGGGCAAGAATCCGGATATCCGCACCATCTATGTGGAAACCATTCCTCCCGGGCAGATTCTCAAAGGCCAGATTCTCAAACAGGGAAAAATCAACGGGGAGAATACCGCCAAGAATCCCGACCTGTTCGCCAGCGTCAATTATGGCCACATGAAGGTGCTGAAAAAGAAGGGAATGATGGACGAGGCCATTATATATATCCACAACAAGCTGGAACTGATGGTGGCCAAGGGAAATCCCAAGGGCATCAAAGGCCCCCGGGACCTGGGGAGGGACGACTTGGTGCAGTCCCATCCCAACCCCCTGACCGAGGGGATCTTCAAGTTCTACGGATCGGAAATGCTGAAGATGCTGGACCTGCACCAAAAGGTCACCGGCGGGGCCAAGTGCAAGAGTTGCTGGGCCATCAAAGGGAAGACCTGGTTCACCTCCCGTCACCACAGGGAAACCCCTCAGCGCATCGAGGACAACCAAGCCGACGTGGGCATCGTCTGGGTGACGGAAGTCGTCCACGCCAAAAAGGAAGGCCGCGGCGTGGAAGGGGTTTCCATCCCGGCCCCCTACAACCTGGCGGACAAGGTGGGCTACGCCCTGGGAGGGCTCAAGACCGGACGCAATCCGAAAAATGCGGAACGGTTCATGGCCTACCTGGCGACCGGCACGGCGCAGGGTATTTATGCCAAGTACGGCTTCGTCAAGGCCACCCGGGCGGAGTTGACACCCAAGCCGATCCAATAACGCCGCTTGTTTGGAAGGGAGTCCGGGCTGCGGACGATATGGGCCGGTGGAAAATTCTGGCCCTTGCCGAATTGAATGTGATTAAATCACATATCAGGGTTTAGATTGCTGATACGTAGTCGGAATCGTTTGGAAGACCGATTCGCCGCCGGGAGGGGAAACCCGGTTCAGGTTTTCAAATTATGGGAAGGACCCTGCTGCGTTTCGTTTCCATTTTTCATTACTTCCATCTCCCCTCCTATTTCGAGCGGGGGTCCGCTTCGGTTGCAGGACCCTGTACCGCGGATCGACGGATGGTGGATATGGTAACTGGTATTACGGAAGCCTGCCGTGAAACGGGGCAGACTGGGGCGGGAGTGTTTTTGGCTGATTTCGCGACGCCGGAAGTGCCTCCATTGGTAAATTGGTGAAACCACCAAATGGTACAATGCGTAATCAACCCAAACGACAGGGGAATAATATGAACCGCAAGATCGCACTGGTCATCAGCTTTCTCATGGTAGTGAGCGCCGTATTCGTTTCCAGTGCCGTATTCGCCAGCCACAAGGGCGGGAAGATCCACAAACTGGTGCTGCACATAAACCGGACGGATAAGGGCAGCGTCAACATGACCATCAACAACGCCCGCAACGTGACCAAGTACTACGGTGTGGGAAACGTCGATATCGAGATCGTCGCCTATGGCCCGGGACTGAAGATACTCTACAAGGACTCCAAGGTGGCGGACCGCCTGCGGGGCCTGCACGCACTTGGGAACATCAAGTTCGGAGTCTGCAAAAACACCATGAACCGCTTCAAGGTCACCAACGCGGATCTGCTCCAGGATTCCTTCATCCAGGATGCGATCGTTCCCTCCGGCGTAGTGCGCCTGATCGAACTGCAGGAACAAGGCTGGACCTACGTGAAACCGTAACCGGCCTTCAATCACCTTAGAGGATTTGCATGGCGATGGCCTCGATAACCGGCAAAACACCTGCGTTTCCGCTCCTGATTTGGGCAGCGGCGATCCTCGTGTTGACGTTTGTCCTGCCCGCGCAGACCTGGGGCTATCGCCATCATCAAGCCAAGGTGAAGTATCAGGAGTATTCCCAGCAGGCATTCGATCTGGCCCGGGAAAAAAACCGGCCCATCTTCCTGGTGCT
>CAZOXD010000168.1:0-2355 GCA_964583525.1 uncultured Pseudomonadota bacterium
CCGGGGTGCAGGGAGCCGTGCTCCCTGCCGGGATTCTTAAGGGCAGCGCCCTTAAGCCGCCGGAGGCCCCTCGGCAGTTCTGCTGTTACCCCGCTTTGACGACCGTGCTGAGTTGACCGCAGGCGGCTTGGATATCCTGGCCTTTGGAGATGCGCACGGTGGCGAGGAGTCCCTTGGCGAGGAGGATTTTCTGGAATTCCAGCGCCGTGTCGAGGGATGATGCGGCGTAGGGACTGCCGGGGAAGGGGTTGTAGGGAATCAGGTTGACCTTGCACTTGAAGCCGTGGAGGAGTTTCACCAGCTTGCGGGCTTGGGGGAGGGCGTCGGTGAGCCCGGCGATGAGGATGTATTCGAAGGTGATCCGGTAGCGTTTTTCGGAAGGCACTGCGCGGCAGGCGTCCAGGAGATCGGCGATGTTCCAACGCCGGTTGACAGGCATGAGGGCGGTGCGGGTGGCGTCGTCCACGCCGTTGAGGGAGATGGCCAGATTGGCGCGGATGCCGTCGCGGGCGTAGCGGCGGATGGCGGGCGCCAGCCCGGAGGTGGAGATGGTGAGCCGCCGCGAGGACAGCCCGAAGCCATAGTCGTTTTGCAGAATCTCCAGCGCCGTGACCAGGTTGTCGTAGTTGTGGAGGGGCTCGCCCATGCCCATGAAGACGATGTTGCGGATGAAGCGCTCGTTGTCGGTGGCGGCGGTATTGGTGGCGGCGACGGCGCGGGCCGCTACCACCACTTGGGCCACGATTTCCCCGGCGGAGAGGTTGCGCTCCAGACCCATCCGCGCGGTGGCGCAGAAGGTGCAGCCCATGGCGCACCCCACCTGGGAGGAAACGCACACGGTGAACTGGGTGCGGTTGGGCATGAGCACGGTTTCCACGATTTTTCCGTCCTCGAGGCGCAGGGCGAACTTCACCGAACCGTCCGTGGATTCGCGCCGCGCCGCCTGTTCCAGGTTGCCGATGTGGAAGTTCTCCGCCAGCAGCGCGCGCAGGGAATTGGAGAGGTCCGTCATCTCGCCGAACCCGGCTACTTGGCGCTGGTAGAGCCACTGGAAGACCTGCCGGGCGCGGAAGGGCTTTTCCCCCCGGGCCACGAACCACTGCGACAGGGCCGCGAGGGTGAAGTTCTTGATGTTCTCAAGGGGGGCGGACGTGATTGGGGGCGCCGCGTTTGCGATTGAATTCAGGGTGTCCATTGCATCCTGGTCTATTTTATCAACCTCGATTGCATCCACGTCTATCGCATCCACGACCGGCGCATGCGCTGTGTTTGTTTCGTAATCACGGTCTTATGCACGAATCCGGGTGATCGGAAAAGGAGCGCTGATTTCACGCCACGGGCACGGCGCCAATGGGTTCTCCCATGCGCACCGCGTCGCCGGACTGCCAATCGTGGAAGCTTCCTTCCCCGGGCCGCAGGAGCAGGATCACCGTGGAGCCCAGCTCGAAGCGGCCCAGTTCCGCTCCCTTTTCCAGGGAATAGGGGGACTCCATTTCCCCGCTCAGTCCCCGGCGCCGCATTTCCCTTTCGCTGATGAAGGTCACGGCGGTCTGGCTTCCGGGGGTGGCGATTTCCGCCAGTGGAGGATAGACCACCCGGATGCGCCCCACAACCGTGGCGCCCACGGCGATCAGGGCCAGCTCTCCGAAGGAAGTTGCGATCCACGTCACCAGCCGCTCGTTGCGGGCGAACAGGCCCGGCACGCCCAGGAATCCCGCCGGCCCCACGGTCCACAGTTCCCCGGGAATGTAGGAATACCGGGTCACCTGCCCCGCGCAGGGGGCATGAATGCGGTGGTAGTCCTTCGGACTCAGGTAGAGCGTGAGAGCGCTCCCGCCGTCGTACTCCTTCCAGCGGACATCGTTTCCCAGCAGATCGGCCAGGGAGTATTCCATCCCCTTGGCCTGCAGGAGATTTCCGGCGCGGATGGGGGAGCATGCGGTGACCTTGCCGTCTACGGGAGAGACGAGCACCCCCGTTTCCGGGGCGATGGGGCGCACACCGGGCCGTACCGGGCGGGCGAAGAACTCGTTGAAGGTGGCGAAGCCCTCCTCCGGCACAGCGAACTGGTTCATGTCGATGCCATAGGCGCGAACGTAGAGCCGGATCACCAGCCTCAGCACCAAATTCGGCCAGGTCAGGGAGGCCAGCACACCCATGCCGTGTGTCAACAGACGCTTGGGAAACCAGCGGAAGAGGCGATGGTACATGGGCGAAACAGGGGAGGGGCAGGGCCGGGTTGATTTCCTGGCTATGGGATGGGCCGGGTTGGTTCCCCGGCCATGGTGCCGGTGGGATGGCTATGGGATGGGCCGGGTTGGTTCCCCGGCTATCGGATGGGCCGGGTTCCCCGGC
>CAZOXD010000168.1:2455-11323 GCA_964583525.1 uncultured Pseudomonadota bacterium
CTATGGGATGGGCCGGGTTGGTTCCCCGGCTATCGGATGGGCCGGGTTCCCCGGCCATGCAATGACTGCCGTCACCCGGCCTGGGGCTCCAGATTGAGCATCGAGCGCAATTCGTCGCCCTCCACCGTTTCGTTTTCGATCAGCCGTTTGGCCAGAGCGTGAAGGTTGTCGATGTGCTCGGAGAGGAGGCTTTTGGCCTTGGAGTAGCTTTGGGTAATAATCTCGTTAATTTCCTGATCGATCAATTCGGCGGTGTCTTCTCCGTAGGGCCTCTCCAAGCCGATGTCGCGGCCGAGGAAGTGCTGTTCTTCTCCCAGGTGCAGGGTGATCGGTCCGATGACTTCGCTCATTCCCCACTGCACCACCATGTCCCGGGCGGTCTGGGTGGCCGCCTGGATGTCGTTGCCGGCGCCGGTGGTGACCTCGCCCTCCCCGAAGATCAGTTCTTCCGCCGCCCGCCCCCCCATGGCCACGGAGATGGAATCCAGCAGGAATTCCCGGTCGTGGTTGTGGAGTTCCTCCCGGGGGAGGAAGGACGTCATGCCCAGGGCCTGCCCCCGGGGAACGATGGTCACCTTGTGTACCGGGGAGGCCTTGGGAAGCAGGGACCCGACGATGGCGTGTCCCGCCTCGTGATAAGCGGTGTTGTTCTTTTCCTTATCACTCATCAGCAGGGATCGGCGCTCCGGACCCATCATCACCTTGTCCCGCGCCCACTCCAGATCGGACAGCCCAACGGACTTCTTGTCGTTGCGGGCCGCATACAGGGCGGCCTCGTTGATCAGGTTGCGCAGGTCGGCCCCGGAAAAACCCGGTGTGCCCTTGGCGATCACGGTAAGCTTGACGCCCCTGGCCATCTTCACCTTGGCGCCATGGATGGCCAGGATGCGTTCCCGGCCCCGGATATCCGGCAGGGGCACCACCACCATGCGATCAAAACGGCCCGGACGCAGCAGGGCCGGGTCCAGCACGTCCACCCGGTTGGTGGCGGCCATGACGATCACGCCTTCGCTGGAGTCGAACCCGTCCATTTCAACGAGCAACTGGTTGAGCGTCTGCTCCCGCTCATCGTGCCCGCTGCCCAGCCCCGCGCCGCGGTGGCGGCCCACGGCGTCGATCTCGTCGATGAAGATAATGCAGGGGGCGTTCTTGCGCCCTTCTTCGAAGAGATCGCGCACCCGGCTGGCCCCCACGCCCACGAACATTTCCACGAAATCCGATCCGCTGATGGTGTAGAAGGGGACGTCCGCCTCGCCCGCCACGGCGCGCGCCAGGAGGGTCTTTCCGGTGCCCGGGGCGCCCACCATCAGCAGACCCTGGGGAATCTTCCCGCCCAGTTTGCGGAATTTCTGGGGATCCTTGAGGAATTCGATGATCTCCACCAGGTCTTCCTTGGCTTCCTCCACACCGGCCACATCGGCGAAGGTGGCGCGCCGCTCGTTGTCGTCCACGCGGCGGGCGCGGCTTTTACCCAGGGAGAACAGCCGGTTTCCGCCTCCCTGCATCCGCCGCATGACGAAGATCCAGATGGCGATGATCAGAATCAGGGGCGCCCAATGGATGAAGATGGACATGTACCAGGGACTGCCGCCGTCCGGCTGCACGGAGATTTGGACACCGTTCTTTTGCAATATCGGGATGAACTGGGAATCGTTGGGAATGTTGACGCTGAACCGGCTGCTGTCCTCGAATTCCCCTTCCACCGTGTTGCCCATGATAGCGACGCTTTTGACCTGACCCGCCTCCACCTGGGTCAGGAAATCGCTGTAGGCGAGATCCTTGGTGGGCGTGCGGTTTCCGGAGAGGACGTTCATGAAGACGATCGCCATGACGATCACCACCAGCCCGATCATGAAATTCTTGTTGCGGGTATTCAAAGAAGTAATCCCTGATTCAGGTTTCAGGTCGATTCCAGATCCGCCCCTCCCGAGCGAAATCGCCGGCCTGTCCCAAGCGGACCTGTCAGCCGGGCCAATCCGGGCCGGCGGCAACCCCTGATCTCCAATGGAAGTGGTCTCCAATGGTTTGGAGCGAAGGGATTCCCCAGTGGTTCACGGAAAGCCGGGTTCACGGAAGGCCGCGTTCACGGAATACGGGGCTCACGGAAGGTGGCGCCGCGGTTTCCCGGCTTCATTTTCATGATAGGTTCGGCCCCGGGCTAAGTCAATGCGGGGTTCCGTGGGGCGGCCACACCGTGTCGCGGCTGCCCGGGCCGGTCTCCCTGAGGAGGGGCCACCGGATTTTCAGGCGTATTTGCGGAACGCCACCACGGCGTTTTGGCCGCCGAAGGCGAAGGAGTTGGAGAGGACGGTATCCACGGCCACCTCCCGGGCATCTTTGGGGACGTAGTCCAGCGTCAATTCCGGGTCGGGCCGCTCCAGATTGATGGTGGGAGGAATCACCCCGTGCCGCAGCACCTGAACGCAGGCCACGGCCTCCAGGCCGGCTGCCCCGCCCAGGGCGTGACCGATCATGGACTTGATGGAACTGATGGGAATCTGGGCCGCGGATTCCCCGCAGACCTGGCGGATGGCGACGGTTTCCTGAGCATCGTTCAACTGGGTCGAAGTGCCGTGGGCATTGATATACCCGATTTCCGAGGGATTGATGCGGGCATCCTCGAGCGCCCCGCGCATGGCCTGCACGGCGCCCCTGCTTTCCGGATGCGGTGCGGTGAGATGATGGGCGTCCTCGTTCATGCAATACCCGGCCACCTCGGCCAGGATCTCCGCCCCACGCTTTTTGGCATGATTTTCCGCCTCCAGCACCAACACCCCGGCGCCTTCGGCCAGGACGAATCCGTCCCGCTCCGCGCTAAAAGGGCAACTGGCCCGCTCCGGTTCCGTCTGGCGGGTGGAGAGCGCCCGGATGATGTGATACCCGTCCATGGAAAATGCGGAGATAGTGGATTCGGTTCCCCCGGCGGCCATGACGTCGGCCCGGCCCGCACGGATCATGTCCATGGCGACCCCGATGTTGTGGTTCCCGGTGGCGCAGGCGGTGGATATGGAAAGATTGGGCCCCATGAAGCCGAACTGGATGCCAACGTTGGCGGCGGCGATATTGGGAATGATCAGCGGGACGGTCAAGGGATGGAAGCGCCCCGGGCCTTTTTCCATGAATTTTCCGTGCTGGACTTCGATAAAGGGCATGCCGCCTATGCCGGTTCCGATGCAGACGCCCACCCGCTGGGGATTGACCCCGCCACCGCCTTTATCGCCACCGCCGTTTCCGCCCGCTTCGATGCCGGCCTGGGATAGCGCCTGGCTGGAAGCCGCATAGGCAAACTGGGTAAAGCGGTCCATGCGCTTTCCCAATTTGCGGTCAAATTGGAAATCCTTGACCTCCCCGGCGATATTGAACCCCATCCCGGAAGCGTCGAAAGCGGTGATGGGGGCGATTCCCGACCTGCCGGCGGTGAGGGAATTCCAGAATTCCTCGGTTGTGTTTCCGATACAGGAAACGGCCCCCAATCCGGTAACCACAACTCGTTCCATTACTCCAGCTCCTTGGAAATATGCGGAATCATCGGACACGGAACTTCCGCACGGCATCCAGGCCGGCTGCCATGTTTCCCCCCTTCCCTCTCAACGATCTGTATAGCATGGCGGCACGGGCAATTCCTATCGATCCGGGATTGCGCACAGGCCGGGGATCAATCCCCCCGGTACTTGTTACCCACCTGGAAGGATGGCCATGCTATCTCCGAAGCTGAAAAACCGGTAGTCCTCGCGCACCGCCTCCCGGTAGGCCTCCCGGAGCCTTTCCCTCCCATGAAACGCGGCCACCAGCATCAGCAGCGTGCTGCGGGGTAGATGAAAATTGGTGATCATTCCATCGATGACCTGAAACTCGAAGGACGGGCGGATGAACAGATCGCTCCAGGCTTCCAGGAAATCCGGGAATCCCTGGGCGGCCCAGGTTTCCAGGGAACGCACGGACGTGGTGCCCACGGCGATCACCGGACGGCCGCTGGATCGCGCGGATTGCACGGCCCGGGCGGTATCCCTGGGAATGCGGAACCATTCGCTGTGCATGGCGTGCAAGGCCGGGTCGCTCTCCGTGACCGGGGTAAATGTGCCCTCCCCCACATGAAGGGTCAACTCCACGATTTCGATATTGCGCGCCTCCAATGCCGCCAGAACCTCCAGCGTGAAATGTAGTCCCGCCGTGGGCGCGGCGATGGCGCCACCGTCTCTGAAGCCACCTTCCCGGGCAAACAGGGTCTGGTAGGCCCGGCGGTCTTCTTCACCGTCATGGTTCCGGTGAATATCCCGCCGGATATAGGGCGGGAGCGGGGCCAGCCCATCGCGCTGCAACCGTTCCGGGAGGGATTCCGGATCCTCGAACACCAGCTTCCACGCGCCCCTGGCATCCCGTTCCAGGGCCGTGGCGGTGAGGCGGCCCTTGGCGAAGGGAATTTCCATGCCGGGTTTCAGCCGGCGCGCTTTTTTGACCAGGGCGGAACAGACCCCATCCTTCCCCACCTTCACCAGCAGGGCTTCCACCCGTGCCCCGGAAGGCAGCCGGGCGGCCAGGCGATGGGGAAGCACGCGGGTATTGTTGACCACCAGCACCGACCCGGACGGAAGCAGCCGGGGGAGATCCTCGAACCGGTGATGGGAACGGCCCTGCTCCCCGCGCCTCAGCAGCAGCAACCGGGATTGGTCCCGGCGCGGTAGCGGGAACTGCGCGATCAGGCGCTGGGGGATATCGAAGTCATAATCCTCCAACCGTTCCTTCATGGGCCTAAGGGACTTCCCGGATCCGGCGGAAATTCCACGCCCCCGGATGCGGATGCCGCGCGCGGTGACCCGCCCGGGCCATTCCCATTGAGTTGGATGATATGGGGAGGAGAATTTACGGAAATGGGGCGCATGGGTTGATCCGGAATGGATCAGTTGACCAGCGTGGATTCCTGTTCCTGGCCACAATGCTGGCACACGGTTGCCAGCAGTTCGATCGCCTTTTGGCAGTTCTTGCAGGATTTATGATCCCACCCGCCATGTTCCTTGGGCTTGAGAGAGGAAAGGAGGCGATGTTCGATGGGCATTTTGGAAGAAGAGGGGCTTTCGGTGGCGGGGCGGGACTTTTTTAGGATCTTGCTGCGGAGGCGCACCGTGATATCCTCGTAATTCTTCCTGTACCGCACGAATTCCTTGATGGTGCGGATCAGGCCGATCAACAGCACCACACTCAGCAACGCCACGATGACAGACATCCAGGGGGGGGCGTAGGGATCGATCAGGGAATAGAAAGACATCCCGAGCAGAACCAGGGAAAACGTGAGGAAACCGGCGATGCTGACCCGGAACAACTCGACGATGACACGGTGTTGATATTCGTGCAGCCGGAGCAGGCTCTGCCCCTTCCCCTTATTCCCGTCACCCGCGGGTTTATCCGAGCTGTCGCCACTAATCCTGGATTTAAGCGAAGAGATCAGAAACGAGGGAAGGATTCTCAGAGCATTCATCGAATATTTCGGTAAGGATAAAGGAAAGAGGTAAAAAGACCGCTCCCGGATCGAAGGACGGAATGCAAATCAGGCCGATGGATTTATCAGGCTGCCCCCGCATGGATAGAAATGAAATCCAAACCACACTCTCGTATATCATTATACGGTACCCCCCTCAATAGGCAAGCCCCATCAAGGCGGAGTTCGCCTTTCCTCCTCACTCCCACTGGGCCCACCGGCCCTTCCGGGACGGGGTGGAAGTGGTGTCTCAGTTGGAAAATTTGCATGTCATTGTTGAGCGCAGCGAAGAATCTTGTAGGTACGATGACTTCTCCATAACCGGGAAGATGTTTCGCTGCGCTCATCATGACAACTTTTATATATTGCAAGCATCCAGGAAAATTCAAAGTGATACACTACCAAGGGGGGAGTGGAATTTTTCCCGTAAATGGGTCATGGTCGGAGCGGGAATTCTGTGTGGAAGCATCCAAGGGAATCATCTGGGGGAACCATCCGCGGGTATCATCCGCTGTGGCGTTCGAGGCCGGGATAGCCCGCTGGCAAGGCGCGAACCCAACTTGCAAAGAGGCCAAAGGGCCAAAATCCATAGGGGTAGTCCAGCAATCCGACTGCCACCCAAATCCCCGCAACCCCAAGCCCCGGAACCCCAACCTCCGGAACCGCAACCCATGAGCCGCTTGTTGAATATCCTGCTAGGACTTTGGTGCCTGGCCCTGGCGTTGTTCTTTCTTTCCAATTGGGGCGTAGTCTGGATGGCGCACCCGGTGAGTTTCCTTTTCATCGATTTCGAAGCGAGAATCCTGGTGTGGTTCTTCGGGTTGGGGGTGGCCATCCCGATCATGATTCGGCTGGCGGCGTTGATGGAAAGCCGCGCCTTGCGCAGGGATGCGGAAGGGAAAATCAATCTGTTGAAATCCGAAGCATTCGACAGTCTGCAGGGCGACCCCGGAAAAATCGTCGATCCCCTCCGGCAGCGGCTGGAAACCATGGTGGATGGAATCATCCAGGACCGGTTGGGGCAGACGCCCCCCCGGCCGGCCGGGGAGGATTCTCCGCCGGCATCCGAGGAGGATTGAGGGGTCTCCTTCCCGGCATTGAACTGGATCAGGCTGTGTCTGACCAGGGCTTTTGGAGGCCTCTCGTCAGAATCCAATTCCCCGTACTTCAAACCGATGGAGCAGCGATGGAACCACCGGCAGCCAAGGGCACGACAATCTCCGGGCGGCCCGCCATCGAGGAACTCCTGCAGGTGATGGCCCGCCTGCGGGGACCGGGGGGCTGTCCCTGGGACCGCAAACAGACCCACCACTCGCTGCTCCCCTATCTGATCGAAGAAGCCTACGAGTTGATCGACGCCGTCGAGCAGGACTCGCGGGAAGGAATCCGCGAAGAATTGGGCGATGTCCTGTTGCAGGTGGTATTTCATGCCCAAATCGCCGAGGAACGGGGCGATTTCACCTTTTCCGAGATTGCGGACGCGCTGGCCGAAAAACTCCAGCGCCGTCACCCCCACGTGTTTTCCGAGGCTCCCCTCGAGACGGCGGAGGAAGTGAGCCAAGCCTGGCACCGGGAAAAAATGGCCGGGCGCAACTCGGCGTTGGAGGGGGTGCCCAAGAGTCAACCGGCCTTGCAATGGGCCTTTCAGATCGGCTCCAGGGCCGCCCGCACCGGATTCGAATGGGAAAATACCGAAGAAATTCATGGGAAGATACTGGAAGAACTGAACGAATTCCGGGAAGCCACAGAAGATGCGGAAGATGCGGGCGGAGAGAAGCCCGCTGGGGAGCGCGCAGAGATGGAAATGGAATTTGGCGATCTGCTCTTCGCCATGGTGCAAATGGCCCGCTGGCAGGGCATCGATCCCGAGCAGGCTCTGCGAAAATCCACCCGGAAATTCATCGCGCGCTTCCAGTGGATGGAGGAGGCCTTGCGGGAGCGGGGGCAGCAGCCCGGCCGCCAATCCTCCGGGGAATGGTGGGCCCTCTGGTATGAGGCGAAATCCCACACGGATTGACTCGGAAGCCACGCCCGCTTCGGTGCGGGAATGGCATCCCCGTCACCCTTATGTATTTCGCATTAGAAGTTCCCGCATTAAGAACTAATAATTTATATGTTGGATAACAAGAGGATAGCTAGAAAACTTCCGATGCGAAGTTCTGCCATTCAGCACACCTAAACCCGGCCCCGCCATCTCGGCCATGCCACCAATACCGCCGTGGCGTGATCCGTCAGACCCAAGGCCCATCATGGAAGAAGAACGCCAAATCTGGATTTTCAACCGGGAGATTTTGGAACACCTGAAATTTCCTGAATTCGACTGGTGGAAACTGGTGCTGGTGTTCGTGGTGCTGGGCGCCCTGGGGTCCTACTTCCTGCTGGTGATCTTTCTGGACCGCCGCTCCAAAAAGGCGCTGCTGCGCAGAAAGCAACAAGCCCGCCTGGAAGGCTGGCTGGAAGATTGGGACCTGAAAAGCGGGGAGGAATATGCGCTCAAGGAAATGGCAGGGGAGGACGACCCTCTGAGTCTGTTCCACATGCTCAACAATCCCCGGCGCTTTGAAAAGAGGGTGCATGAAGCGGCAGGGGAGGGAGGGGGCCACTCCTTCCTGGAGCGGGTGCGCCGCCATCTGGGATATCACAGCGACAATCTGAGCGTCCCCATCGTCTCGACCCGCCAACTGATCGTGGGCGATCACCTGCGCTTCCTCGTCCGGGACGGACTGCGCCCCTTTAACCACTACGGGATCGTGACGGCTGTGGAACTCCGGGGGATCACCGTGCAGATGACCGCGGAGGGCTACCTCGCCCTGCGGGGCAAGGCCCGGGACACCGAACTGTTTTACCTGCGCGGGAACGATATGGAATACCGCTTCCCTCTGCAGGTGCGCTTGGAAAATCCCCACGGCAACTCACTGGTGTTGACGCATCAATTGGTGGAGCGGGGCCATGCGCCCCGCTATACCCGGCTTCCCATCCTGCGCACCTTCTCGTTTACCGTGCGCGCTGAATTGGAAAGCCAGGACGACTTTGTGTTCGTGGAGGACACCGTCCCACCGGAAAAACGGAAAGGGGTGCTGCTGGAAATGAGCGAGGGCGGATTTTCCCTGGCCCTGCAATCGGGGGTGACCGCAGGCCATTATATCGAGTTTGCCCTGCCAACCCCGCGGGGAAGGGAAATCCCCATCCGCGGCCGCATACTCAACTGTGGTCCATTCGGCGCGAGCCGCTGGCTGGTACGCTGCGAATTGCGCGGGGTCACGCCCACGCAACGCAGCGCGCTGGCGCAACTGTTGCGGCTGGCCTGGCGGAGCCGGATGGACAAGGTCACGGGCAGCAAGCCGCGGAAAGGTCCCCGATCCGGCCAGCCGCCACCGAAGACTCCGGGGACTCCG
>CAZOXD010000169.1:0-4387 GCA_964583525.1 uncultured Pseudomonadota bacterium
CGGCCTGGGTTATCCGGAGTTTTCGGATTCAGATTCATAGGTGAATATGCCCTCACGATAGAAAAAATACGGTTGCAGGGCAATATTCCGGGAAAAAGGCGCAAAATAATCCCCATTGGGTCCGCTGAGGGGCAACCGCCGCAAGGTCCATTTGCGGAGCCTGTTATCGAAACGGGTCTCGTACCGCCCGAAATCGACGAAGATCCTGCGGTCCTTCTTGTTCATATACAAAAACCGGGGCGTGAAATCGTTGCGGGTTCCCTGTGCGGAGACCATGATTCGGTTGTCCTGGATGCGCAGGGAAAACCGGGGGTTCGTTGCCGGCACTCTCGGATCCTCCTGCCTGCGGTCTCCTTTCAGCTTGGCCTTTATCATAGCGCGGTGGCCCTGCACCGGTTTCAGTTCACCCTGCCGGTTCAGTTTCAGGTTTCCCTTGATCTGGTCCAACACGGGCACCCGGATATTGACGAAGCGTTGATACTCCCGGGAGGTGAATTTCTGGAGGCGGCTGCGCCCGTGCACCATCCGAACTCCGATGGAATTGATGGAGTAGAACGTGAGGATCTCGTTGGGGCGGTCGTAAAGCAGGTCCTCGACGAAGAAATGCCCGGTGTCGATGTCGATTTCCGCATCGATGGTTTCCCCTGGATTGGGCGAATTGAAGCGGACGATCAATTTCAATTCATCGGCCAGGGTGAGGTTGCGTTGGGCTATATCGAAATCGAAGAGAATCTGACCGCCCACCAATACGCGATCCCACTTCAGCATTTCCTTTCGCACCGGCTGGTAGGAAGGGTCCTGGCGGGAGGCGTCCTCCAGGCGCCGGAAGGCCTTCCGGAAGGCTTTCTTGGCTAGAAAATCCCGGTACAACTCGAAGTTTTCCCGGGCCACCACCTTTTGGGTGCGTTGGAGGGCCTCGTTGTATTCCTCATTATCCGGGTCTTCGATGACGGCCAGGCGATAGGCGATGGAGGCTTCCTCCCAACGCTTTTGCGCTTCCAGGGATTGTCCCTCGGCAAAGTTGAGGGCGCATCCCGCCAATAGGCCGGCAAGGAGCGGCAGGCAGAGCGCCGCCATCCATCTTGCGCCCCAACCCGGCACAGAAACGGCGGAAACGGAGTCCGGAATTCCGGGAACGTGGGTGAGTCTCTTCCTCATAGGTTATATCCCGCCGGGTAGTTGAGGGCTTCCTCGGTCACCTGAACGTCGTGGACATGGCTTTCCCGCAAGCCTGCATTGCTGATGCGCATGAAGCGTGTATCGCTGCGCAGGGATTTGATATCGGAAACTCCCAGGTAGCCCATTCCGGAGCGCAGCCCTCCGATGTACTGATAGATGCTTTCCGCCAGGGGCCCCCGGTAGGGCACCCGGCCTTCCACCCCCTCGGGCACCGCCTTCATATCCTCCGTCACGCTTTCCTGGAAATAGCGGTCCGCGGACCCATCGCGCATGGCACCCACAGAGCCCATGCCCCGGTAGATCTTGTAGCGGCGGCCCTGGTAAAGAATCACTTGGCCAGGAGACTCGTCCGTCCCGGCGAAGAGGTTGCCTAGCATCACGCTGTCCGCTCCGGCGGCGAGAGCCTTGACGATATCTCCGGAATACTTGATCCCGCCATCGGAAATGATGGGAATATCGTGCTTGACGGTGGCGGACATTACCGAGTGGATGGCGGTGAGCTGGGGCACCCCCACACCGGCGATGATGCGGGTGGTGCAGATGGAGCCGGGGCCGATACCCACCTTGACGGCATTCACGCCGGCCTTGATCATGGCTTCCGCCGCATCGCCGGTGACGATATTTCCCCCGATCAGTTCGGCCTCCGGAAATTCCTCCCGCAGGGCCTGGATGGCCTTGAGAACCTTTAGCGAAAATCCGTGGGCGGTGTCCATGACGATCACGTCGCATCCCGCCTTCAGGAGGGATTCGGTGCGTTCCAGGAAGTTTTTCCCGGGCCCCACGGCGGCGCCGACCCGTAATCGGCCGTGATCGTCCTTGCAGGCATTGGGGTATTTGCGGGCCTTTTCGATATCCTTGACGGTGATCAACCCGATCAGGTCGTAGTTGTCGTTGACCACCAGCAATTTTTCAATGCGGTGCTTGTGTAAAAACTCCTTGGACTCCTCCAGCCCGATGCCCGTCTTGACCGTTATCAAATTTTCCCGGCCTTGGGTCATCAGGAAGCTGACCGGCCGGGAAAAATCCGTTTCGAACCGCAGATCGCGGTTGGTGAGAATTCCCACCAGTTCCGTTCCCCGGGTCACCGGCACACCGGATATGCGGAACCGCTCCATCAGGCCCTGGGCTTCGTGGACGGGGGCGTCCGGAGCGATGGTGATGGGGTTGGAGATCATCCCGCTTTCCGAACGTTTGACCAGGTCCACCTCCTTGGTCTGATCCTTGATGCTCATGTTCTTGTGAATGATCCCCATGCCGCCTTCCTGCGCCATGCAAATCGCCGTCTGGTATTCGGTGACGGTGTCCATCGCTGCGCTGAGAAGGGGGATGGTGACCTCGATATGCTCGGTGAGCCGGGTATTCAGCTGGGCTTCGTTGGGTAGCACCTCGGACTTGGCGGGTACCAGCAAAACATCATCGAATGTGAGACCGTGTTCAATGCGTTCGGTCAGCATCGGCGCCTACTTCCTTGGTGGATGGAGAGGAGGGGGAGCAGCGGTCCCCTTGGATGGAACAACCATGCCTTTCCGTAAACTGAAACGTATTCCCATGAACGACACCTTTTCATGACCCGGGCTGCATGGGATGATGCAGGGTGGACTGGGTTTATCCGATCCGGCAGGGCTGTGAGTTAAAAAAAACTGGATACCGATTTTGAGTCTATTGTAATCTGAAAAATCACGGCTTGAACACCAAAAATACCAATTTCAGAGATAGATGCAACTGCCAACCACCCTCCCCGAACCGGGGCTTTCCGCTTTTTTCCACGATTTGGAAGGACGAATCAGGCGCCGTGAACCCCTGGCCCTGAGTGGATTGAAATCCGGTGGGAAAGCCTGGTTGATCGCAGCCCTGGCCCGGCGAATAGAGGCGCCCATGGTCGTGGTCTGTGATTCCCTGCGCGCCGGCGAAAACCTGGCGGAGGACATTGCGTTCTTCGGCAGCACCCGCCCGGTTTTCTTCTTCCCGCATTGGGATACGGTACCCTTCGACGGATTTTCTCCGAACAAGGAAGTGATCGCCCAGCGCTTCTCCGCGTTGGCGGCCTTGCTGGAAGCCAATGGCGCCAATCCAGGAGCCGTGGCGGAGCCGGGAGAAAGCGGGGCATCTTCCCCGGAGGGCGGGAAACCCATCGCCGCCCCTTCCCCCGCACCGGTGTTGGTGACCACACCCCAGGCCTGGATGCAGGGAATGATGCCCGTGGGAGAATTTCTGCGGTTGCGGTTTTCCCTGTGGGTGGGCCAAACATACCCGCGCCGGGAGCTGGTGGAACGGTTATCGGAGGCAGGGTACGTGCGGGTGGAAATGGTGGAGGCCCCGGGGGAATTCGGGGTACGTGGCGAGATTGTGGACCTGTTTCCCATTCAACTGGATCACCCGGTGCGGCTGGATTTCTTCGACGACCTGCTGGAAACCATGCGCCTGTTCGACGTGGGCACACAGGTGTCCTTCGAGTCCATCGGGGAACTGAAAGTCTATCCATCCAGCGAGGGCGTGCTGCACTCCCCCACGGTGGAGCGGGCCTTGAAGCGCCTCCCGCACTTCAAGGGGCAATTGCAGCCGGACTATTACCGCCAGCTGCACCGGTACCTGGAACAAGGCTCTCCCTTCCCTGGATACGAGCAGATGCTGGGCCTGTTTTACCCGCGGGTCTCATGGCTGCACGAGGTATTGCCGGAGGACACGGTGGTGGTGATGGACGAGCCGGCGCTGCTGGAGCGCACCGGCGAGCATTTCTTTACGGAGGTGTTGGCCGAGCAGGAATTCTGCCTGAGCCAGGGCAATCTGGCCCTGCCCCCCGAGGAATTCTACCTGCGGGCAGGGCAATGGCTGCGGGAACTGGAGCGCTTCCAGCAGATGGAAACCACCGCCATGGCGCTGGAGGGGGGCCGGGAAACTCTGCTCTGTCCGGTCGCGGACAACGGGAGTCTGCGCTCCATTGCGTCCAGCGTCCCGGGGAAGGAAGGTAAGGATGTCCATGTCTCCCTGGGAGAAATCATCACTCAATTGAAGGCTTGGCGCGATGGCGGGGCCCCGGTTTACATTGCCTCCCGCTCGGAAACCGGGGCCGATCGCCTGCGCACCCTGCTGGCGGAGTTCGATGTGGGCGCCCGCCTGGAGGCCCCCGACCCCGCTTCTTTCCCGGGAATGACGTCCCCGGATGTGGAGGACTCCGGGATTGGAGGCGGTGGGACCGGGAGTGGTGGGA
>CAZOXD010000169.1:4487-11314 GCA_964583525.1 uncultured Pseudomonadota bacterium
ACGGTGTCCGGGGATTTCACCCTGCTCACCGCCACCCCCAACCACGGATTCCGGCTGATCGGGGCCGAGGGGGAGACCCTCTTCGCGTTGGTCACCGAAGAGGAGATCCTGGGAGAACGCACCCGGCAGCGGCGCCTGAAAAAGTCCAAACTGCAGCACTTCATCGCTTCCCTGGGCGAACTGAAGGAGGGAGGGCTGGTGGTGCACGTGGAGTACGGCATCGGGCGCTACGAGGGCTTGCGGAGAATCGAGGTGGGCGGCGAGGAAGGCGACTTCCTGGTGCTCTCCTATGCCGGCGGGGACAAGGTGTACGTCCCCGTCTACAAGTTCCATCAGGTGCAGAAATTCACCGGGGTGGAAGACGCCTCGCCGGCCCTCAACCGGTTGGGCGATGGGGCATGGCAGCGATCCAAGGCCAGGGCCTCGAAGATCGTGGAGGACATGACCGAGGAACTGGTGGCCGTGCAGGCCGCCCGCATGGCAAAAAAGGGATTCGCGCATGAACCCAACACCGCCATGGTGACGGAATTCGAGGAAACCTTCCCGTTCCAGGAAACCGAAGACCAGCAAACGGCCATCGGGGAGGTGCTCTCCGACCTGGCCCGCGAGCAGCCCATGGACCGCCTGGTGTGCGGAGACGTCGGCTTCGGAAAAACCGAGGTGGCCATGCGGGCGGCCTACCAGGTGGTGCTGGGGGGGCGGCAGGTGATGATGCTGGTGCCGACCACCATCCTGGCGCAGCAGCATTTCGACACGTTCAACAAGCGCTTCGAGCATTTTCCGGTGCGGATTGAAGTGCTGAGCCGGTTCCGCACGCCTGCCGAGCAAAAGAAGGTGACCGCGGATTTGGCCCAGGGCAAAATCGACATTCTCATCGGCACCCACCGCCTGCTCTCCAGGGACGTCGAGCCCAAGTCCCTTGGCCTACTGGTGATTGACGAGGAGCAGCGCTTCGGCGTCAGGAACAAGGAGAAGATCAAGCGGATGCGCACTCAGGTGGACGTGCTGACGCTCTCGGCCACGCCCATTCCGCGCACCCTGCACATGTCCCTGATGGGAGTGCGGGACCTGAGCATCATCAATACGCCCCCCATGGACCGGGTGGCTATCCGCACCCGGCTGGCCAAATCCAGCGATTACATCATCACCGAAGCCGTGGAACGGGAGGTGCGGCGGGGCGGCCAGGTCTTCATCGTCCAGAACCGGGTGGAAAACATTCACCGCTTCGGGAATTACGTCCACTCCCTGTTGCCCCACATGCGAATCGCCGTGGCCCATGGGCAGATGCCGGAGAAACAGTTGGAGCAGGTGATGCTGGCCTTCGTGCAGGGCGAGGTGGACGTGCTGATCAGCACCAGCATCATCGAATCCGGGCTGGACATTCCCCGCGCCAACACGATTATCGTCAATCAGGCGGACCGTTTCGGACTTTCGCAACTCTACCAATTGCGGGGCCGGGTGGGCCGGAGCAACGTCCAGGCCTACGCCTACCTGCTCGTCTCGCCGGAAAATGTGCTCACCGACGTGGCCCAGAAACGGCTGAACCTGCTCTCCGAGTTGAACGACCTGGGATCGGGGTTCAGGATCGCCTCCTACGACATGGAAATCCGCGGCGCAGGCAATCTGCTGGGCGGCGAACAGTCCGGCCATGTCAACAAGGTGGGGCTGGAATTGTTCACCCGGATGGTGGACGAGGCAATCGCCCGGCATAATGGAAAAGAGGTATTGGCACCCGAAGCTCAGGATTGTAAATTGGAACTGGGATTTCCCTATCTGCTGCCGGAAAGTTTCATCGCCGGCACCCAGCAGCGGCTGGAGGTATATAAGCAACTTGCGGAAATCAAGACGGAGGAGGAATTGTGGGAGGTGCGCCAGCAACTGGAGGATCGCTACGGGAGGCATCCAGCCGAGTTGACGAACCTGATCGAGTTGATCCGCATTCGCCTGCTGGCCCTGCGCTATGGGTTGACGGCGCTGGAAAAAATCTCCGGGCAGTTGCAGGCCTCCTTCGGCAGGCCCGAATGGGTGGATGTGGAGGCTCTGATGACCCTGGTGGGCGATGGGGATGCCGGTTTGCGGCTGCTGCCCAACGACCGGTTGTCTCTGGGCTCGATGCCCGCCACTCCGGAAGCCGTGCTGGAATGCCTCCGGGTGTTGGAATCCGTAATCGTTCAGGAGAAAGTGGCATGATGTCCATCCGGCACGAAACAAAGGGGAAATCAGCCGGCGTGAAGCCCGTCCCGGGATGGGTTTTGATCGCCGCCCTGCTGGTGGTCCTGATCGGCGGCTGCAACGACAGCATGCGCCAGGACGAGGATCAGGCCTCCCTGACCCGGGCCATTGCCGTGGTCAACAACGAGAAAATTCTCTACGACCAGTTCATGGATGAATACCAGCGCTTCCTCACCCACTGGGACCGCTTCATCCTCAACAACACCGGCAAAAAGCAGGAAATCAAGGAATTGCTGCTGCGCAGGAAAATCCAGGAAAAACTGCTCAATCAGGAGGCAAGGCGCAAGGGCATCGAAGTGAGTGAAGAGGAAGCTCTGCAGTGGGCGATGGGCGTTCTCTCCTCCCAAGGCGAGGAGGAGGGGCGTTCCGAAGCCATGCTGGGGCGGCCTGCGATGGGGGAATGGAAGCGCGAAATCAGGCGGCGGCTGGTGCATCTCCGGCTGGTGCGGCAGGAAGTGACGGACAAGATCGTACTTTCCTCCAACGAAATGCGGAAATACTACGCAAAGAATCGGCAAATCTTCGTGCGGCCGGAACGGGTGCGGGTGCGGCATATCGCCGTGGGCAGCCGCCGGCTCTACAACCGCGTCATGCGGCGTCTGCGCGCCAGGACGGACTTCGTCAAGCTGGTGCGCAAATATTCCATCACTCCGGACCGCTTTGCGGATGGAGACCTGGGGTACGTCCAGCGGGGTGTTCTTCCCAAGGAATTCGACAAGGCCATCTTCAAAATGCGCAATGTGGGCGCCATATCCCCCCGTCCCAAACCCGTCAAAACCAAGATGGGATACCACATTTTCCGCCTGGAGGGACGGGAACCGGAAGGGCTGGTCAGTTACCGCAAGGCCCTGCCGGAAATCCGCAAGAGGATGATCGAGGAGAACCAACCGGAGGCTTATAAGCGGTGGCTGGCGCGGTTGCAGGAACGGGCCACCATCCGCATCGACGAAACCCTGTTGACCGCGCAATGAGCCCCTGAAAGCGATGCGTACAGAAAACCATATGGACCTCGCCGTGAATTCCTCCCGTCCCAAGGGACGCGCCGCCGTGGCCATGAGTGGCGGGGTGGACTCCTCGGTGGCGGCGGCCTTGTTGCTGGAGCAGGGGTGGGATGTGGTGGGAATTCACCTCAAGCTGCATAACATTCCCGATTCCCAGCGCCGGGACAAGTCCTGTTGCTCCATCGACGACGCCCTCGATGCGCGGCAGGTCTGCGCGCGGCTGGGGATTCCCTTCTACGTGCTGGACTTCGTGGAGGAATTCCGCGCCCGCGTGATCGACTACTTTACCGCTTCGTACCGGCGCGGACTCACCCCCAACCCCTGCGTAATGTGCAACCGCACGGTGAAGCACGCCCTGCTGATGGAAAAAGCGCGGGAGTTCGGCTGCGACTACCTGGCCACCGGGCACTACGCCCGCGTGGAACGAACAGGGGAATCGGGGAACTGGCGGATGCTGCGTCCCCGGGACCGCCACAAGGACCAGACCTACTTCCTCTTCGGAACCCCCCAGGAAGAGTTGCCCCATCAACTCTACCCCCTGGCCGACCTGGAGAAGGAGCAGGCCCGGGCCCTTGCCGGGCGGCATGGATTCATCACCTGGGACAAGCCCGACAGCCAGGAAGTGTGCTTCGTTCCGGGCGATTACCGCACCTTCCTGGAAGAGCATTTTGCGGGAGATCTACCAATGCCGGGGGAATTCGTGGACAGCCGGGGGCGGGTGCTGGGCCAGCATCGAGGACTGGCGTTCTACACCGTGGGCCAGCGCAGAAAACTGGGCGTGAGCGCGCAAAATCCGCTCTACGTGGTCTCCCTGCACCCGGATGAAAACAGGATCGTGCTGGGAAGCGAAGAGGAACTGCTAGCCTCTCACATGACCGTGGCGGACGTGAACTGGGTTTCCCTGGATGCCCGCTCCGTGGACGCCTTCCGTGACGGGAGGCCCCTGGATGCCCAGGTGAAGGTGCGTTACGCCCACGCCGGAACCCCCGCCCGGATCACACCCCTGGAAGGTTCTGGCGGAAGCGGTGCGGGGGGAAACGGAGGTATCGGAGGGGAGAGCCCCGGGGTGCGGGTGGAGTTCGCCGAACCGGTGCGGGCCATCGCCCCCGGCCAGGCGGCCGCATTCTACGATGGCGACGTGCTGCTCGGCGGCGGGTGGATTCAGCCTTCACGGGAAAGATAAAAACAAGGGCCTAAAGATGAACGTGATCCTGATCGGTTTCATGGGCTCCGGGAAAACCTCCGTCGGGCGGCGGCTTGCCCAGCGTCTCGGTTACCGATTCGTGGACACCGACCATTTCATCGAGGGTGAGATCGGCTGCACCATCGCCGAAATCTTCTCCATCCAGGGGGAGGACTACTTCCGCACCCTGGAAACCCGGTTGGCCATGCGGCTCAAGGCCCTGCAAAACACAGTGATCGCCACCGGGGGGGGAATGATCGTGCAGCCGGGCAACCAGGAGCATATCCGCCAAGCCGGCCTGATCGTCTTCCTCAACGCGGAGCGGGAGGACATCATTCAGCGCCTTCAGCGCGATACCCGCCGTCCCAAGCTCAAGGGGGGCACCCTGGAGGAGACGGTGGACCGCCTGATGGCCGAGCGGCTGCCGGTCTACCGGCAGAGCGACATCATCATCCCCACCGGGGGCAAGAGCATCAATCGCGTCTGTGGAGAGGTGCTCAAGGAAATCGGGAAACATGCGAAGCCCGTGGAATCCCCGGCGGCTTCGGGTTGAGGCGTTCCACGCCCCTCGGAGTCATACCACGCCCCCTCGATGGGAAGCCTTCCACCTCTTGAACTACTATGCCCTATATGGAAATTTACCCCTCCTTTTTGGTACTTGAATCTGATGAGACAATGGGAATGTATAGGAAATGACAAGATTTGACCTGATCCCAGTGTGACCCACGCCTGGACCACCAATGGAGGATTTGCTTCGAAATGATGCCGAATAATTATTCCGGTTTGAGGGTTGATATGCGGATGTCACTCCTTTGGATGGCGGTCTGGTTGTTGCTGTGGGCCTTCCCCCTGATGGGCGAGGAAAAATCCCGGCTGGCTGTATTGGATTTGGAGGCGCGCGGGGCCTCGGAGGTGGAGGCTGAAGCGATTACGGAAGAAATGCGGCGCATTTTCGTAAAGACAGGCCGCTACATCGTCATCGACCGCACACTGACCAGTCAGATCCTGAAAGAGTGGGAAACACAGCAATCGGGCGTGACCGATGAAGGCAAGGCGATTCAAATCGGTAAGCTCTTTAACGTAACAAACATCGTGACCGGCAAGCTTCACAAATTTCCAGGGGGCGGATGGCAAGTATCGGCGGTAATGCTGGATGCCCAATCCGGGGAAACGAAACGTGCCGAAACCGTGCGCCATAGAGGCGATTTTTTTTCCCTCCTGGACGAAAAGATTCCATTCCTCGGAAACGCCCTGGCCAGTGTGGAGGATCCAGGATCTCAAGTTGCCGTAAAAAGTTCGCCACCTGTGGAAGCGGAACCACCCCCAAAATCCCAGGCGCAACCTCCACGAAAAAGAATCGCGATTTTCCCGGCACGATTTGAAGGGCAGTATGAAAGTGATGGGATCAAGTACAACCATTATGCCATCAACGGAATCCACCGCAGGGTCCTTCACAACAACGAAATGGAAATCACGGAATCCTACAACCCTTCCAGGCCCGACAGTGAAGTCACTACGCAGTTCGAGTACCTTTCGGAAAATTCCTGGGAAGGTTTTTTTTCAAAAGACCCCAACGACCAGTTCATATTCAAGGCGGGAAAAGAACTGAATATGGATTACGTGTACTTGTACAAGGTATCCATTCCGGGATGCAGAGGGGAGATCGAGATGTATCTTTACGACATTGGATCGCTGAGAAAACTCTCTCATTCCAGGAAATGGAAATGCAGAAGCAAAGGAGGCAAGAGTTGGGTTTACAGGGCCGCCGAGGGTTTTGATAAACTCCTCGGCGAGTTGTGAAGTTCACTCAGCGCTAATATCCTTCCTTCCCCCCCCTCACACCAGCAGCACGCCCTCCTCCTCTTCCGGCAAGGCAACTTGGGATGCGTGGTGATGGAAGAGCAGCCACATGGAGGCCTCCCGGTCGAAGGCGAACAGGTTGGTGGCGATGACACCGGCGCCGCCGCGCTCGCTGCCGGCCTGGGGCCCGGTCTCGTTGACGATCCGTTCGAACACGGTGACCGAACCGATGGGAGCGGAAGCTTCCCCGGAAATATGGGCTTCCTCCTGGCTCAATTCGAAGCGGATGCTGGAGGTGTTCTCGATGATGCGCTTCCACGAGTCCAGTACGGCCCGGGCGCCCCGCAGGGGCGCCCAGCCGGGATGCACGCAGAATACCCGCCCGCTGTTCTCCCAGAGCAGTTCCAGGGCCGGGTAGTCCAACATTTCGAAGGTGCGGTAGAAGCGCTCGTTCGCGGCCAGCAGGGAGGCTGCGGTGATGGAATCGGGTTGATGAAGGTGCGGTGTTTCCGGCATGTCGGTCGCTCGGCGTGTATCGGGTTCGGTGGTACTGGGGTTCGGTGGTTCTGCGTCCACCCTCTGGTGGGATCGATCCCGGCCAATGGATGGGG
>CAZOXD010000170.1:0-11115 GCA_964583525.1 uncultured Pseudomonadota bacterium
GTGCCTTCCTCCGTGAAGCTTGACAAAAGGAGATGGAACTGGAATTTGAATTGCAAATGGCTCATCATCCCCGGTAAAAATTTATTGTGGTTTTTCAAGGATGGGCATATAACAAATTTGTCGTTATCGAATTGTATTCAATAAAATTTCTTAATAAATGACAATTATTATAAAATAAAAACTTCTTTCCCCTCCGAAAGGAGCGCGAGAAACCTGGGTGGATCCCTATATCTCATGGTATGGGGGGGAGAACCTGCAATCCGAAATACCACAGTCAAATAGCCGCCGTGGAGATAGAAGGCCATCCGCATTGGGTGAATCACGGGCCTCCTGAAGTAGCCCCGAGAGAACCCTCAAGCCGCGGAGAATGCCTTTATGAACGGTACACGCCTAACGGTCTGGGAGCACATGCGCTCCCTGGGCCATTCCCGCCGGGAATTCCTTACCTTCTGTGGCTGGATTGCCGCTGCCGCCGGCATTCACGGCGCCGGTCTGAATCGCGTCATCTGGGCCATGGAATCCAAACCCAGGCCTGCGGTGGTCTGGTTCCATTTCCAGGAATGCACCTGTTGCAGCGAATCGTTCATTCGCTCCTCACATCCCATTGTGGCCGACATCCTGCTGGACCGGATTTCCCTGGACTATACTGAAACTCTTCAGGCGGCAGCAGGCCACCAGGCCGAGCAGGCGCTCCACGACACCATGAAAAAGTTCCGCGGCGAGTACCTGATGCTCGTGGAAGGCTCGATTCCCACGGCAGAAAACGGGATTCATTGCTGCATCGGCGGGCGCACCGCTCTGGATATTGTGCGCGAGGCCGCCGAGGGCGCCAAGGCGGTGATCGCCTGGGGCAGTTGCGCCTCCAACGGATGCGTTCAGGCGGCCAAGCCCAATCCCACCTCCGCCACGCCCGTACACAAGGTCGTCACCGGGAAACCGATCATCAAGGTGCCCGGCTGCCCGCCTATCGGGGAGGTAATGGTGGGAACGATCGTGCATCTGCTGGCCTTCGACCGGCTGCCCCAGTTGGACAGCGTGGGACGCCCCAAGGCCTTCTATTCCCGGCGGGTACACGATACCTGCTACCGCAGGGCCAACTACGATGCGGGCCTGTTTGCCGAATCCTTTGACGACGAGAACGCCCGCCGCGGCTACTGCCTCTACAAGCTGGGCTGCCGCGGTCCGGTGACCTACAACGCCTGCGCGGTCACCCGCTGGAACGAGGGAGTGAGCTTCCCGATCCAGTCAGGGCACCCCTGCATCGGTTGCAGTGAAGAGGGTTTCTGGGACAACAGCCCCTTCTACAACGAATTGCCGGCCTTCCCCGGATTCGGAATCGAATCCACCGCCGACACTATCGGCGCGATTGCCATGGGGGCCGCAGCCGTGGGTGTGGGAGCGCACGCCGTGGCAACCGGCCTGCGCAAATCGGGGGTGCGGAAGGAAGCGTCCGGGAAAGGAGATGAATAATGGCCCGCCGAATCGTAGTGGATCCCATCACCCGCATCGAGGGGCACCTCCGAATCGAAGCGGAGATCAAGGACGGACGGATTGTCGATGCCTTCAGCTCCGGCACCATGGTGCGCGGGATCGAAATCATCCTCAAGGGGCGCGACCCCAGGGATGCCTGGGCCTTTACCCAGCGGGTCTGCGGCGTTTGCACCACCGTGCATGCCTTGACCTCGGTGCGTGCGGTGGAGGACGCGCTCAAGATCACCGTGCCCCCCAACGCCGAATTGATCCGGAACCTGATGTTCTGCGCCCAGTACATGCAGGATCACGTGGTGCATTTCTACCACCTGCATGCCCTGGATTGGGTGGATATCATCAGCGCCCTCAAGGCGGACCCGAAGGGCACCTCGGAGATCGCCCGCTCGATTTCCCCCTGGCCCAAGAGTTCTCCCAAGTACTTCGCCGCCATTCAACAGCGGTTTAAAACCTTCGCGGAAAGCGGGCAGTTGGGCATCTTCGCCAACGGTTATTGGGGCCATCCCGCCTACAAGCTTCCGCCGGAAGTAAATCTGCTGGGGGTGGCCCACTACCTGGAGGCTCTGGAGTGGCAGAAGGAAATCGTGAAAGTCCACGCCATCTTCGGCGGAAAGAACCCTCATCCCAACTATCTGGTGGGCGGTGCGCCCTGCTCCATCAATCCCGATGAAGTCAATGCCATCAATATCGAGCGCCTGGCCCATGTGGGGCAGTTGCTGGACGAAGCCCAGACCTTCGTGGAGCAGGTATACATCCCGGATCTGCTGGCCGTGGCTTCGTACTACAAGGATTGGGGAGCCATTGGCGGCGGTCTGGAAAACTACCTCTCCTTTGGCGACCTGCCCACCCAGGGGTATGGGAACCCCAGCGCCTTCAAGTTCCCGCGCGGGGTGGTGGTGGGCCGGAACCTCAACGAGGTGCAGCCGGTGGACGGAACCGCCCTGGAGGAAATCCAGGAGTTCGTCACCCATTCCTGGTACCGCTACGGGAATGGCGACGCAACGGGCAAGCATCCCTGGGAAGGCGAGACCGAACTTAACTATACCGGCCCTCAGCCTCCCTACGAGCAGTTGGAAGTGGAGCAGAAATACAGCTGGATCAAGACCCCGCGCTGGAAGGGCATGCCGATGGAAGTGGGTCCCCTGGCTCGCTTGCTGGTGGCCTACGCATCCGGAAACCGGGAGGTGATGGAGGAAATCAATGGGGTCCTCAAGCACCTCGATGTGCCTGTGGGAGCCCTGTTCTCCACCCTGGGGCGTACGGCGGCCCGGGGGTTGGAAACCCGTCTGGTCGCGCGCTGGGCGAAGGAATTCTACGGTCAATTGCTGGACAACGTGAAAAATGGCGATACCCGCACTTTCAATCCGCAAAACTGGGAGCCGGACACCTGGCCCGCGGAGGTGAAGGGGGTGGGATATTCCGAGGCCCCGCGGGGTGCGCTGGCCCACTGGGTCGTTATCCGCGACAGGAAGATCGACAACTATCAGCTTGTGGTGCCCAGCACCTGGAACGCCTCCCCCCGGGATCCGAAAGGACAGCGTTCGGCGTACGAGGCAGCGCTGGTGGGCACCCCCGTGGCCGATGCGGATCAGCCGTTGGAAATCCTGCGCACCATCCACAGTTTCGATCCCTGCATCGCCTGCGCCGTCCATTTGTACGACCAGGACGGAGAACATCGTCATCAGTTGGATGCGTTTTAGAGTCTTTCGCGGCGGAAGTTCCAATATCAATGAACGTAAAAAAATACATTGAATTACAATTAGTTGAGAAGGAGCCTTCTGCCTCGAAGGTCCACCTTTCTGCATAAGGAGGGAGCCATGACCGAGCAATCGTTCCACCTCCGGTACATCTGGGAAGTCCCGGTGCGGTTCTTTCACTGGATCAATGTGCTTTGCGTCCTGGTGCTGGCGATGACCGGGTATATGATCGGCAATCCACCCGCCCTGCAGTCGGCGGCGGAGGCCTTCCAAGGGTACTGGTTCGGGTGGGTACGGTTCATTCACTTCACCGCTGCCTACATCTTCCTGGTCAATATCGTGATCCGGGTGTACTGGGCCTTCGCGGGCAACCGGTTCGCCCGCTGGCACAACTACTTTCCCTATCGCAGGGAACATTTCCGTGAAATCGCCGCCTACCTGAAGCGTTACATGCTGCTCACCCTGAAGGCACCCCTGGTGCTGGCCCAGAGCCGGCTGCAATCGGTAACATACCTGCTGATGTTCGGGGTGGTGCTGTTTCAAGTTGTCTCCGGTTTCGGCATGTACGCGGCGATGAGCGATGCCTGGTTTCCGCAACTGTTCGCCTGGATCGTGCCCCTGATGGGTGGGGACATGGCCGTGCACCAATGGCATCACCTGATGATGTGGGTGATTCTCGTATTTTCCCTGGTGCATATCTATCTGGTGATCTTAACGGACTGGATGGAACGGCGGGCAATAATGTCCTCCATTATCAACGGCTGGAAGTTTTTCGAAAAGCCATGAACAGGCAACCCCGGTTTTCCGCGCATGGGAGAGCGAAGGGATGGAAAACGGCAATTCCGTGCTGGTGCTGGGCATCGGTAATCTGCTGATGGGTGACGAGGGTGTGGGCGTTCACATCGTGCACACGCTCGCCTCCATGCGACTGCCGGGGGAAGTGGAACTGCTGGACGGCGGGACGGGGGGGTTCCACCTGCTTTCCTGGCTGGCGGAGTATCCCGTGGCGATCATCGTCGACGCCACCCGGGACGGCCGGCCGGCCGGTACGATTACCCAGTTGGAGCCGCGGGCCTCCCATCACTTCCCCGATACCCTGAGCGCCCACGACATCGGGCTGAAGGACCTGATCGAAGCAGCCACCCTGCTGGACACGCTGCCCCGGATGTATCTGATCACGGTATCCATCGAATCCATTCAACCCATGCAGTGTGAGCTTTCCCGCCCGGTGCGGGATGCGGTGCCCCGGGCGGTGGAGGCGGTGCGAGCCCTGTTGCCGGGAGGGACGGGACACGCCGCCTGAGCGGAGGAGGAAAGGAATGCACGAACTGGCGCTCAGTCACAGCATCCTGGATATCGTTGTCCAGCGCGCTGCGGAGGCCGGGTTGAAAAAAGTCACCGAAATCGTGCTGGAGGTGGGCGAGGCGGCCGGCGTGGAGGCGGAGGCGTTGCGGTTTTGTTTCGAGGCCGTCACGCGGGACACAATGGCCCATGGGGCGGCGCTGCGGATTGAGCGGGTACCCCTCCGCGGATTGTGCCCGAAATGCCGCCATGCGTTCCCCCTGCCAAGCGGATTCGGGCCCTGTCCCCGTTGCCGGTCCCACGGCGCGGCGCTGATTTCCGGACGGGAATTGCGGGTACGTGAATTCGAAGGTGTTTAAGGGGCTGCCAGAGTCGCAACACCGGCCCCTACACTCCCGGCCATGAGAAGGAGCATGGATGGAATTCAATACCGAAACGAGTCCGGGAACATTGCCCTCCAGCCTTCCTCCGTCCGGCCGGGTACGGGTGCGGCTGGAAATCCAGGGCATCGTCCAGGGCGTGGGTTTCCGTCCTTTCGTGTACAGGCTGGCGTCTGCGCTGCACCTGAACGGGTTCGTGCGCAACCACGATCATGGCGTTGAGGTCCAGCTTGAAGGAAGCGCGAAGGCTCTGCAAACGTTCCTGCTGCGTTTCCATGCCGAGCTTCCACCCCTGGCCAGCGTGGACAGTCAAAGGATGGAGGCACTGATTCCCCTGGGGGATTCATGCTTTCGGATCGAGGGCAGTGCCGTCCGGGAGCGGCGTTTCACGCTGGTTTCCCCGGATATTGGGACCTGCCCGGATTGCGCGCTGGAAGTGCGCACACCCGGCGAGCGCCGATATGGCTACCCCTTCACCAACTGCACCAACTGCGGACCACGGTTCACATTGATCGAGGATCTCCCCTATGACCGGGTCCATACAACCATGCGCTCCTTCCCGCTGTGCCCGGACTGCGCGGGGGAGTATGAAAACCCGGCAGACCGGCGCTTTCATGCGGAACCGATCGCTTGCCCCCGGTGCGGCCCCACCCTTTACCTGACCGATCCTTCCGGCGCTCTTCTGGCCGAGGATCCGTTGCCGGGCGCGGTGAATCGCCTTCTGGCAGGCGAGGTGCTGGCCATCAAGGGGTTGGGCGGGTTCCATCTCGCCTGTGACGCATCCAGCCCAGAGGCGGTGCGCAGGCTGCGTTCGCGGAAACGCCGCGACGACAAGCCGTTTGCCCTGATGGCTCCCGGCATGGCGGACGTCCACCGCATCTGTATCGTGGATGCCCAGGAAGCGGGGTTGCTGGCGTCTGCCGCCCGCCCCATCGTGTTGCTGAAACAGAAGGCGCCTTCCCCCATCGCTCCGTTGGTGGCTCCAGGTTCCAGGGAACTGGGGGTGATGCTCCCCTATACCCCGCTCCATCACCTGCTGTTGCGGAAACTGGCACGGCCCCTGGTGATGACCAGCGGAAATCTCACCGATGAGCCCATCGCCCACCAGGATGAAGATGCCCGGAAACGGCTGAGCGGGATCGCCGATGCTTTTCTCACGAACGACCGGGAAATTCACACCCGCTGTGACGATTCGGTGGCTCGAATATGGAACGGCGCGCCGCGCCTGTTGCGACGCGCACGGGGATATGCGCCCGCGCCGATACGGCTGGAATGGAAATTCCGGCGGCACGTGTTGGCTTGTGGGGGCGAGTTGAAAAACACGTTCTGTCTGGGGCGCGATCGGTTTGCCTTCGTCAGCCACCATATCGGCGACCTGGAAAACGAGATCACCCTGCGCGCCTTCCAGCAGGCGGTGGCGCACTATCAACGGTTGTTCCAGGTGGAACCGGAAGTGATCGTGCATGATCTGCATCCGGATTATCTTTCTACCCGCTATGCCCTGGAGGCCGAATTCGCGGCAGAATTCGAGGCCGGTGGGAAGGGTGTTCGCATGGGGGTGCAGCATCACCACGCCCACATCGCCAGCGTCCTGGCCGAGAACGGCATGGAAGGCCCGGTCATCGGTGTGGCGTACGACGGAACGGGATATGGCACCGACGGTCATTTATGGGGGGGCGAGTTCCTGGTGGCGGATCTGCGGGACTTCCACCGCGCCGGGCACTTCACCTACTTCCCCTTGCCGGGCGGATCCCAAGCCATCCGGCAACCCTGGCGCACCGCCCTGGCCTTGTTGCTGTCGTCCTACGGCCGCGAAACCTACGATCTCCCCTTGGCCTTGCTGGAAGGGCGGGGCGAGTCGGAAGTTCCCATGCTGGAACGGATGATCGAGCGGCGGATCAACTCCCCGTTGAGTTGCGGCGTGGGGCGGCTCTTCGATGCGGTCTCCGCGCTGCTCACCGGGCGCCACATCGTGAACTACGAAGGCCAGGCCGCCATCGAGCTGGAACAGTTGGCCGACCCTGCCGCGGAGGAGGTTTTTCCCATCGACATCATGGAAGAGGGGGAGGGGTTTCTGCTGCCCAGCGAATCGTTTCTGCGCCCGGTCGTGGAAGGATTGCGGCGGGGGCGGCCCCACCCGGTTTTGGCCGCGGCCTTCCACAACACCCTGGCAGGCGCAACGGCGGAAGTGTGCAGACGGATCGCGAAACGCACCGGCATTCGAGAGGTGGCGCTCAGCGGCGGGGTCTTCCAGAACGTGCTGCTCCTGAACCGCCTCCAGGCCGCCCTGGAAAAGTCCGGGTTGACCTGTATCACCCATCGCCGCGTCCCGGCAAATGACGGGGGAATTTCCCTGGGGCAGGCAGTCATCGGAGAGAGACGCGCATGTGCCTAGTCATTCCCGCGAGAGTGAAAAGCCTGGAGGGAGATATCGCCACCGTGGAAATCTCCGGCGTTGTACGGAAGGCGTCGGTGCACCTCCTGGAAGAAGTTGCATTGGGGGATTACCTGCTTATCCATGCCGGCTTCGCTCTGGGCAGGCTGGACGAGAAAGAGGCGCGGGAAACTCTGCGCCTGCTGGAGCAAATGGGCGAATTGGAGGAAGGAAGCCTGGAACCCATTCCAACGGAGTAAGGCACACCAATGAAATATCTGGACGAATTCCGAAATGGAGAGTTGGCCCGGAATTTGGTGCGGGAAATCGCCGTGTTGGCCCGGGATCCCATCCGCATCATGGAAATTTGCGGCGGCCATACCCACGTCATCTTCAAGTACGGCATCGAGAAAATGCTGCCGCCACAAATCAAGCTAATCCATGGACCTGGCTGCCCGGTATGCGTAACACCCTTGGAGCGGGTGAACGTTGCCATCGACCTGGCTTGGGAAAAGGACGTGATCTTCACCACCTTCGCCGATATGATCCGCGTTCCGGGGACCCGCTCTTCCCTGCAACGGGAAAAGGCCCGGGGCGCCGATATCCGCATGGTTTATTCCTCCCTGGACGCCCTTGAGTTGGCCCGCGCCAACCCGGAGCGGCGGGTAATCTTTTTCGCCATCGGGTTCGAGACCACGGCGCCCACCAACGCCATGTCCGTGCTGCTGGCCCGTTCCGAGGGGCTGGACAATTATTCCATCTTCTCCAATCACGTCCTGGTGCCGCCGGCGGTGCGCGCCATCCTGGAAGCCCCCGACGTTCGCCTGGACGCATTCATCGCTCCGGGCCACGTCAGCCTGGTGACGGGCAGCCGGATCTTCCAATTCATGGCCCGTGAGTTCGGCCGCCCGGTGGTGGTCTCCGGATTCGAGCCGCTGGACATCCTCCAGTCCATCCTGATGATTCTCCGCCAACGCAGCGCAGGCCGCAGCGCAGTGGAAAACCAATACCGGCGCGCAGTTTCAGAGGAGGGTAACCCCAAAGCCCAGGCCGTCATCGACACGGTATTGGAGCCCTGCGACATGCGTTGGCGGGGGTTGGGCGTGATTCCCGGTTCCGGGCTCAAGGTGCGCCAAGCCTTTGCCCGGCACGATGCGGAGCAAGTGTTTGACCTGGGCGAGTTCCCGGCCCTCAGCGATCCCAAAGCATGTGAATGCGGCCAGATACTGCGGGGGGTCAAATCCCCCTGGGAATGCCGCGTGTTCGGTACTGCCTGCACCCCCGAACGGCCTCTGGGGGCGTGCATGGTTTCCTCCGAAGGGGCCTGTTCGGCTTATTATCAATATGGACGCCATCAAATCGAATCGGTCTGAAACCGCACCCTGGCGGCCCACGGCCCGGGGAAACTACAAGCGGCCCAAAGAACGGGAAATCCAACTCTCCCATGGCAGCGGCGGGCGGGCCATGCACCAGTTGGTGGAGGGATTGATTCTCCCCCGGTTGGACAACCCATTGCTGGCCCCCCTTGGGGACCAGGCCAAAATCCAAGTGGAGGGCGTCCCGCTGGCCTTCACCACCGATTCGTTCGTGGTGGACCCGCTGTTTTTTGCGGGCGGCGATATCGGTTCCCTGTCCGTGCACGGCACCCTCAATGATCTGGCAGTGGGCGGAGCCCGCCCGCTCTTTCTCAGCCTGTCCTTGATCGTGGAGGAGGGCCTTCCCATGGATAACCTGGAGCGCGTCCTGGAATCGGTGCGGATGGCCGCCGATGCCGGAGGGGTGAGCATCGTCACCGGCGACACCAAGGTGGTGAACCGGGGTTGCGCGGACAAATTGTTCATCAATACAGCGGGAGTGGGCATTTTCGTCGAGGGGGCGCCAGACGGGACCCCGATCCGGCCAGCGGACCAGGTACTCCTCAGTGGCACCCTGGGGGATCATGGCATGGCGATCCTTTCCGAACGGGAGGGCTTTCCGGTTCGACTCCCCCATCGAGAGCGACAGCAACGGCCTGTGGACGCTGGTGGAGGCGATGATCGAGGCGGAGCCGGGAGCGATCCGGTTGATGCGGGATCCCACCCGAGGGGGGTTGGCCACCACACTCAACGAGATCACGGAGAGCGCCGAGGTGGGAATTCGGTTACAGGAAGGCGCCATTCCCGTCAACGAGTCCGTACGCGCTGCCTGTGAACTGCTGGGTCTGGATCCCCTCTACGTTGCCAACGAGGGGAAGCTGGTGGCCGTGGTCGCGCCCGAAAGTGCGGATGCTGTGCTCTCCGCCATGCGGGGTCACCCCCTGGGGCGGGAGGCGAGCCTGATCGGCCAGGTCGTGGAGGACCCGCACTGCTATGTGGTGCTCGAGACGAGCTTTGGAGGCACACGGATCGTCGACATGCTCACTGGCGATCCCCTGCCAAGGATTTGCTGACGGGATCAAGACCCCCGCCCAGCCGGAAAACCGTATCCCGGGGCGGTTCCATCGATCATAAGGAGCAAACTCATGTGTATGACTTGCGGCTGCGGAAACACCGACTCGGAACACGGCACCCATGGGCACCATGACGGAGGCGCGGATCACGGCCATGGGCATGGTCATTTCTCCGGGGACCACTCCGGCCACCCGCACGCTGGCCCCGATTCCCATACGGGCGGCCCGGACTCCCAGGCGGTGCGGAGAATTCGGGTGGAGCAGGATGTGCTCCATAAAAACGCCCTGCTGGCCGAGCGCTGCCGCGGATGGTTCGAGGCCCGGAATATCCTGGCGCTCAACCTGGTGGGATCACCCGGTGCGGGAAAAACCGCCCTGTTGGAGCGCACCCTGACCGATCTGGGCAGGGAAATGCATTTTGCCGTGATCGAAGGAGATCAGCATACGGACAATGATGCGCGCCGGATCCAGGCCACCGGCGTTCCGGTCACCCAGATCAATACGGAACAGGTGTGCCACCTGGATGCGGAGATGATCCAACACGCCATCGGACACCTCAATCCCCGGGAAGGGTCGACGCTGATGATCGAAAATGTGGGAAATCTGGTGTGTCCAGCCCTCTTCGATTTGGGAGAATCGGGAAAGGTGGTGATTACCAGCCTACCGGAAGGAGAAGACAAGCCCGTCAAATATCCTTATATGTTCCAGGAGGCTCACTTGATCCTCCTGAACAAGATCGACCTGTTCCCACACCTTTCCTTCGATCTGGAGCAATTCATGGAATGCGCAAAGGAAATCAACCCGAGGGTCGAGATCATCACCACGTCGGCAACGAGCGGGGAGGGCCTGGAACATTGGTACGATTGGTTGCGCGAGCGTCGTGCATCTCATTGCGCCTCAGCCTGATATTCCTTGCCCGGGATTCCGTCATCCAGAGAGGACCCACCCCATGGATTTGACCGGCTACAACATCCGGGCAACCCTGACCGCAACGGCCGTGAGCGTTGTGATCGGCATGATCTGGTACGCGCCTCCCCTTTTCGGCAATTGCTGGCAGAAGCATATGGGAGTTAAAAAACCCCGGACCCAGATGGTGGCCATCTGGGCGCTCAGCTACCTGGCGGTCAGCTTCACCTGGCCTACCTGCTCAAGAACATCGGGGCCGGCAACCTGCCGGCCGGGATGCGCTGGGGGGTAACGGTGGGCTTGGTGGTGGCCGTGATGGGGCTGGTCCCGAACTTCCTATTTGGCAGGAAGTCTATCGGCCTCTACCTGATCGAGGCGGGGCAGATCATCCTCGCCATCACAATCATCGGCGCCATCATCGGGGCATGGCCGTGATCCCTTCCCCGAAGGGATGAGCACTCCGGCCGTGGTTCAGGAACCCGGCATCGCCCCCCCCGAACCCAAAGAAGGCAATCGAAAATCCCCTCCCGCGCAAAGCAA
>CAZOXD010000171.1:0-6458 GCA_964583525.1 uncultured Pseudomonadota bacterium
CGGGAACGGAACCGGGTCAGGCCGCCATTTCCAGGATTTCCATGACATCCTCCGGCCCCCGGATGGGGCGGGGATTGGCATGAATCCCCCGGTCGTGCATGGCGTTGTGGGCGATCAGCTCGAATTGATCCGGATGCACCCCCACCTCGGCCAGGGTGCGGGGCAGACCGAGGCTGGCGATGAACTCCCCGATCACATCCGCCGCGTCGTCACCGGGCCGTCCCATGGCCGCGCTCACCAACGCCTGCCGATGGGCATTGACCGGCAGGTTGTAGCGCAAAACATGGGGCAGCATCACGCAGGAGGTATGGCCGTGGGGCACATCGCAAGTGCCGCCCAGCACGTGGCCGATGCCGTGGCTGGCGCCCATGGTGATGGCCGCCTTGTTGTGGGTCATGGATAGCTGCACCCCCAACTGGCAGTTCAGGCGGGCATCCAGGTCGCCGGGGTTTTCCTTGCAGCCCGGCAGCCCTTCGCGGAGCAGACGGAGCGCCTGAGCGGCCTCGCCATCGCAATAGGGGTTGGCGTCCGGCGCGCAGATGGTTTCCACGGCATGATCCACCGCCCGGATACCGGTGGAAAGCCATAGCCATTCGGGGGTGTGCAGGGTCACGGCCGGGTCCAGCACCAATACCCGGGGCGCCAGCAGCCGGTGGCTAAAGGCCTCCTTCACCTTGCCGCGGGGGTCCGTGCAGCCGGCGGACTGGTTGAACTCCCCCCCCGAAAGTGTGGTGGGCACGGAAATCTGACGCACTTCGGGGCCCGCGTACCGGGGGCGGTGCCGGGTGCCGTCGAGGGCAACCGTCATCCTGAAGGCGTCCAACTGTCCGATCTCCGTGATGTCATGTTGCAGGCAAAGTCGCACTATTTTCCCCGTGTCGGTGACGGAACCCCCGCCGATGGTGATCAGCAGGTCGGCTCCGGCCTCCCGGGCTTCGGCTGCGGCCTGAACGGCCACATCGCGGGGGGTGTGGGGAGGAATGCCACTGAACTCGCCCACGCAACGCCTGCCGAGCGCGCCGCGCACCTTGGCGATTTCATCGGTGCCGGTGGCGAGCGATTTGCTGACGAGCAGAAACACGCGCTCCGCCCCCAGCCTTTCGGCCTCCTCCTGGAGCGCCTCCGCGCAAGCCCTGCCGAAGATCACCCGTTCGATCGCCATGAAGTGCAATGTTCCGCTGTCGGTCATGCGATGATTCTCCCCTGGGCGAAGTTTGACGCACTCTCCCGTCCCTCTTTTTCCGTGTTCCCCCGCGGTATTCCTCTATATCTATGGGGACCGGATCGCCCTCGTCAACGGCCGGCCGCTGGAATATACTCGGAATGTCCTCGCAATATACATCGTGTATCGCAGGCGGGTTGCCCCAACCCATGATAGGATTGGCGTTCTTTGGGAATTTGCGGGTGTGAATTCCATCCAACCCTTCACACTATGGAGCCGGTAATGGCCATGACCATGGCGGAGAAGATTTTGGCCAGGGCTTCCGGGAGGGACCAAGTGACGCCGGGAGAATTCGTGACCGCAACCCTGGATGTGATCATGGGTCATGACGGCACCTTTCCCAGGGCCTGCGAATTGATGCTGGAGAATGGATTCGACCGGGTCTTCGATCCTGATAAGATGGTGGTGGTTTTCGATCATCACGTGCCGGCCAAAAGCGCCAGCGAGGCGGAAATCCACTCCAGGGCCCGGGCATACGTCAAGGAACAGGGCATCCGGAATTTCCACGATGCCGGCGGGGGCATCTGCCACGTAGTTCTGCCGGAGCAGGGCCACGCCCTGCCCGGCCGCCTGATCGTCGGCGGCGATTCCCACACCACCACCTACGGGGCGCTGGGAGCGGCGGCCACCGGAATCGGCTTTTCGGAGCTGGCCTACGCCATGGTCAAGGGCGAGCTTTGGTTCCGGGTTCCCGAGACCCTCCGGTTCATGCTCAATGGCCAACTCTCCAAAGGGGTAACCCCCAAGGACGTTCAACTCCATATCGCGGGCAGGTTCGGCGCCGAGGTGGCGCAATACAAGGCCATTGAATACGCCGGGCCCGCCGCCGCCGCCATGAGCGTGGACGAACGAATGACCTTGAGCAACATGGGCATCGAGATCGGGGCGAAGTTTTCCTTCTTCGGGGCGGACGGGAAAACCCTGGCCTATCTCAAAGGACGAACCAGCGAGAAGATCGCCCCCTTCGGGCCGGATGCGGGCGCGGAATACCTGGCCGTGCATGAGGTGGACGTTAGCAGCCTGGAGCCGATGGTGGCCATGCCCCACAACGTGGATATCGTCAAGCCGATCGGGGAGGTGGGGGAGGTTCCCGTGCATCAGGCTTTCCTGGGATCCTGCACCAATGCGCGAACCGGGGACCTGGAAAAGGCAGCGGCCATTGTGAAGGGGCGGAAGGTCCACCCGGGAACCCGGCTGCTGGTCATACCGGGCTCCCGGGAGGTCTTCACCAACCTGACCCGCTCCGGCGCCATCGAATCGTTCCTGGAGGCCGGGGCCATGATCGGAACTCCGGGCTGCGGTCCCTGCGGCGGAGGGCACATGGGTGTGCTGGCTCCGGGCGAAAACGCGGTGACCTGCACCAGCCGCAATTTCAAGGGGAGAATGGGGAGCCCGGAGAGCTTCGTCTACCTGGCCTCTCCGGAAACCGTCGCCGCCTCGGCCATCGAGGGCAGAATCGCCGATCCACGCACCTACATCCCGGGGTAATACCCACCGCGCCTGCAATCGCCTCAATACCAACTGACCACGGGCAGGCCGGCCACAGGAAGATGGCACATGAGCATTCCCAGCAAAAGCGTTCACATAAAAGGCAAGGTCTGGAAATTTGGCGATAACATCAACACCGATTACATGTCGCCAAGTTTCAGCCGCCATCTGCCCTGGGAGGAAGCCAGGAAATCCATTCTCCACATCCATCCCGGATTCGTGGCAGGGCATCAGCCCGGCGATGTGATCGTGGCCGGCGGAAACTTCGGTTGCGGTTCCAGCCGGGAAGGCGCCCCCAGAAATTTGAAGCGACTGGGCATCGGCTGTGTGGTGGCCGAGTCCTTTGGCCGGATCTTCTTCCGCAACAGCATCGCCATCGCGTTGCCCGTGCTGGTGTGCGAGGGGATTTCCCAGGCGTTCGAGGAAGGCGACGAGTTGGAAATGGACCTCGCCGGCGCCGTGGTGAGGAACCTGAGCCGGGGCATGGAATTGGAAGGAATGCCCCTCTCCCCCGACCTGATCAAAATCGTCACCGGGGGCGGCATCCTCGCATCGCTGCACGGTGGAGCAAAGGGCCGTGAAGCGAATGCCGTGAAACGATAACCGGCGGGCGCTGAAAAAACGCTGCGGGAAATACCTTGAATACCTGTGAAGAGGACAGCGAGAGATTTTGAGACGAGAGGGACGGCGATGGGTGTCGCATCCGGGATGCGGCGGAATTGCGATCCGAAAGAAGAGACAATCCATCCCACCGGAATTAATCCGTATTTCCGTCCCCATCCCGCTTCGTCAAAACACGGCGCAACGCCCGGGACTGGATCGATCAGGGGTCCTGGATGACGCGCCGGGAGAGGAAGGTGGCCGCTTTTTCCTTGGCTGCCGCCATCATATCGGCGGTGATGCGGGATTTCCCCTGTTTGCGGGCGGATTGCTCCATGCGGCGCTTGACCATGCCCCGCACAAAGGGAGGGATTCGTCCCATCTGAGCCAGCGCATCCTCATCCCACTCGATGGGAAAGCCGTTGGACGCCGGACCGCCACCGCCCGGGGGCTCGCTCTGCAAGGGTGCTCCGTACAGGGCCGTTCCGGGAAGTTGGATCGGGGGTTCGTTCCCCAGAGGCCGATAAGTACAACAGGGGTCTTCTCCCAGGAGATCGCCGTGGGTGGCCAGGGCCCGCGCCCGGCAGCCCCCGCAGGCTAGGCGGAACTCGCAAAGCCCACACCGTCCCCCAAGAGCGCCGCGGTTCCTGATGCGCACAAAGGCCTCGCCGTTCCGCCAGATGTCCTTCAGCGTTGCATCATCCAGACTTTCACCCGCCTCGGGCATGTACGGGCAGGGCGTCATGGTGCCGGTGGGGCCGATGCGGGCGTAGTGGGTGCCGGCCGGGCATCCGGTTTCGAAGGTATGAAGATGGGCCGATTCGGAGTCCGTGCGATGGATATAACGCTGGAACTGGGGAGCGCACTTGGCGTTGACCAGCATCCGCCCCGCATGGCGTTGCTGCAGCCGGTGCAGGCGGGCGTAGACCGCTTCGGTGGCCTCGGCGTCCAATCCGGTCTGCGTCTGCCCCCGCCCGGTGCAGACAAGAAAGTACACGTTGAGCGCCCGCACCCCGTGGGCCTCGGCGAACTCGGCCATGGCTTCCAGTTCCCCTTCGTTCCAGGGGAAGAGCGACATCTGCAATACCGTGTCCAAACCCTCGGCGCCTGCGGCCTCCAGACCCGCCACCGCCTCGCTCCAGGCGCCGTCCTTGCCGCGAAAACGGTCGTGCCTTTCGGGTTGCAGGGAATCCAGGGAGATTCCGGCGCCCTTGACTCCCACAGCGAGGAGCGCCCGAGCCCGCCGGGCCGTGAGCAAGGTGCCGTTGGTGCCCACCACCACCCACAGGCCCGCCTGTCCCGCGTAATCGCAAAGCGCTTCCAGATCGTGCCGCAACAGGGGCTCTCCCCCGGTGAGGATGAGCAGGCATTCCGGGGCCGCGGCGGCGATCTGGTCAATGATTCCCCGGCAGGTTTCCGTGTCCAACTCGTCCCGGCGCCGTCCCTGCCGGGTTCCCGCGTCCAGATAGCAATGGCCGCATGCCAGGTTGCAGAGCCGGGTCAGGTTCCAGGAGAGAGTCTGGAGCGCCGGCGGCGAGCCCGGTTCGGGTTGTGCGTTAAGGGCCGTCATGGTGGCTTCTCATGAGGGAAGGTGCGAAACCGGCCGGGCGCCGGGCTTGCCCCGCTTCTCCATGTAACGGGCCCGCACCGCCTTGAACGTCTCCATAGTGACCGCGGCGTACCCCTGGCGGCGGGCGTAGTCCTCGGATATGCGGATGATGAACTTCTGCACGAATGCCGGTGCGCGGGACAGTTGCTCCAGCACCTCCTCCTCCCACACCAGGGACATGCCGCTCCACTCCTGGGGCATCTCCTCACGGGGCGGGGCGTCGCGGCGGGGATAGGGCGTCTTGTCCTTCACCTCCACCGGGTAGAACACGTAAGCATAGGGGAAGCGGGTCTGGGTGATGTGGAAGTCGTCATACTCGAACAACTGCCGGCTCATGTGCGCAAAGTCATAGGCCGGATGTCCCGGGGAAACAATCTGCACCACCGCGTTGATCTGGTAGCTGCGGTAGACCGGGCCGTCGCCGGCGTAGTGGAGGGTGGCGATCGGAAAGTCGCACAGGTTCGCGAAGGTGGTCTTCTCGAAGATCTCCAGACTCAGCAGCACCTCGTCGGAGACGTCCGCTCCGCCGATGAATTGCCGTACGGCGCCCAGGCGCATGGGCAGGCTCTCCTCCCAGGGCAGTTCGGTGGAGGCGCGAAAAGTGTCCCGGTAAAGCTCGATGTAATCGTCGATCTTTTCGGGCAGGGGGGAGAGACCCACGCCCTTGTTGCCCGTGTTGAAGGGAAAGGACGATTCGCGGGAGAATGTGACCACCACCGGCAGATGCGATCCGAAGAAAGGCGCATGGGACTTGCCCTCCAGCAGGTCGTACATGGCGTGCCGCCCTTCGATCACCCAGTCCACGAAACCCTTGGGGAGCCGTTCGCGGGGAAACTCATGGCGCCGGCCGTCGGCTTCGAAGGCCACCGTGCGCTCACCGACCTCGATCGGTTTGTAACGATTCTCGCTCATGCGTTCTCCCTATTCGTCCGTTTCGAAAGCGCTGCGCCGCACTCGGCGCAACAGCAACCATTCCATTGAGGCCAGCACGGCCATCACCAGCAAGGGCACCCACACCACCCGCGAACCCGGCGGGCGTTCCAGCAACAGGGTGTACCAGGTCGCCACACCCCTCCGGGGGCCGCCCTCGTGCTTGAATCCGTCCGCCACGCTGAAACTGATCGGCATCAGGCCGGGATCGGCGGGAAAGTCCGGCCCGCCGGCGCCGGTGCGCTTGCTCTTGAGCGTGAGGGTGTACTGCCCATCTTTGTAGATCACCACGGCGGCAGGTGCGGTGGCCGGTGCGGTGGCCCCCTTGCCGGATGCCCATTGCCCGAAGCGCGAGGCCTTGCCGGCCGCGGCGCCTTCGGTATCGCTGCGCCAGACCCACAGCCGCACCGGCTTACCCGGTTTGCCCATCAGGAAGTAGGGCAGCGGATCACCCAGGACGTGCTTGAAGGGGAACTGCACCATCAACTCGTCCACCGGGTTGGCCGGGGGTGGAGGGGGCGCGGTGGCTAGCTCTTCATCACCCTCCTCTTCATCGCCTTCCTGCTCATCTCCATCATCAACAGCTTCCCCACCGCCCTCCTGCTCATC
>CAZOXD010000171.1:6558-11076 GCA_964583525.1 uncultured Pseudomonadota bacterium
CGCCCTCCTGCTCATCATCCTCAGAGGCGCCGTCGTCGTTTGAGCCATTGTCCGTTGCGCCGTTTTCCTCTTCAGCGCTTTCCGCGGCCTTTTCCAGAGCGCCCTTGTAGGCGTCGTTGTCCATGGAGGTGGCGTCCGTCCAGCGCAGGCGCAGGGCGATCTCGTCTGCGTTGTAGAGCGCCCGCACCCACAGATGCCGCACCGAAGGCAGGAACCAGCGCGGCTCCAGCACCACCTGACCCGCCAGGGGGATGTAGATCTCCCGGGCCTCGTTCCAGAGCGCGTGCGCGCCGCCGTCCGGCAGCTTCCCGTCCACCCATTTGGCCACCAGGGTCGACTTGATCTCCGGCGCGTCATCGGGGCCGAGGGAGCGCACGTAGTGCACCAGGGCCCAGCGATCCGGCTCCTCGGCCAGCAGTTCCTCCTCCCAATGGGCGGGCATGGGCGTGCCGTTCAGCCCGTACATCACCGTGCGGTAGATGTCCCGCGGCCCATGGCCGCCCCGGAAGAGCCAGCCTGCCGTCAGGTCGCGGGGGTGAATGGGCTCCATGTTCCAGTCGTCCAGCAGGGTCATGGACGAGGCGCCGTCGCCCCGCCCCGCGTTGCCGTGGCAGCGGGTGCACTCCAGCTTGACGAACAATTCCCGTCCCCACGCGATCCGTTCGGGCGTGGACGGTGGGGGATCGCCGACGGGGCGCACCTCGGGTTTCTCGTCGTCCTCCTCCAGATAGAACCGCTCCACATGGGCGGCGATCTCGGCGATGTCCTGATCGGAGAGCACCCCGCTCCAGGGGGGCATGGCCGTGCCGGGCATGCCGCGGGCGATGATGTCGATCAGGTTTTCCCGGGTCGGGTACTCGCCGCTGTCGGTGTCGCGGAACTTGAACAGGGCCGAGGTGAAGTCGCGGGGCCGGGGCACCGTATAATCATAGGCAGGGCCCCGCCCGTCGCCCTCCTCGCCGTGGCACTGGGCGCAATGGGTGCGGTAGGCGGCCGCACCGGGGGCCGGGGCCTCCTGCTGGGCCCACGCGGTGAACCCAAGCAGCAGCATCGGCAGCAACCACAGCACCGGCAGCCTGGGTGGCCGGATCCGGACGCGGCTCGGGAATCGTTTCCGTGTGGCCATGATTTCCATCTCGATATTACTCCCAGGTGCGCGGCGGATGGCCGGTCGCCTCGTAGAGAAACAGGATCACCGACCAGATTTCCTCTTCGCTCAGGCGGCCTTCCCAGCGGGGCATGGCGCTACGGCCCGGCGCGGATTCGTTGGGCAGTCCCGGCCCGCCCTTGGCGATGCGCCAGAACAGGTAGGACTCCTGCAACTGAGCGATGGTGCCCACGTCCTGGAAGTCCGCCGGGCGGGGATTGAAGGCGCCGGCGAAGGGTCCGTTCCCGGCCAGGTGATCGCCGTGGCAGTAGTAGCAGTTCTGGTAGTAGACCCGCTTCCCTTCCTTCACCTGTCCGGCGAAGGCTTCCGGATCGGCCGTCTTTGCGTGGCGGAAGGGATTCTCCGCCTCGCGCAGGTTGATCGTCTTGCCGTCGAAGGTAATGGAGGAGGGCGGCGCCGGGTGAATGACCCGAAACGCCACCGGGGCGGAATTGGAGGGCAGCAGGAACCAGGCGGTCACCGCCCCGGCGGCCAGGGGCAAAGTCAGCAACACCCCCCAGCGCAGTTGCCACAAGCCGCGGGAGAGCAACAGACCCTTGACCGGGGCCATGAAACTGCCCATCCGCTCCGCTGTGGTGGTGACGTACACCGCCAGCCCCGCCAGGATCACTACCGTGTAGAACACGAGCAGGCTCAACGGGATGGGCGGCCGCACGGCCAGCAGTACACCCAGGCTTACTGCCAGCACGGCCGCGCATTGCACAAGGGAATTTTCCAACCAGCGCATGGGTTTACTCCTTCCCTTTCAGGTAGGCGGCCAGATCCGGCACCTCACCTTCCAGGTGAGGCATGGGCGGCATCAGTTTGGTGGCGCGCTTGGGCGAATACCCTGGCGGATAGGCTGCCCGCATCATTCGCGCCCCCAGCAATTCCGCCGTTGCGCCCCGGATCATCGGGCCGATCGGGCCGTCCTGGGCCGGGTCGGGTCCATGACAGGGCGCGCAATGTTGCACGAAGGCCGCCCGCCCTTTCTCAGGGTCACCCTCCCCTGCCGGTGTGCCGCGCGCCCCTTGCACAGCCGGAGCGGCAGCCGCGGCCGCCGGCAGGGTGGCCCGCACTGCGGCCCGCACCGCAGCCCTCACTTCTGTGGGGGTGATGTCCACTTCGCCCCCCAGGCTCTGCAGGAATGCGACGGTCACCATCACCTCGCCGGGTGTCAGGATCGCTCCCATGGGCGGCATCAAAGGGCCGTAGCCCTCCACCAGATAGTCCGAAGGTTTCAGCAGCGATTCCAGCAGGTAGGTCTTGCCGCCGAGCCCTGGCTTGCGGCTCCCCGCACTTTGGCCGATGCCCGCCAGATCGGGTCCGCGGTTGCCCGGGCGGCCGATGGCGTGACAGATGTTGCAGGTGCCCTTGCCGTTGAACACCCGCTCGCCCGCGCCGATCATCTCGTCGGCGGTCAGGGGCGCGTCCAGGGAAATTTTCTTGGGCGGGTGCGATTCGATCTGCGGGATCGTGTTGGAATACCAGGTAAAAAAGGCGATCACCGCCAATCCGAAGCCGATCATCTTCAACTGTTCCACAGGACGCCTCCCCTCAATGACCGGCCGATGGTTGGCCGGAGGCGCTCTGCGCGGCGGCGGAAGCGGCCTTTCCACGTTCGGTGAGCGAGTTGATCCAGAAAATCAGCAGCACCAACGCCAGAAAGATGATCGTGCAGACGGAAACGATGTTGGCCGCGTAGCCCAGCGTGGGGGAATAGGCATCCGGGGAGAGGTCCTCGACGATCTTCTCCACGTGCCAATGCTGACGGCTGGCCGAACGCACGTACCCCATCAGCCCCATCAGCCAGGTGAAGGTCACGGCCACCAGCACCAGCACGTATTGGGAGCGGGGCGCCATGCGTCCCCAATGGATGGGGCCGGTGTGATCGCAGTTGCGGAACAGCACCACGTCGATGACCGTGGTGAGAAGGATCGCCAGCAGCACCGCCAGCACCTGCCACACCGAGTACTGCTCCACCCGCACGATGGGCGGGACGAAGTAGCCATCAATCCCCAAGTAGACGATGAACAGGGCCGCGCCTCCGAACACGGCGGCCTGAGCCCAGTTGAGGAGCCGCGCATGGGGGTGCGTGGCAATCTTGTTGGCGCGGCGGTAGAACATGAACCCGATGGTCGAGGTGAGGATCATCAGGTTCACCGCGGTCATCTTGGCGGACATCACCCCCAGCACTCCGAATACCTTGTGGTGGGCGCCGCCCATCGAGGCCACTTCCTCCGGCGTTACCACCAGCGAGTGGGGTGTGGCCCACACCAGCACCCCCAGCACCAGCACCGCCAGCAGGTATTTGATGTAGGGCTGATAGCGCTCGCCGCCCTCGATCCGTTCCAGGCCGCACCACATGTAGTAATTGAGCCCCAGGAACAGCACGGAAATCACCACCGCCTGAATGATCCACACCCAGGAGAGAAAACCGCCCATCATGGTGATGCCGATGGTCTGGTCGTAGGCGTAGATCTCGCGCATCAGATAGTAGCCCGCGAAGGGCAGCACCAGGAAGGACCACATGGCGATCATCATCCCCACATAGCCCATCCAGTCGTAATGGGCCTTGTCGGCAGGATCGCGGCTGCCCATGAACTTGAAGGCCGCGTAGGCCGCGGCGATGGCGCCGCCGAAGGTGACGTTGGCGATGATGCGGTGGATGTTGATGGGCATCCAGGCGTAATTGTTGATGGCGCCCCACAGGCTCACCAGATCGCCGGTGGCCTTGTCCACACCGCCCGGGGTCATCATGAACGTCGCCCAGGAATTGGCAAGCACCAGCAGCATCGTGCCCACCACGTTGAGCCACACCCCCAGCCCGAAGTGAAACCACTTGCCGCCGCCGGCGGGGAGCCGCTCCCAACTGTAGTAGTAGAGATAGATCGTCACCAGTTCCAGCATGAACAGGAGGGGGTAGACCCACATGGTGGGCAGGAATACACCCGAAAGGTAGTTCCAGAAGCGGGGATACAGCGTGACCAGCAGGAACAGCAGGATGCCGCCCCAAATGGCGGTGATGGAGGTGGCCAGGGTCACCAGCTTGCTGAACTCCTTGGCCAGGTGGTCGTAGCGCTGCTCGCGGGTGAGTATGCCCACCAGTTCCACAATCACCGCGAAGAGAGGCACCCCCAGCACGAAGGCGGCGAACATCAGGTGCACCTCGGCGGCGATCCAAACCGCGACCCGGCTCCCGATCCACGGGAAGGCGCGGTAGGCCGGCCCGGGGCCGATCTCCGCCGCGAAGAGGGGTGCGGCCCAAAACGCCAGCCCCACTGCGAGTACCGCCGCAAGTACGGCCATTACCGCTATTCCCATGGCCGGCGGCCTGCCCCACCCCCGGGCATCGCCAAAGGCGCGATGGT
>CAZOXD010000172.1:0-3124 GCA_964583525.1 uncultured Pseudomonadota bacterium
CATATTGGAGTGGATGAGGGGCGGTCCGTTTCCTCCCGGGAAACCGGGCCGCCCGCCATTCCTTCCACCAATCTTTCATTTTCAAAGAGGAGTTCGATGTTTCTGGAAGCGGCATTCAAGCGGGAGCGGGTGGTGGTGGCCGCGGGGTTGATCCTGATCACGCTGCTCGCCTGGGGGTACACCATCTTCCTGGCCTACAACATGGATGGGATGGGCGGGAGTATGGGGACGATGAGCCGGGAAATGGCCATGATGCCCATGATGCGCTCCTGGACCCTGTGGGACTTCCTGCTGGTGTTCGTCATGTGGGCCGTGATGATGGTGGCCATGATGGTGCCCTCGGCCGCGCCGATGGTGCTCATGTTCGCCGCGGTTTACCGCAAGCGGCGGGAGCAGGGGGGGGCGTTCGTTTCCACCGGGGTTTTCCTGTGCGGATACCTGGTGGTGTGGAGCGCCTTCAGCCTGGCCGCCGCGCTGGCCCAATATGCCTTGCAGCAGGCGGCCCTGGTGTCCCCCATGATGGAAACCACGGCGCCCTGGCTGGGGGCGGCGCTGCTCGGAACGGCGGGGGCGTTTCAATTCATGCCCCTCAAGGAGGCCTGCCTGGCCAAGTGCCGCACCCCCATGGGATTCATCATGACCGAATGGCGCGAGGGTGGCCGCGGAGCCTTCATCATGGGTCTCCGGCATGGCGCCTATTGCACGGGATGCTGCTGGGCCCTGATGGCGCTGTTGTTCGTGGGCGGCGTGATGAACCTGCTCTGGGTGGCCTTCCTGGCGCTGTTCGTGATGGTGGAAAAGGTGGTGCCGGCCGGCGGGTTGCTGGGCAAGGGAGGAGGGATCGTCATGATCGCCTGGGGCGCATGGATGGTGGCGCAATCCTTGGCCTGACCAACCCGGACGGAGAGAATTTGCATGACCGAATCAGAACCGATTCCGCAATGGTGGGCCAGAGGAACCCTCTTCGAGAACTGCAATTGCGATCTGCTCTGCCGGGGCCATATCTCCTGGAAGCAGCCCTGCGATCATGAACGGTGCCTCGGGTTCTGGGCCATCCACTTCGATGAAGGGGAATACGGCCAAGCCTCCCTGGGGGGAGTGAACGCCCTGTCCTTCCTGGACATGCCCCGGGTGATGGCCGAGGGCGGAGGCACCCAGGCCCTCTACATCGACGAGGGGGCCAGCGAAGATCAACGCGGGGCGTTGGAAGCCATCCTGGCGGGGCGGGCGGGCGGCGGGTTGGGCGTGTTGGCCCCATTCATATCCACCCGGTTGGAAACCCGCTTCCTCCCCATCCATTTCGAGGACCAGGGCAGACGGAAGACCGTCCGCATCGCAGGGGTCGTGGAGTGCGAAATCAATGCGATCCGGGGAATGGACAAGGATAAGGAGGTGCGGATGGAGAATATTCATAATCAGATATTCGGCGCATCCCAAGCGTTGGCCAGGGGCACCTCGCGCTTCAAGGATAGGGGTCTGGCCCTGACAAGCGATCTGTCCCATGCGGTGTATGCCCAGTTCAATTGGAAGGGGCCATGACTGCGATTCCGGAATGGTGGGCCGAGGGAACCCTGTTCGAAAATTGCGATTGCGCCTCGGTGTGCCCGGCGCACATCTCCTTCCGCCAACCCTGCAACCATGAGCGGTGCATCGGATATTGGGCCATTCACATCCACGAAGGCCGCTGGGGGGAGGCCGATATTTCGGGGCTGGGCGCCTTTATCGCCTATGATGCCCCCCAGGTGATGGCGGAGGGCGGGTGGATCCAGGAGATGTACCTGGACGAGCGGGCAGGTGAAAGTCAGCGCAAGGGATTGGAATCCATCATTCACGGGAAAGCCGGGAGCGGCTGGGAGGTGATTGCGCCCTTCTTCGAAACCATCCATGAAATCCAATACGTTCCCATGGAAATCGCAGTGTCCGGGCAGCGGTTTACCATTCGCATCGAGGGCCTGCTGGAATCGACGGTGGAAGGGCACAAGGGCGTGAACGGGGAAAGCCGGGTGACGCTGGAAAACCTCCCCAATAAGATTCATGGCCCCAGCCATGGATTGGGCCTTGGAATTTCCCGTTTCGAAGGATCCCATATCCGGTTCCAGTATGACCGTACCAATGCCATCTTCTCGGAATTTTCCTGGAAGGGCCCCTGAACGAGCGCTATCCAGGCGGCGAGCCTGGTGCTTAATGGCAGAACTTCACGTCAGAAGTTTTCGAGCTATCTTCTTGTTATTTAACATAAATATTATCGGTTCTTATTACGCGAACCTCTGACGCGAAGTACTAGGGGGAATGCGGGTTCCGCTCCTGAAACCACACCCGGGTCCTCCCGAGTGCGGGGCGATCAGGAGTCTTCTCCCTTCCCCGTGCCGTCTCCTTCTCCATCCTCTTTCGGAGCCGCGCGCTCCCGGGTGAGGGGGACCACCTTGCCGCCGTAGAGGGCCAGGTCCTCGCGCACCGATTCCCATTCCCCGCAGTCCGGGCAACGGCCCATCCATTTGGGAAAGCGGACTCCGCAATGACCGCACTGGTATGGCAGGGGGCGTTTCGGCATGGCGCCTGGTATCTTAAGGGGAGGGTGGGGAGAACGCCCGGAACCCCCCGAATCCGCAGGAGAGGCGGACGCGGGATGTCCCGCATTCGGGCCGGGAATTCGGGCCGAATTTTCTGTGCAGATGCGATATCAGGAAGGAGGGGATTCCCGCCTGAAGATGCGGGCCAGTTCGAGCCGCCATTCATCTTCCGAAAGTTTTACGGTCTCGCCGCCCTCCACTTCCTTGAAACATCCGTCGGGCCCGTTCACCAACAGGTTCACGGAAGGCGCTGTGGGCACGGTGGACTCTGTGGGGACGGATTCCTGCGATTCCTCGGAGTCCTCTGTGGCATCCGGCCCGGCGCCGGGTTGGGAACCAGTGGCCCCCTTCGCGCCGCCATTGACGTCGGCAATCTGACCGGACGCTTCCTCTGGGATGGTCCCCCCCCGGTCCTGCGCCTTGGCGGCGCCGGCGGTGCCGTCCATCTCATCGCCGTCCTTCCCGCCGCCGGCGGGAGAGGCAGTGGCATTTTGGGCGGCATTTTGGGCGGCATTTTGGGCGGATGTTTCGGTGGAGGTTTCGGCAGTATTTTC
>CAZOXD010000172.1:3224-4930 GCA_964583525.1 uncultured Pseudomonadota bacterium
GTATTTTCGGCAGTATTTTCGGTGGAATTAAGAGACTCTTCGCCGGGCCCGTTTCCGCCCCGGGGAGGTTGTTCGCCGGGGAAGAGTTGCTCCTGCACAGGTTTCTGGGGCTCACGGTGCTCCCTGTGCGGGGGAGTTGTTTTGCCGCGCTGGTTCGCCTTGATGACCTTCCCGGATTTTCCCTGGCCGTCCGCGGGGGCCGGCTTTTTTTGGGAGGGGGATTGGCTGGATTTGTCCGGTTTTGCCCTTCCCTGGCTGGATTTGCTCATGGCGCCCGCTCCCTGGGGTTTTTTTTAGAGTTGAAGAATGTCCATCCGGGTGCGGATCGCAGCGCCGCTCCCGTGGCTCGCGCTCCTATTTTATTAGCATTTTTTACCCCCCACCGACAAGAACACAGGCAAGAATGCAGTGTCCTAATTTGGAGGTGGCTTAATCTAGAACTACCAGGAAGGAGGCTTGTGAATACTTGTCCCTGGAATTGTGGTTGGCATCTGGTGCTGACCCATGCGCCCAACACGGGAATGATAAATTTGATTAGAAACGGCGCGTAATTTTGCGGCAGCCGGGGAATTCCCCGGCACAATCAGGCCAACTGGTTTATCGTGATCTTTAACGACCAATTTAATTGCCTCTGCCAAATCGCTGTCGTTGGACATTACAAATGCGACGTCGTAGGCGTCTTTACATGCGTCGTTTAGCAAATGCACAGCGAGATTAACGTCAGAGCCTTTTTCCTCCGAATTCAGCACTTCGATGAATTGCGTTGGGTTCGCCGCAATCCGCGCAAACTTTTTAGTCACCAAAAAGGAACCTTCAAAAATCTCCATTTCCGGGATATGCGCCTTTAGAGCACGAAGAAACACGTCCTGCCTTGAAGGCGCATCGGCATCAAACCGCCCATTGATGCGAGCGGTAAAGTATTTCAATATGTGTAGGTCGTGATTTGATGGGATCAGCGACAGCACAAGCGACCGGAAGTCGATCCACTTGTGAGGTGTGTTTTTCAGGCGGAAGTAAACATTAAATCCGTCAATATAGACAGCTGCGCGAATACGATTTTGAGCCATGCCAGCCCTACGAAAAGCTAGACCCCCGCCTCTTACGAGAGCGAGGGTCTGCGACCTAGGACCGAAACCCTAGGTGGGGTATAATTTTAACTTACAATAACCATACCCCAAACCGCAATTATTTTCAACTAAAGAGAGCGTTTCATTATTGGTATCAGTTGCTGATGCCCGATATATTTTCCGAAATGTCCGAAAATTTTCAAATTGACTAACTACCGGCAAGGACACCGGCAAGAATCCGTGGCCGGGAAATTGTGGGACAATGGGGGAGAATCGCAGCCGGGTTCCGGTCAGGGCAAACGCATTCTGTAAATTCCGCAAGTTTATTTCATATCTAAAAAATTAGTGGCACAGGCGTCCCTGCCCGTGCAGGGCGGGCACAGAGGCCCGCCCCCACTCCGAAATTTCTTCTTGATATGTTTCGTGGATGAAGGCTTTTCCGAGAATGCGTTTGCCCTGGGATTCCAGTGGCGCCACGGGATGAAATCGGCAATTTACGGTACAATGATGGCAGGGAGAATGGCCCGAAATTGCTGTACATCCCCCTGGGGCGTTGGCATATTGGATTCCAATCCGGTTCCAATGGGGAATTAAAAACGGGCCGTACAACGAAGGGCGCCCGCGGTCGTGGAACCCCCA
>CAZOXD010000172.1:5030-10976 GCA_964583525.1 uncultured Pseudomonadota bacterium
GGGAGATAGAGCCAGCGCGCAAGCCTGCGCGATGGGGGAGATAGAGCCAGCGCGCAAGCCTGCGCGATGGGGGAGATAGAGCCAGCGCACAAGCCTGCGCGATGCGGGAAATAGAGCCGCTGGCCTTCCGCGGTGGCGGCCCTTGTCAGGGGAGAAATGGAAAGGAGTCGGTCATGGCCATCATCACGATTACACGCGGAATGCACAGCGGCGGCGAGCAGGTCGCCGAAAATGTCGCCAAGACCTTGGGCGCCCGGTGCGTGAGCAGCGAGGTGTTGATCGAAGCCGCCAAGACGTACAACGTCCCGGAAGACAAGATGCTCCAGGTCTTCGAGAAAACGCCCTCCTTCTGGGAGCGCATGACCGAAAGCCGGCGCATCCACCTGGCCTACATTCAGGCCTCCCTGTCCGACTGGGCCAAGGAGGACAACCTGGTCTACCACGGCAATGCCGGGCAGGAATTGCTGCGGGAAGTTCCGCATGCGCTCAAGGTGCGCCTCCTGTATCCCATCGAATCCCGGGTGCAGCGCATCATGGAGCAGTTCAACAATTCCCAGGAACAGGCCACCCGGTTCGTCGAGCAGATCGACGAGGAGCGCACCAAGCGGATGCGTTATTTCTACAATGCGGATTGGCGGGATCCCTCCCGCTACGACCTGCTTATCCGCATGGAGCGCATCACGGCCAAGGTGGCGGAAAACATGATCGTCGATTTGACCCGCCAGCCGGAATTCCAATTGACCGAGGAGAAGGCTTCGCAATTTCAGGATTATCTTCTCAAGTGCAATGTCTACGCGCTGTTGGCGGGTGCGATGGTGGGGCGCCTCAGCCTGATCAACGTCATGGTGAACCAGGGCGTGGTCACCCTCCAGGGGACGCTCACTTCCAACGAGACCGTCATCGAGGAGATGGCGGAGAAAATCCGCGCGCTGGAGGGCGTCAAGCAGGTGGTCAACGAAATCGTGGTTGGATTGGTGTACCAGGAATGGAACGTGTAGACTCTCGCGAAGCAGGGCGGCCTGGCAACAGGGTCCGCTCCGCGAGGCACGGCATACCAGGTCTCCCCGTTTGATTACTGGGGCGTTCATTCGACCCCGCATTGTAACAGCGGGGAGACCTGCCTATATGGTTTCGAGCCTATAGGGTATCGAACTACAGGGTTGCGAGGAGTTTCGGACGCGGAAAAGACCCTGCGCTGCGTTCAGGGCGACAGGCAATATATGAACGATTCTCAACTTCGCATTTTCTCCGGTCCGTGAGGCAGGCCGTTTCAATGGCCGCCAAAGTCACCGAATCCTGCCAGGAGAAAGACCCCCAGTTGCAGGATTACCAGACCCAAATAGATGCGATTGCCCTGCCGAATCAACACCGGGACGAGGGCCAGGTAGGCTGCGGCGATCACACCCACCATGAACACCAGCGACGACAGGGAGAGCATGTCGCTCCGCCCGAGCAGGGAGAGCCAGTCCCAGCCCGTGGGCACCTGATTATCGCGCACGTATGCGGTTACGCCACCGCCAATCAGGCCCACCAAGCGGGAAGGGGCGATAAAGGGCTGCACGAGGCCCGTGAGGTAAAGCCCGAATGCGACGATCATTCCGGTTATCCCCAGCCGCACCCCCCACATCTCGACTCGCGCGAAGACTTGGTTTATCTCGTCCGTATGGTCTTTTGCTTGAGGGTCCTTTGCCTGCCCCCCTGGATTGCCGCTCATATTCCGAATCCTCGTAAAAGCGCCCGCCCGCCGGCCAGAATCAGCACACCGATGACCACATAGCGAATGGATTTCGAGGGCATGCGCACCAGCAACCAGGAGCCGGCCCGCGCACCCAACATGATCCCCAGCACCGATGGCACCGCGATCAGAGGGAGCAGGGCGCCCCGGTTGATATAAACCAACGCGGCGGAGGTATCCGTGATCGCCAGGAGGAAATAGCTGGTCGCCACCGCCATCCGCAATGGCACGCCCATCAACAGGGTGAGCAGGGGCACATTGGCCCATCCCGCCCCGAGCCCGAACATTCCCGCCATCACCCCAACACCGGAAAATAGCACCAGTCCCAAACCCATGTTCTTGGGACGCCAGGCGACTTCATTGCCGGTTTCGGGATCCACGTACCGTCCCTCAATTCCCAGCATTCGCACCAGGGGGGAGGGAGGCCCGGAATAACCCTCATTGCTGACGCGCACCGTAATCATGATCGCCGCAATCAACAGGATCGCCACGCCCAGAGAGATCTGCACCGTGGCCAAAGGCAGGGCCAGGCCGAGCACGGCTCCGACAATGGAACCCATGGAAGCAATCAGCGATATGGGAATCGCCAGACGGGTATGCACCAGATTTTTCCGGATCAAACCCGGACCTGCGGACAAGGCGCCTGTCAGCGCGACAATCAGTCCCGCGCTCCTGACAAAATCGAGATGAATGAAGGGAGCGAAGCCGCTCACGATGGGGACGAATAGGACACTGCCGCCGATTCCCGCCAATGCGGCCAGCACACCCAGGACACATGTCAGCGCGAACAGGGCAATGGGCAAACCCCACCAGGGCCACCCGGCAGGAACCGCCTCTTCCGCGGCATGGGCCATATCCCGGAAGAAGATGGCTCCCAGCAGAGTGAGGAGGATCGCTACCGCATACCAAATCCAGCGGGGTGGATGGAAAAAACCAAAAAGCGAATTCAATGGAAAATCGACCTGAATAGCAATGGAAATAGCTGCCTGTGAAATACCGGCACGGAAAAATACAACCAAATACAGCCAAATACAAAGAAATCTTCCCCCTGCCAATGTAGAATGGCGCATCCATTACCGGCTGCCGGAGACGGAATCGTAAAAGATGAATTCCGCCGAACCTGTTTTGCCAGCATGGCATCTTATAATTCATCATGGGACAGATGTAAAAGTCTGTGATGTAAATACACGCCTCTCCGGGGACGGCCGGCGGGATGGTTTTCGCTGCGACCCAAACAGGAATCTCCGGCAAAGGGAATACCTGTCCGGCCTAATCGCGGATTGCCCAAAGGCCCGGAACCAGGGCATGGTGGAGCAGAGTAGCGTTGGAACATAGAACGAGTTGGAAAATAGAGAGACGTTGCCCGGCGCGCGCGGGCAGAGTGAAATGAGCGTCCTCGCATGCAAACCGCCTCCCCGGAGATGGCCGGCGTTTATCGTGCCGGATGTGCCGGATGCGCCCGTGAGAATTGGAAATTCCTGGTGATGGATCGCAGAAAAGTGAACCGGATAAAGGGACAGACTTCAGCAACCGGGCGCGCGTGGGGGAAGCGCCTGCCGGGAATGCCGGCAATTGTGCTGGCCGTCCTCTCAGTCCTCTCTGTACTCCATCCCTTCTCCCTGTATGCGGCGCAGGACCCCTGCCAGAATGGCCTCACGGGCCGCATTCAGTCCAACTATCAGGCCATGCGCTCCTTTCGCGGGCGCTTCGAGCAGGAGAACCGGCGCACCGACGGGCGGGTCGTCAAGGCCCAGGGCGTCATCGCCTACCTGAAACCGGGCCGGATGCGCTGGGAGTACGAGCCTCCCAACGAGCAATTGCTGGTCACCGACGGGAAAACGATGTGGCTGCACGACCCCATCCTGGACAACGTGACGGTGCAGCCGCTTTCGGACCTCACCCAGGGTACCCCGCTGGCCTTTCTGTTGGGCGCGGGCAATCTCAACGCCGACTTCCGGTGCCGCCCCTTCACCCAACCCCCTCCCAAGGACGGACTGGCCTACGTGGAACTGGTGCCGCGCAAAGCGATTCCCACCCTGGCCTACATTCAATTGGGGGCTCATCCGGAAACCGCCCGGATTGCCGCCCTGCGGATGGTGGACAAGCAGGGGAATTCCCGCTGGGTGCGGTTTTCCCAATTGCGGATCGACCTTCCCCTTTCCGCCTCTCAATTCACCTTCGAAGTGACCCCCGAAATGGAAGTGATCACCAAATCCGCCTCCAGGTAGGGGGCCTTCCTTGCCAGGCAGCGTCATGAGTGCGAACGGCAGGCGGGGCGGGGATCGCCGGATGGACTCCGAAGGACTCTCCGCCTTCCGGGACGATCCCGGTTTGACCGTCGGCGTGCTGATCTCCCGCCGGGGCGGCCTCTCGCCGGATCGGCCCTTCTGGGAGGAGGGGGATGCCCGGCTTACCTATGGGGAACTCGACTCGCGAACGGACCGCGTCGCGGCGGCATTCCGGGACGCGGGTTTTGCCGTGGGGGATCACGCCGCCATCTTCGCCCCCAACAGCCCGGCATACCTCTGCGCCCATTTCGGCGCCGCCAAGGCCGGCCTGACGCTGGCCCACCTCAACGCCCGTTACAGCGCCGCCGAAGTGGCTCATCTGGCCGATCACTGCGATGCCGGCCTCCTGTTCTTCGGCAGCCCGCAGGCGCCCATCGTGGATGCGGTGCGGAAGCGGTTGCCGCGGGTGCGGCGCTACATTCTGCTCCCGGATGGCGGCGGGCGGGCGCCTGCGCCTGGGCCCATTTCCGTGCCCCCGTGGGCCGAGCCCTGGGAGGATTGGATGCAAGCGGGGAAACAAACCGGGTGCTCCGCCACAGATGGCGGGGACGGCGCGCTGGACCCGGGCCAGCCCTTTCAGTTGCTCTACACCAGCGGCACCACGGGAGCGCCGAAAGGGGCCCTGATCTCCCACCGCGCCAAGCTGCGCCAGGGAACGGCCCACGCCCTCAACCTGGACCTGCGGCCGGGGGACAGGGTGCTCAGTTCGCTGCCCCTCTCCCATCAGTTCGCGCAGTGGCTGGTGCTGGCCTCCGTTCCGCTGACGGGCGCGGCGGTCGTCTCCAGGCCTTCCTTCGCCGCGGAGGAAACCTGGCGCCTGCTGGCCAGGGAGGAAATAACCCACCTCCCGGCGGTGCCGACCATGCTCTACCGGATGCTGGAGGCGCCGGCGTCTTCCCGCGCAACCACGCCCCGTTTGCGCTGCATCGTCTACGGCGGGGCGCCCATGGACCCCTCCCGGATCGCGGAGCTGCGGGAGGCCTTCCCCGGCGTGCGCCTGTTCCAGGGATTCGGCCAGACCGAGACCGGGTACTGCCTGGGCCTGCTGGATGAGGACCACGAGCGTCATCCGGACAGCCTGGGCCGCCCGGACCCCCATTCGGACATCCGCCTCCTCGACGAGGCGGGAGGGGAGGTGGCTCCGGGGGAAGTGGGCGAGATCGTGGCCCGCACGCCCTACCTGATGAACGGGTACCACAAGAACCCCGAGGCGACCGCGGCCTACTTTGCCCATGGCCCGGACTGGGGACGCACCGGAGACCTGGCATGGAAGGACGCGCAAGGATACTTCCATCTGGCGGGACGGAAGGACGACCTGGTCATCAGCGGCGGTGTGAACATCCATCCGGCGGAGGTGGAGCGGGTATTGTCCGCGCATCCTGCCGTGGCGGAAGCGGCGGTGTTCGGGGTTCCCGACCCGGATTGGGGGGAATCCCTGGTGGCCGCGATTCTCCCCGGGGACGGGAAGCCGCCCGCGGCGGAACAATTGCGGCGCCATTGCCGGGCATCCCTGGCGGACTTCAAGTGCCCCCGCGGTTTCTACCTCCTGGACAGCCTCCCCCGCACGGTCAGCGGGAAAGTGCAAAAGTTCCTCCTGCGGGAGCAGGTGGCGGGGGGAGAACTGACCGCGTTGTAGGATTCAAGCGCAGTCCCAGGGCAACCGCCTTCTCATATTTTTTCGTGAATCCATCCGATCCGGTCATAAATAGTGGCGCGGGTGTCCCTGCCCGCCCACCATCCTTCCGGATGCTTCGGCAGCGATTATCCCCATGCCAACATACCCCAGTGGTGGCGGGCGTCCCTGCCCGCCCTCCCCCGTTCCCTAGCACATGCGCCGATCACTCCAGTGGCGTCCCTGCCCGCCCGCGCCTGGTTTCTTTGCAATCGATAAATTTCAGCTTGGGTTTATCCAAAATCCGGGGA
>CAZOXD010000173.1:0-6952 GCA_964583525.1 uncultured Pseudomonadota bacterium
ATCGGACCCGAGCCGATGATCAGGATGGCGTGGATATCCTCGCGCCTGGGCATGGGTGTTTTTCGCCTTGAATCATTGTTTATCCAGCGGCTGAGCGTCCATCCATGGCGCCATCCGCCTGCCGCGGGCGGGATGCGGACCTGTTTGCAGGATACCCCAACCCCGCGCGGAATTCAGTAAGAATTATGGGGAGGGGGAGAGATATTCACGGGGAGATTCCCGCAGTGAAAAGCTGGAATCCCAAAAGGCAACCGCATTCTAAAAGGGGTGTGATCAATTACAAAAAAGCAATAAGAAGGTTTGCCTCCGGCGGCGGCCTTTGCCTATGGCAATTACCGGGGCGCTGCCCTCTGGACTCCCGGCAGGGAACTTAGCCCCCTGCACCCCTTATTCGTTTTTCATATCAATATTTTGGACTGTTCGTGAAATATTCGCATTACTCCGAGTTAGGGGGGCGTGAGACGCGGGAGGTAGGGGTGCCTCCCGGAATCATAGGCTCCATGGTCGTGCCGGGGTGACCCCTCCCCTGCCCTTCGGGGGGAATTATAACCTTGACTGAACAGAATTAATCTGCGATACTCCCAGTCAAGGAGATTAATCATGACTACCATTGACCTAACAAATCCGATTTTCACCGATCCTGCCGCGGCACGATCTCACTTTGAAGCAATCCGCTGGCCGGACGGTCGACACTGCCCGTACTGCAGTCAATCAAAGACTGTGAAGCCGCTTGGCGGCAAGTCTATGGGACCTGGCTGGTATCACTGCAAGGACTGCCGCCGCAAATTCACGGCCCAAGTCGGCACTATTTACGAGCGGTCGCACGTCCCGATGACCAAATGGCTCCTTGCTACGCATTTGATGTGTGCCAGTAAGAAAGGCATTTCTGCGCATCAACTCCACCGGATGCTTGGGCTTCCGTACAAAACGGCGTGGTTTATGGCCCATCGTATCCGCGAGGGAATGCGCGAACTAAACCCAGCGCCCGTTGGCGGTGATGGTAAATACGTCGAGGCGGATGAAACCTTGATCGGCGGGAAGGAGCGCAACAAACACAAGAGCAAGCGCAATCCTAAGAACAGAGGCCCCGTCGGGAAGGAAATTGCCTTCTCTCTCGTTGAGCGCGGTGGGAAGGTGCGTTCGCATCACGTCCCTAGAATCAATGCAAAAACTCTTCGATCGATCATGGAGGCGCAAATTGACCGCAATTCGTTCCTGATGACGGATGACGCGGGGCAATACCGTATCATCGGCCCTGCGTTCGCTGGATTTGAAACCGTCAATCACGGCATTGAAGAATATGTGCGGGGAGACGCGCACACAAACACGATTGAAGGGTTCTTCTCTATTCTGAAACGCGGAATCACGGGAACCTATCATCATGTTTCGCAACAACACTTGAAACGGTACCTCGCCGAATTTGATTTCAGGTACTACGAGCGCTCGGCCCTGAACGTCACTGACGCTGAGCGGGCCGCAAAAGCGGTGAAGGGCGTGATCGGAAAGCGGTTGACCTATCAGCAACCTCACGGCAGACAATTCGGACTCCAAGCCTAGGGCACTTGGCCATCGGAAGCCGGCGGCAGACCCGCCTACTTCAACTTTGAATCTTTCGTTTTCGCCTTACTGCTCGTTTTCTTGGCGCGAGGCCGTGGAGGGGTGTTTGCCATCAAGCGAACCACCTCATCGCGGCGACGTGCCGCTTCCTCTTCGCTAAAGGCTTCCGCTGACTTACCAATTTTGTCCTTGCTGGGCATATTTCTACCGTCTTAGCTGCTTCGAACTATCAGCACAATATCCGTCGAATACGGAGACAAGAAGCAAGCAGACACTCTTCATCTGTCTAACAACGTTCTGTATATCTTCGCGCGTATATCGCCTTCCAATTTCCACCGCCGTTTCATTACCATGCGCAATCGTGTTCCTATGGTTAACGACTTCATTTATACGCGTTTTATGTGCCCTGCGGCGGACAGGAAGGCGCTTAATTCCAAAAACCTCAAACATTAATTCCAATTGGCTATATCGAAAATTAGACCCATCATGCGGCACGCGAGTATCATTGGACAATGTTATGCTGTCTTTAGAGAAAGTGCGCTTGAGTATTCTCAGTCGTTTTTTCCAAACATCCTTTTCACTTCCATCCCTTAAAGACTTGAATTCCGGGTCCAGAAATAAAGTCATTAGAGATGGAGACAAGTCATTCAACTTGTGATTGTGGCTCTTAATAGAGTCAATTGCGGTTCGAACGACGCTACACACCGTGAATTCATAGACCGCATATACTTGTACAAACATCAAGCCTTTGGCCGCCGCTGCGTTATCACCCTTAAAGCCCTTTGTGGCTCTAAAGAAGACCTCTACTTCTGCAAATCGATCCTCAATATCAGTTTTCAGTGACGGGAACATTGGGCTTCCCCAGGAAGCGATCTCTGCAGAACTCGATGCGCCCGTTTACTGCAGTGCGATCATTCGTGGCTCCAGTAGTGAATGAGCGCAATTCATCAGATGCCATCCATTCATTTAAGCCATCGGTCACTAGACCTCCGCTGGAACGAATTGCCAGTGCGGCACCCACAACAACGCCCTCATAAAGATTAAGGGGCGTTCTTCCCTTGCCCCCTGGCCGCAAGATGCCATTGGGAAGCGCCCTTGCAAGCTCCTTGAATACTTTCTGAAATTCCTTTTCGCGAACCGTGAAATCCGTCTCTTGGTTTCGATCTCGCATATAATCGTCTAGAAACTCTTTCACACTGTGAATAAATTTCTTATACCTGTCTAAGAACGCGAAGAACCGGAGGACGCATTCTTCGCGTGTTCCGTCTCCTTCCTGCTTCTTTGTTAGGCGAACAGCCGTTTTGAAGTCATCTACGTGCGCAAGTTTGTCTAGTAGTTCCGAAAAAGGTCCGTGGAACACACAATCTCGAATCTCTTGATTTGTTAGGGCGATCCCACCGGTATTTAGTCTTTCAAACAGATCGATCCGCAAAATGGTATCGCTCTTGTCGTTGAGCGTAACCACCTTGATCGGACGAGTTCGGAAGTGCTGCTGTAGATGCGAGGGTAGAGATTCGAACCTTGAACCGTTGAATTTCGTAATCTTTCCAAGCCCTTCTAAGGTGAGCGGAAGACCTAGATTCAGCCTCTTACGAAGTTCGTCGCTGCCAGCAAATTTAACTATAGTACTTAGACGCTGAACGCCATCCACGACCTCCCATGTATTGTCTGTGTTAGTCGCCATGAAAAGATTTGGGATAGGAATACCAAGCAGGAGGGATTCAACTAGCCCTGAACAACGCTCGTTGTCCCATCTGAATTGACGCTGATAAACAGGCGCTACGGAGATTTCGCCATTATCCAGCATCTGCAGAAGTTGCTGCACCTGAATATCGAAGGTATCGAAATCAACCGTGCGGCGTTGTGCCTGCAGTTGCTGCGTCAGGTCTTCCGAAATTACCGGGGGCATAGGCACAACTACCTTCCTGCCTTTTAGTCGAGGGAGGCGAATCATAGCACGCCCTTCACCGCAGGAGCGCGCACGCTTGCAGTAATTACAACGCCACCATATCCCCATGAGTGATGTTCAGTCAAGGTGATGAGCCCCCCCTGCGGGCATCCCCTCCCCACGGCGGTTTGAACAGCCACGTGGAGGGGAAAATCGTGCTCCTCGCAAACGAATGCGTTTCGATGGTGGGGATGAGGTTTGTCCATGATTTACCCAATTCCGTTTTTACCCTTGTCCTCTTTCAACGGGGTTAAGCTACTACGGGCCTTCCAACCCGATAAGAGTGAAGAGAGGTCATCTCGTTTTTCCCTTGACAATCCATGTTTTATATTATTCAATTGATTTATTGAATAATTGTTTAAACAGTTTCCCATCTTCGATCTGGAAAAAAAACATGGCGGAAAACGAATTCAAAAGCGGACTGTTCGCGCAATTCGCCCGCATCGGCAAGGCGCTTTCCAGCCCTGTGCGGCTGGAGTTGCTGGATCTGCTCAACCGGGGGGAGCAATCGGTGGAAGCGTTGGCCGGGGAGACGGGCATTTCGGTGGCCAATGCGTCCCAGCACTTGCAGCAACTGAAAGCCGCCCGGCTGGTGGATACCCGCAAGGAGGGGCACCGGGTCTATTACAGCTTTTCCTCCCCGGCCGTGTTGGCGCTGCTGCGGGCCCTGCAGCAGGTGGGGGAGGAGCGGCTGCTGGAGGTGCAGGAACTGGTGGAGATCTATATCAACAACCGCGACACCCTGGAGCCGGTGCCCCTGGAAAAGCTGCGGGAGCGGGTTTCCAAGGGCGAGGTGATTCTGCTCGACGTGCGGCCCGAGGAGGAATACCGGGCCGGGCACTTGCCCGAGGCCCATTCGATTCCCGTGGAGCAACTCGACGAGCGCATCCATGAACTGCCCGCGGGCAAGGAAGTGATCGCCTATTGCCGCGGGCCCTACTGTCTCCTTTCCGTGAGCGCGGTGGAGCAATTGCGCGAAAAAGGATTCAACGCCGTCCGGCTGGAGGAGGGGTTTCCCGAATGGAAGGCGCAAAACCTCCCCTACGAGACAGCCCGGGCGCCGTTCACGTAAAACGGTGCGAATCAAGAACAATTTCGATGGAAGGTTGTCATGAGCGAAATGGAAAAAACGATTTTGATCCTGGGCGGTGGCGTGGGTGGTCTGGTCACGGCCAATGAATTGAAACGCAAGCTGAAAAAATCGCATCGCATCGTGCTCATAGAGCGGGAGGCGAATCATCTTTTTACGCCCAGCCTGCTCTGGCTCATGACCGGCTTGCGGAAACCGGAAAAAATTCAGCGCGAGTTGTCCCGTCTGGAAAAGCGGGGAATCGAGTTTGTGCGGGGAAATATCACGAAAATCGACCCCCAATCCTGCTCTGTTCAAGTCGACGGGAAAAAGTTGCAGGGAGATTTCATGGTGATTTCCCTGGGTGCGGATCTGGCGCCGCAAGCGATTCCCGGATTGGCGGAAGGCGGCCATAACATTTACACCCTGGACGGATGCCAGAGGTTCCTGGAGGAATTCAAAAACTTCCGTGAAGGCAAGCTGGCGATACTGGTCAGTTCGGTGCCCTTCAAATGCCCGGCCGCCCCCTATGAAGCGGCCATGCTGATGGCCTACGATCTGCGCAAACGCAAAGTGCGGGAGCAGGTGGAAATCGACCTGTTCGTGGCGGAAGCGGGGCCCATGGGGGTGGCGGGACCCGAGCTTTCGGCCGCCGTGCGCAACATGGTCGAGGAGCGTGGAATCGCCTACCATCCCGAGCATGTGATCGAGCGCATCGACCCCAATCAGCGTGAACTCCACTTCGCCAACGGCGCCCGGGCCGGTTACGGGATGCTGGCTTATGTCCCACCCCACAAGGTCCCCGCCACTGTCCGGGAGGCGGGATTGGTGGGGGAGTCAGGCTGGGTGCCGGTAAACCGGGAATCCCTTGAGACTTCCTCCCAAAACGTCTATGCCATCGGCGACGTCACCGGAATCCTTCTCAAGGTGGGCAAGCCTTTGCCCAAGGCGGGCACCTTCGCCCACGCACAAGCAGAAGTCGTGGCGAACAATATCGCATGCCAAATCACCGGCAAGGGAAAACCCAAAACATTCGATGGAGGCGGGGAGTGCTTCATCGAGATGGGCGACGGAAAGGCGGGGTTTGCACGGGGCAACTTTTACGCCGAACCGACGCCCCAGGTGAAAATGTACAAACCCGGCCGGCACTGGCATGCGGGCAAGGTGTTGTTCGAGAAAGACTGGCTGCGCAGGTGGTTTTAAATCAACGGACACGCCTACCGCTGCGATTTCGATCCCTTTATCCGAAAGAGAACACCATGTGTGAACTATTGGGAATGTCGGCCCGCCACCCGGCAACCATCAACCAGTCCCTGGAGTTGTTCAGCCCCAGGGGCGGGGAAACAGGCCCCCATGGAGACGGCTGGGGCCTGGCCTATTACGACGGCAAGGCGGCGCAGATTTTCAAGGGCGGCGATCCCGCCGCGCGGAGCAAAAACCTGGATTTCATCGCGCACCAGAACTTCTCCTCCCGGATCGTGATCGCGCATATCCGCAAGGCCAATTCGGCAGCTCCCCCTGCCCATGGCGAAGCCGGAAATACCGCGCACATCGAAGCCGGAAAAGCCGCGCACAATAGCATCGCCAATGCGCACCCGTTTCAGCGCGAGCTGTTCGGGCGCTCCATCGTCTTCGCCCACAACGGCATTCTGCCCGGCGTGTTCGACTGGCCCCTGAAGAAATTTCATCCCCTCGGGGAAACCGATTCCGAGTGGGCTTTCTGCTACCTGCTGGACCGCCTGGCGGACGATCCGGACATTTTCGCAGTGGAGCGTTTTCATCATTTGCTCTCCGTCCTCAACGAGTTCACGGAAAAGATGAGCGGGCTGGGAAAATTCAACTTCCTCTTCAGTGAGGGCCGGCATCTGTTCGCCCATGGCCACACCAGCCTTTACGCCGTGAGCCGCTCCTGCCGCCAGGAAAGTTGCGATACCCCGGAAAAGGCCCAACGGGTAATGCTGGTAGCCACCCAACCCACCACCGATCACGAGACCTGGCGCAAACTGCCCGCCGGCCGGATCACGGTTTTCCGAAAGGGACTCGAAATCGCGGATTCCGAATCCCTGGAACACATTCCCCCGGGAGTTTTCCATGACCACTTTATTCATTCTCAATGAAGCCCCGTACGGCAATGAGCGGAGCTTCAATGCCCTCCGGCTGGCCGCATCCATGGCAAAACACGAGGGCCAGCTGGTGCGGATCTTCCTGATCGGCGATGCCGTCGCGTGCGGTCAGAAAAACCAGAAAACGCCGAACGGGTATTACAATGTCGAAAGGATGTTGAAAGGGTTGGCGCGCCAAGGCGCGGAAGTCGCCATATGAAGGAGTTGCCGCGAGGCCCGCGGGATCGGGCCCAAAACGCTGATGAACGGGGTGGA
>CAZOXD010000173.1:7052-10771 GCA_964583525.1 uncultured Pseudomonadota bacterium
GGAGTTGCCGCGAGGCCCGCGGGATCGGGCCCAAAACGCTGATGAACGGGGTGGAACAAGGATCGATGGAATTGTTGGGCGAATGGACCGCCCAAGCGGAAAAAGTGATCGTGTTTTAGATTGCATGGAATGACCCCCTGCTATCCAATGGGAACCCGGCAAGACGGATTACAGTTTTTCATCGTTTAACAAGGCAGAATGAGGAATGACCTCATTCCATCCATCTCCACCCCCATCAAATCCACACTCATTGAAAGGAAGCGATGACGGAATTCATACAATTACATGGCGATCAAATCCGGCTGGGATTCTTCCTGGGGATCTTCGCGGTGGTGGCCCTGTGGGAACTGGCGGCCCCCCGCCGCAAGCTGACGGTGTCCAAGGGCGTGCGCTGGATCAACAACCTGGCCATCGTGGTCTTGAATTCGCTGGTGCTGAAGGCGGTGTTCTTCTACCTGGCCGCGGGAATGGCCATCGGCATGGCCATTTGGGCCGAGACCCATGGCTGGGGCCTGCTCAACGCGTATCCGTTGCCTTTCTGGCTGGCCGTGGTGCTGGGAGTCATGGCGCTGGATTTCGTAATCTACCTCCAGCACGTGATGGTGCATGCCGTCCCCGCCCTGTGGCGGTTGCACCGGATGCACCACGCCGACCTGGACTTCGACGTCACCACGGGCGCGCGTTTTCACCCCCTCGAAATCATACTCTCCATGGGCATCAAGCTGGCTACCGTGGCGGTGCTGGGCGCGCCTCCGCTGGCGGTGCTGATTTTCGAGGTGCTGCTCAACGGCACCGCCATGTTCAATCATGGCAACATCCGCCTCCCGCTGGGGCTGGACCGCTGGCTGCGGCTGCTGGTGGTCACGCCGGACATGCACCGGGTGCATCATTCCATTCTCCCCGGAGAGACCAACTCCAATTTCGGGTTCAACCTCCCCTGGTGGGACCGCCTCTTCGGCACCTACCGCGCCCAGCCCCGGGAGGGGCACGAGGGAATGACCATCGGCATCGAACAATTCCGCCAACCCGGCGATACCTGGCTGCACCGGTTGTTGATCCAGCCCTTCGTGGGCGAGACGGGGGAATATTCCATCACCCGCTTCGGCGACCGCTCCTGAAAGGACATCCTTGAAATCACGCTTGTTGCCCCGCCTGATGCTGCTGGCCCTGCTGGCCTCCGGCATTTCGGTGGTGTTTATCTACTGGAAGCAGTTCACGCCCGAGAACGTATCCCGGGTGATCGGGGAACTGGGGGCCTGGGCCCCGGTGGCGTACGTGGCCATGTACCTGATCGCGCCGCTGCTGATGGTGCCCGGCTCCGCCATCACGCTGGCCGGGGGGGCGCTGTTCGGGCCCGTCTGGGGGACGTTGTACACGGTCATCGGCTCTGTGGGCGGCGCCACCATCGCCTTTCTCGCGGCCCGCTACCTGGCGGGCGATTGGGTGGAGCGCAAGACCACCGGCATCGCCCACCAGGTCAAGGAAGGCGTGGAAGCCGAAGGGTGGCGGTTCGTGGCCTTTGTGCGGCTGGTGCCGCTGTTTCCCTTCAACCTGCTCAACTATGCCCTGGGCCTGACCCGCATTCCCCTCCTCACCTATGTGGTAACCTCGGCCATCTGCATGTTTCCCGCCACCGTGGGGTACGTCTACCTGGGCTACGTGGGCCGTGAGGTCTGGGTGGGGGGGGAGGATTTGCTTTGGAAACTCGGCCTCGGCCTGGGCATCCTGGCGGCCTTGATCTTCCTGCCCATCCTGGTGCGGCGCATCCACCGGGGTGGCGCCGGGACTGCGGAATCCGGAGGCTAGGGAGTGGGGGGGGAGTGGCCCCCCGGCCCCCTGAATGGCGCTGGCACCATATATGTTTCCTGGCGCGTCCCTATATGCGGATGGATGATGCCGAATAGATGCTTGGACGATCCCGTGCTTTATCCCGCTTCCGGTTTGACAAAGGACTTGCTCATAGATGCTCATAGATGCACCCCTAATTCGGGTATGATAACAATAGGTTGTTTTTCCCGAATAATTGTTGCTGCCTCCGTATTTGGGGGGGACCGCTGTTCATTAAACTACCAGGGGAAGACTTTCCCCCACATGTTGTTGCTTTTGTTTTTCATAACAAGCCTCTTAGAAAGCCTGTGATTTTGTGCCTCCGGCGGCGGTGTTTGCCCATGGCAACTGCCGGTGCGCAGTTCCATAAACTACCGTCCCCCTAACAACCCCCAGCAGGGAGCACGGCTCCCTGCACCCCGGATACATTTGTAATAACAACCTGTTGCTGCATTAAAAATCTTCGCTTTACTGCGGAAATGGGGGGCCGCCGTTCATTTAACTACCGAGGGAATAATTTCCCCCGCATGTTGTAGGTTTTTTTGCTTTTCCGACAAAATCACAAGCCTGTTAGACCCTAGGCAGTGTTGTTGTTTTGGATTTCCACGCCCAGGCCACCTACACCACCCCGTCCTTTTTCAGGGCATCCAGTTCTTCGCCGTCCAGTCCCAGGCGTTTCAGGTAGATTTCCTCATTGTGCGCGCCCAGGGCGGCGCCCAGGTGTTCCAGCTTGCCGGGAGTCTCCGAAAGAAAGGGCATGGGGGCGGGCACGGTCACCTCGCCGGCACGGGGGTCGTTCACGGTGAGCAGGTCGTTGCGGGCGGCGAACTGTTCCTCGGCGAAGATGTCCGCGATGGAGTTGATGGCGCCGCAGGGCACCCCCTTTTCCGCGCAGGCGGCGATCACCTCCTCCCGGGTGAGGGTGGCGCTCCAGCCGGAAACGATCTTGTTGACCGCCTCGCGGTTGGCGACCCGGGTGGCCTTGAGGCCGTAGCGGTCCCCGGCGGCCAGTTCGGGCTGGCCGATCATCTCGGCGAAGCGGGCGAACATCTTGTCGTTGGTGCAGGCGATGGCCACCCACTTGCCTTCGGAGGTGGGGTAGTGGCTGTGGGGCACCGAGTTGTAGGTGTCCGCCCCCATCCGCTCGCGCACCTGGCCCGTGGCCGCATACACCGGCGCCAGCTCGTCGAGAAAGCGGAACATGGGTTCGTAGAGAGCGATGTCGATCACCTGCCCCTTGCCACCGCTGCTGCCGGAACTGTGCTCCCGGGAGCGCAGGGCCAGCATCACGCCATAGGCGCCGTAAATGCCGGTCAGGTAATCGGCCAGGGTAGTGGAGCCGGGCATCAGGGGCGGGGTATCCGGCTGCCCGGTGAGGTAGCTCAGCCCGCAAAAAGCGTGGGCGATGCGCGCGAACCCCGGCTGGTTCCTGCGGGGGCCGGTCTGCCCGTACCCCGAGATGCGCAGCAGGATCACCGCCGGGTTGGCCTTGCAGAGCACATCGTAGCCCAGCCCCCATTTCTCCAGGGTGCCGGGGCGGAAGTTTTCGACCACCACGTCTGTCTCGGCCACCATGCGCAGGAACAGTTCCACGCCCTTGGGCTGGCGCAGGTCCAGCGTGATGCATTTCTTGTTGCGGGACTCGTTGAGCCAATTGTAGGTATCCCCCGCCGGGCTCGGCGTGCCCAATTCGCGCAGGCTGTCGCCCACGCCCGGTTTCTCGATCTTGATCACTTCCGCGCCGAACTCCCCCAGGGAAGCCGCTGCAAACGGCGCGGCGATGAAGGTGGAAATATCCAGTACGCGGATGCCCTCCAGCGGGGCGGGGCCTTCGGTCATGATCGATCCTTGTGATATTGCTACGGATTTAAATTGAAACCGCCGATGAACGC
>CAZOXD010000174.1:0-8389 GCA_964583525.1 uncultured Pseudomonadota bacterium
AAGGGTGTTTCAAGTTTTTCATGGAAAAATACGGCCCTCCTGATGAGTGACCTCCTCTAACAGGCTGCGGAAAAATGCTTAACGAAGTAGAAACCCTTGCATCACAGGATTTCGCCGACGAATGATTTCAGCAACTTAGCTTCTGTGTAATCCTGTTCAACTCGCGAAAACTAAGCTGTTTAAAGATTTTTCCGCAGCCTGCTAATAAAACTACTCCGCACCTACATCGGCCCAAGATCCAGTGGCAAGCCGCCCCGGCGGCAAATGAAGCATAGCAGGAAAGCCCGCCCTGGAGCGTCCGTTACTACCGATTCCCTCCTTTGACCGTGTCAGTTATACGGCAAGACGAGAGTGACGGTGGTTCCAACCCCGGGTGTCGAAGAAAATTCGAGGTTCCCACCGTACTTTTTGAGGATATCGAGGGAGACCGATAATCCCAGTCCCGTTCCACCGGACTCGTGTTTGGTGGAAAAGAAAGGATCGGTAATTTTACCGAGGATTTCCACCGGAATGCCCTCGCCCTCATCCGCCACCTCCACCAGGATTCGCTCCCGGTCTTTGGCGAACCAGGTATTAATCCGAACCCCCTTCTCCTTGTTCGACAAGGCCTGGCAGGCATTGGTGATCAGGTTGATGACGACCTGCTCAACGTCCATGAAGTCCCCCTCGAATGACGGTATGCTCCGGTCGTATTCCGCCGAGAAGGCGTGGGTCATTCTTTTAATCTGGCTGTGCATCAGCGTGATGGCCGATTCCACTACCTCGTTAACGTCGATCTCCCTCAACTCGCGGATTTCCCGCTTCTGGGCGTAATTCTTCAGGTTTTCCACATAACGCCTGATGCGCTGGGAACTGCCGGAAATGTCGGACAGCAGGGAGGAGAAGACCTCTTGCGCCTCGTCGAACGGAATGTTCGCCAGGGTGAAGTCCGGGTCGCTTTTCCGGTGCCTTTGCAGCATGGGCAGGATGTCCAGCCACATTTTCTCCAACAAGGGAACATTCATCATGATGGAGGTGTTGGGGTTGTTGATTTCGTGGGCGACCCCGGATACGAAGATTCCCAGCGTGGCCATTTTGTCCGCGTGAATCAGCAGTTGTTCCTGCACCCTGATCTTCTCCTCGTTCCGCTTTTGCTCGGTGATTTCCGTGAACCTGGACAACATCGCGGGTTCGCCCTTCCAAGCCACCACTGTAACATGACGGCCGATCCAGATCAGGGAGCCGTCCGTGCGCTGGCCTTGATATTGGTATTGCGAAGGGACCTCCTCGCCCCGTAATCGCGCATGAAACATATCGGTCATTCGGTCTCGTTCAAGGGGCGCGACGAAATCTATCGCTTGCCTGTTAAGCATCTCCCCGGGCGATTCACAGCCGAACATATCGGCCAAGGCCTGGTTGGCGAACACAAATCTGCGTTCCCGGGAAATGATGGCAACCCCCTCGATGGAATCCTCGATCAGGTTGCGGAAATTGGCTTCGCTCTCCCATAGCGCCTCTTCGGCTTTCTTGCGCTCGGTGATGTCCGTGGCCGTGCCTTGGGCGCCCACGACTTGACCGGAAGCATCGAAAAGAGGTTTGGCTTTGAAAATCAGGATGACTTCCTCTCCGGTTTTGGAGATATAAGTGGACTCGTAATTTATCGCCGATTCGCCCTGCATGGTCCGATGGTGTCTCTGAAAATTTTGTTCACGCTCGTCAGGTCGTTTGAAGTCGGGAAATTCGTGACCGATCATCTCCTCCAACTTGTATCCCAGGGTGGATTCCCAGGCCGGGTTCAGGTAGGTGAAACGGCCTTCCCGATCGTCCCGCCAAATCAAATCTTGTGAGGTCTCCACCAAGTCCCGGTATTTGGCTTCGCTCTCCCGCAAAGCTTCTTCGGATTTCTTGCGCTCGGTGGTATCACGAATACAAGCAACCATGCGGTTCTTTCCATCAAAATCCACAACCGAGGCCGAAATCTCGACGGAAAGAGTCGTTCCCCATCGAGTGAGGCACGTAAGCTCATCCGTCCAGCCATACCCCCGTTCATTTACAGATTCGGTAAAAGCCAACATCTTGGGCATCTCATTGGGATGGATGGCGGACATCGGCAGAGATAGCAACTCCTCTCGCGAGTAACCGAGCATGCTGGACACCTTGGGATTGGCACCGAGAATCTCGTCCGCCTTTACGTCAACGATGCATATGGCATCGTTGGAATTCTCGAAGATTTTACGAAAGCGTTCCTCGCTTTCCCGCAACGCCACTTCGGCCCGCTTGCGCTCGGTGATGTCGACGGCCAGACCGATTGTTCCGATGATCTCTCCGGCGGAATCCTGGAACGGAGAATAACGGGCCTCGTATGCCAAGCCGTCCACTTCCCAAGTTGTAAAAAAGGACTCGCCCGCAAGTGCCCGCCGCGAATCGGCAACGATATCCGGATAATCTTTATATATGTGGAAAACCGATTGTCCTACGACCTCCCCTGGTTTCAGACCCATAGCCTCCAGACCTTTGCCTTCGGACAGCGTGAACAGACCGTCGCTGTCCAGTGCCCATAATACAACGGGCGCATTGGCCAAGATGGTCCGGAGCTGCTCCTCGCTTTCCCGCAAAGATTCTTCGGCTTTCTTGCGCTCGGTGATGTCCAGACGAATGCTTACCGTCCAGCCGTCGGGGGTTTTATGGTCGAGCACCTGAAACATTCGGCCATCGGCCCACTGCAACTCCGAGTCGATGGATGATTGATTCCTGAACTGAGCCAGCCGCTCCCGCACCCATTCCTCTTCACGGCCCCGGGCGCCGGCAAAAAGCCCCTGGCTGGAAAAGCGGATTATATCCTCGAAGCGGGTGCCCGGCTTCAGCATGCCGGCTGCTTCATGTTCCGGGAAGATCTTCCCCATCACACTATTGAGCAGAACCAGGCGTTCTTCGCCATCGAACAGCATGAAAGCGGCGGGGAGGTTTTCGATGGCGTCGATCAACTGCGTATGGGTTTCTTTTTCCGCCCTTTGGCTTATCTGCAATTTTCTGACGATCGGGTTCGTGATTCGGACAAAAAGGAAAGCTCCCGCCAGTATGGCGATGAAGGCCAATAACCCTGTGATAATTCCAGTCCTTACAAAGGGCGCATGAATTTCCGCCAAGTCGATTTTGGCCACGATGCCCAGGTTCAACTCCGCCACCGGCTCATAGGCCGCCAGCACCTTTTCGCCCCGGTAATCAAGACCGATTATTGACCCTGAATGCCCCATCAGCGCATGGCGCATGGGTTCGGCCAACCCGGATTCGAACGGGATGGGTTCGGGGATTTCCAGGCCGTGGAGGTGTTGATGGAACAGGAAGACGATTTGGTCTTTTTCCCGCTGGGCCAGGGTGAATTCCCCCGTCTCGCCAAATCCCTCGAAATTATCGTAGGCTTGGGCAACCTGGCTTAGCGTGGCCTGGTATGTTCCTCCCGGGTGGCCCTGGTTGTATTTGCGGTTGAACCGCGCAATGGCCTCGATCAGCCGGGCCTGGATTTTAGCGGTGACCACCAGCCTTTTCCGCTGATGCTCAAACTCGGATTCGTACAATAATACGTTTGTAATTACAGTTGCGATAAGGACTACAGCAGACAGAACCAGGATCAGAAGAAAAATACTCCTTTTCTCACTCATGATTCTCCCCTCAGACACCAAAATTCATTTGGCTCAGCTTCATTCACAGTGGATTCCTGAATGAGATCTTCATATTTTTTTAACGACCTCAGCTTGGTTTTAGTTCACATTTCTCCGGTTGGCCCATGGCAGGGAAAACCCAAACGCCACAATCCGCCACTACCCTGTCAAGAGCTACCGCGAGAGGGAGCTAACGAAGCCGGGGCAAAGTCGCTTCAGGCCAAAAAAAGGAACCATTCACATTAATATTACACGACGGGGGGAAATTGTCGAAAGTAAATTCGCCGGAAAACGGCTTCAATGTGACATGCAAGAATGAGATGAGGAAGGCGGCGCTACCTGGACAGTGATTCCTCCCCGGGATGGCCACAGGCCGAGGGCCGGAGAAGACCGGGCCGAAATCCAGATTGCCTCTGTTGGAGGGTTATTGCACCCTGCCCTGGCTGGTAAAACCAGCGGGGGAAACCGCCACGCATACCGGTGCCCGGCTAATTGTTGCCGGGTACCGTTGTTTCTTTCCACCTCTCATGGGGTGGGGAGGATTTGGCCGGCAAAGCGCCGCTCATGGGGCGGGCTTAATACCAAACGACCTGCAAATAACGGCGAATTTCTGTGTCACTTCTGAGCCTTGCACGGCAAGGCGTCTCGATGGGCGCGGCCTTGTGATTCATCCCGGATAATGCCCGCCGCGGCATTCGAAACGGGCCCTGGTGCGCCCTCTTCCGTCACGCGGAAATTGATGATCTTTTGCATGCAAATTCGTATGATTCCGCCACCTTCCTCCACTAACCAGGATTTTCCCATGAGCCAAATCGACGCGGACTGGATCCGCACCCTGCATGAGGAGTTGCAGGGGATCGGCATCACCGAAGAGCGGGCGGAGCACTTGGCGGCGCTGTTGCGGCAGCTCAACGGCACCGCCATGGAGCAGAATGGGCGGCTGGCCTTCGAGAGCGAGCCCGCCAACCTGGCCGTGGCCCTGCACCGCCACGCCGACCGCTGGGAGCCGGTGGAAGGAGGCAGGAACAGCGGGGACGGAAACACGGCGAATATTGGGAAGGGGAGCCGCACCGAAATCGCGGAAATCACCTCCATGACCCTGACCGAGGCAGCCGCCACCATCGCCGCGGGGGAGGTCACCTCGGAGGCCGTTACGCGGGCCTGCCTGGAACGGATCGAGGCCACTCAGCCCATCGTCAACAGCTTCATCGCCACAGACGCCATAGAAGGGGAGCAGGCCCTGGAAGCCGCGCGCACCCTGGACGCCGAACTGGCCCAGGGGACCTTGCGGGGGCCGCTGCACGGAGTGCCCCTGGCCCACAAGGACATGTTCTACCGGGCCGGACGGGTCTGCAGCTGCGGCTCGGAGATTCGCCGCAACTTCGTGCCGGAGGAAACCTGCACCCTGCTGGAGCGGCTGGAGGCCGCCGGTGCGATCAATCTGGGCCGGCTCAACATGAGCGAGTTCGCCACCGGCCCCACCGGGCTCAACCAGCATTACGGCAACGCCAACAATCCCTGGAATCCCGCCCACATCACGGGAGGCTCCTCCTCGGGCTCCGGGGCGGCGGTGGCCTCGCGGCAGGTGTTCGGGGCGCTGGGCTCGGATACGGGGGGCTCGGTGCGGCTGCCCGCCGCTTTTTGCGGGGTAACGGGGCTCAAGCCCACCCAGGGCCGGGTCAGCCGCGCCGCCATGCTGCCGCTCTCGTATTCCATGGACCAGGCCGGCCCCCTGGCCCGCACGGCGCGGGACTGCGCGCGCATCTTCGCCGTGATCGCCGGGCACGATCCCCGGGACCCCACCAGCAGCGCCCTTCCCGCACCGGACTGCGAGGGCGGGCTGGGACGGAGTATCGGGAGCAACGGGAGTATCGCTGGCACGCGGATCGGGGTGCCCGTGAACCACTACCGCGAGGGGTTGCACAGTGGCGTGGAGCAGGCCCTGGACGCCAGCCTGGAGGTGTTCCGCGCCCTGGGCGCCGAAGTGAAGGAAGTGCGCGTTCCCGACCATGAGGTGATCGCGGACCTGGCCAACCTGATCACCCGCACAGAGGCGGCCGCCATTCACCGCCGCTGGATCGCCGAGCGGCCCGGGGACTACTCCGACCAGGTGCGCAGCCGCATCGCCAACGGGCTGGTTGTGCCCGCCACCCGCTACCTGGAAGCCCTGGGGCTGCGGGCCGTGCTGCTGGAGCGGCTGATGAACGAGGTGTTCTCTCAGGTGGACGTGCTGCACGTCCCGGGCGCGCCCTTCCCCGCCCCCACCCAGGAAGAGATGGACGTGGGGGACCGGCCGGGATACCTGGAGGTGATCGCCTCCATCACCCGTTGCACCCAACCCGTCAACTACCTGGGACTGCCCTCCCTGAGCGTGCCGGCCGGGTTCTCCGGGGACGGGCTGCCGGTGGCCTTGCAACTGGTGGGGCGTCCCTTCGCCGAGGCGCGGCTGCTCTACCTGGGCGATGCCTACCAGCAACAAACGGACTGGCACACCCGGGCGCCACAGGTGTAAGCGGAATGATCCACAGATTACGCGTATACAAACAGCAACTGCCGGGAACCGCGGATAAACGCGGATGAACGCAGATAAAAGCAAGTTGATTTAATTTTGGATTCGTTGATGGGTTCTGATCAAAATAGATTGAATAAAATTTCCGAAAAAATCATTGGATGTGCTTATCGGGTATCTAATGTTCTGGGGTCAGGGTTTCTTGAAAAGGTGTATGAAAATTCGCTTGCCCTGGAATTGCGAAAATCAGGAATAAGTGTGGAGCAACAAAAAACTATCAAGATACTGTATGACGGACAGGTGGTTGGAGATTATATTTCAGATTTACTAGTGGAGGGTTTCGTGCTCGTCGAATTAAAGGCCGTAAAGTCCCTTGGGGAAGATCATATGGCCCAATGTCTAAACTACCTAAAAGGTTCTCAATTGAAGCTACGTTTGCTGATTAATTTCGGGCGTTCGAGAATCGAAATCAAACGAATCGTAAATCAATTTTAACATCTGCGTTCATCTGCGTTTATCTGCGGTTAAATAGTTGTTTGATTGGGAGGTGAAAATATGAATGGCGGGCGGTATTACGAGGACTTCGGCGTGGGGGATGTGTACAGGCACTGGCCGGGCCGCACCATCGGCGAGGCGGACAATACCTGGTTCACCCTGCTCACCATGAATCAGCACCCGGTGCACTTCGACGCCGAGTACGCCGCGAAAAGCGAGTTCGGGCGGCTGCTGGTGAACAGCTGCCTCACCCTGTCCATCGTCACCGGAATGTCCGTGGCCGACGTCTCCCAGCGCGCCATCGCCAACCTGGGCTGGACGGACATCAAGCTGCCCGCGCCGGTGTTCGTGGGCGATACCCTCTACGCGGAAAGCGAGGTGCTCGCCAAGCGCGAGTCCAAGTCGCGCCCCAATGCCGGCATCGTCACCGTGCGCACCACGGGCAGGAAGGCCGACGATACCGTCGTGATGACCTACGAGCGCACAATCCTGGTGCCAAAAAGGGGGTAGGGGGGGTGGTGTGGGGGCTACTCCAGCCCGGCCTCCACCAGGAGACGGCGGTAATTTTCAATATGTTCCTGGTCCTTATAAGGACTGGCCGCAAAAAAACGGTCCAGCTGGAATCCTGGATCGATCCTTAGAATTTCCCGCCCCACGGAACGCGCCTCTTCCAGCCTACCCACTGAGCCATGGATTGCGGCCAATAAGCATTGGGCCTTGATAAAATGTGGGATATTGGCAACGGCCTGCTGTAGGAAGAAAATGGCTTCCTCAGGATTTCCCAAACGCCATTGGGCTGCTCCAATGATGGCATCATACCAGGGAGGGGAAATTGGACACAGACGTTTGGATTTTTCCATCAGGGAGAGCGTTTCAGGAAGTTCTCCCAGGTATGCGAGCAACAAGGCCTGAAATGCGGTGATGATTGCAGAATTGGGGCTAAGCGAAACAGCCTTTTTTCCTTCTGCCGCGGCATCATCGAACCTGCGCTGAAGAAGTTTTGCATGGGCTGAAATCATCCAGGCTTCGGCGTGGGTTTCGTCCAGGGAAAGCGCCTGCTGTGTTAAATCAATGGCTTGCGAGGTCAAGGAATCAATGTCAGGATTCCAACCTTGGGCAGCCCGTTGCCAGGCCACCCAGGCCAGTCCCGTGTAGCCCGCCGGGGAATCCGGCTCCAGATCCACCACCTGCCGGAAAAGCTCCGTATTAAGGGGGACCGTTTCGGGCCGAATGGTAAGAAAGGCGGCAGTTGCCTTGTAAAAAGCGTCCCTGGCCTGGGGATTCTTGAGGGATTTTCGCCAAATGCGGGCCTGCTCCCCGGAAACCAGTTGTACGTCCAGGGCGGTGACAATCTCGGAAGTGATCTCGTCCTGCACGGCGAAGATGTCCTCCAGGGTGCGGTCGTAGCGTTCGGCCCAGAGGTGCTTGCCACTCTCGGCCTCGATCAACTGGGCGGTGATGCGCACCCGCTCCCCAGCCTTGCGGACGCTGCCCTCCAGCAGATACCTGACCCCCATTTCACTTCCTACCTGCCGCGGAGGGACGGTTTTTCCCTTGTAGGAAAAGGAGGCGTTGCGGGCGATCACGAACAGTCCGGAGAGTTTGGAGAGGTCGGTAATGATGTCCTCGCTGATGCCGTCGGAAAAATACTCCTGTTCGGGATCCCCGCTCATGTTGTCGAAGGCCAGCACCGCGATGGAAGGTTGATCGGGCAGGGACAACTCCGGTGCTCCATTCAATTCCAGGG
>CAZOXD010000174.1:8489-10732 GCA_964583525.1 uncultured Pseudomonadota bacterium
GCGATGGAAGGTTGATCGGGCAGGGACAACTCCGGTGCTCCATTCAATTCCAGGGCCTCCATTTTCTGCGATGATATTTCGGGACGCACCCGGTACGCCCGCACCGGCTCGGCGATGTTCTTCACCGCCTGCTCGCCCAGATATTCGAATTGATGCGGGAGCTTTGCCTTCACTTGGTCATAGACCGGGCGGGAGACGCAGATGCCGCAGGGTTCGGCCAGGGATTCCAGCCGCGCGGCCACGTTCACCCCGTCGCCATAGATGGCCCCGTCCTGCACCAGCACATCCCCCAGGTTGATCCCGATGCGGAACTCCATCCGGCGGTCGTGGGACAATTCGGCGTTGCGCCCGTCAAGTTCCCGCTGAATTTCCACGGCGGCATCGACCGCATCGACGACCGAGGCGAACTCGGCCAGGATGGCGTCGCCCTTGGCGTCCACCACCCGGCCCCGCTGCCGTTCGATCCCGGATACGAATACATCCCGGTAAGCGGTCAGGGTGGCCACGGTGCCGCGCTCGTCCGCGCCCATCAGGCGGGAATAGCCGGCCACGTCCGCGCTGAGGATGGCGGTCAGCTTGCGTTGCAGGTCGGAAGAGGCCATGGGCAACGATTCCGGGGCAATGCCGTGAATTGTAAGGATTTGGTCGATTGTACTGATTTAAACCGGAAAAACAATCGTCCTCCGGGAAGCTTACTCTCAGGCCCATATTTTCCCTCTTCCCTCTCGGAATTGCGGCAACCTCCCTCCTCCAATTTCTCCTCCTGAAACAATTTTCAATACACTCCCTTAAAAACCTCATGGACAAACACGATTTTATGTGCCATAATGTGTTGATATAATAGATTATATTAAGAAGTAACCTGGTATTACGATTCAAACCCAATTTCGAAAACCCGAGAGGGATGAGGGCACGGCATGCCGTGCCCCTACGGATTGGGGGCAATTGCGAAAGGAACCCAAGTTCACCAGCGTCCATTTGTAGTTGCAGTTTCCCTCTCCAGGTATTTGGAGAGGGAGGGAACCCATTCATGGGCGGAAGGGTGAGGTCTCCCCCTCGCTTTGCGAAAGGAACCCAATTCGGGGGACCTCACCCCAGGCCGCTGAAGCGGCCTCGCCCCTCTCCAAGGAGAGAGGGGCTGATGGGAGCGTTGCCGTAACACCGATCCGGAGGGCATGCACTACCAGTCTCCCCCCGAATTGCGAAACGAAGCCAATCCACCGGTTTTTGTCCGCGTCTATCCGCGTTCCTTGCCGGAGTCAACGACCCCATCGGTTCAATTCCGCGCCGATCTGTGCTTATCTGTGGCAGCGATACTTTGCCGGATTTGAATTCACATGCGCGGAGGAGTTTTGCATGACGGTCATCGACGTACACACGCATATGCTGGACGAACAGTGGTTGAAGCTGCTGAAGGAGCGGGGCGCGCCGCGCTATGAGGTGGGCCCTATCACGGATAACCTGGAGGGCATCTACCGGGACGGGGCGCTCTTCATGACCCCCATGCCCGGGCATTTCGACTACGACCTGCGCGTGCGGGACATGGACGACGGGGGGGTGGATCTGGCCATCGTCTCCCTGACCTGCCCCAACGTGTACTGGGGCGGGGAAGCCGTCAGCGTGGAGGCGGCCCAGGTGGTGAACGATTCCATGGCGGCGGGACAGAGCGCCCACCCGGAACGCATCCGCTGGCTGGCCTCACTGCCCTGGGAGTATCCGGCGCGGGCCGTGGAAGAGCTGGAACGGGCCTGCGCCAAGGGGGCGGTGGGAGTGATGGTGCTGGCCAACGTGGCCGGCGGGCATCTCACCGGCGAGACCTTCGCGCCCATCTGGAAGGCCATCGACGAGCGGGCGCTGCCGGTGCTGGTGCATCCAACGGAGCCTCCCGGGAACGCGGCGATGGACATGACCCGGTATTCCCTGGCTTCCACGGTGGGCTTCATGTTCGACACCACCTTGTGCATTACCCGGATGATCTTCGACGGATTCCTGGACCGCTACCCGAACCTGAAGATCATCGCCTCACACGTGGGCGCGACGGTGCCCTTCCTGGCGGGACGGATGGACCGCTCCTGGGAGATGACCATTCCCGGCAAGGAGGGCATCTCCGCTCCGCCGTCGGAATACCTGCGGCGCATCTGGTACGACGCGGTCACCTACCAGCAGGAGTCCCTGGAACTGTGCATTACCGTGGGGGGAGAGGACAAGGTGATGTACGGGTCGGACTACCCCCACGACATCGG
>CAZOXD010000175.1:0-1680 GCA_964583525.1 uncultured Pseudomonadota bacterium
AGGTTGGCGAACTTGGTGTACACGGGGATGAAGGCCAGGCGGATGGGGCGGGTGGTGATGGGACCGTTGCGGTGCTTGGCGATGGAAATCTCCGCGATGCCCTGGTCTTCCGTCTCCGGGTGGTAGACCTCGTCGCGGTAGATGAACATCACCAAGTCGGCGTCCTGCTCGATGGCGCCGGATTCCCGCAGGTCGGAGAGATGCGGGCGTTTGTCCGTGCGCGCTTCCAGGGCGCGGTTGAGTTGGGCGCAGGCCAGCACCGGGACGTTGAGTTCCTTGGCCACCGCCTTCAAACCACGCGAAATGTCGGCCACCTCCTGCTCCCGGTTGTCCGTGCGGCTGCTGGAGCGCATCAGTTGCATGTAGTCCACCACGATCATCCCCAGCCCATGCTCGGCCTCGATGCGGCGCGCAATGGCCTTGATGGTGAGGGGAGTGACCTCGGGCGTCTCGTCGATGAACATGTTCACCTCCGAGAGCTTGCCGGCCGCCGCGGCCAGCTTGTCCCATTCGAATTCGTCCAGGTTGCTCACGGCCAGCTTTTGGCTGTCCACCCCGGCCTCGGAGCACAGCAGGCGCTTGGCAAGTTGTTCCTTTGACATTTCCAGGGTGAAGATCAGCACGGGTTTTTTGCGGGCGATCGCGCCGAATTTGGCGATGTTCAGGGCGAGGGAGGTTTTTCCCATGGAGGGCCGGGAGGCCAGAACGATCAGATCCGAGGGCTGAAAGCCATTGGTCATGCGGTCCAGTTCCGCGAATCCCGAGGGCAGCCCGATCAGGCCGTCATCCAGGGTGGTCATCTCCTCCAGTTTTTTGAAATTGGAGATCAGGATATCCTTGAGGCGGGAATAGCGATGACGGACGGCATTGGTGGATAATTCCAGGAAGACACTCTCCGCCTTCTGGATCAAGCCCGGCACGTCCTCCGAGGATTCCCGCCCCTTGGCCGCGATTTCCGTGGCGGCGTCGATCAATTGCCGCAACTGGAATTTCTCCCGCACGATATCGGCATAGACCAGCACGTTGGCGGTCACGGGGGTCAGATCCAGTAATTCCAGGATGTAAAGCGGGCCGCCGACCTGTTCCAGGCGGTTGCGGGACTTGAGAAAGTTGCCGACGGTCAGTTCGTCGATGGGATCCTGTTGCTCATGAAGGCCCTGCATGGCCTTGAACAACTCGCGGTGGGCGGGGGAGAAGAAGCAATCCGGGCCGAGAATATCGGCCACCTGATGAAAGGCGTCGTTGTCGTGCAGAATGGCGCCGAGCACACCCTGTTCGGCTTCCTTATCGTGGGGCAGCAAGCCCGCGGACGGTACGGCCTCCATGGCGACCACCTTTCCCTCCCTGGATAGGCTGGTTGCTGATTCGAACTTCGCGGTTAATTTTTCGGCGTTTTTCGGCGTTTTTCCGCGGTTTATTTGGCAGTTGTCCGTAGTTTTCTGTGCGGCGCCGAAAAACCCTTCTTGGGAACCAGACACCCGGTGCAACCCGGTTGCCGGTTCTCCATGGTCTATAACTCTCCAAGCCTCCCGGGTCAATTCTTTTTGGGAACCAGACGGCCAAGCGATGGGATTATCGGAATTCCTGGTGGATTGCTTGCAAAACCCGGGAACGGAACGCTGGGTATATCCACACCCTTCTGTCGGTCAAAACTCCCGGAATCCCATAGCCTGAATCCCA
>CAZOXD010000175.1:1780-10720 GCA_964583525.1 uncultured Pseudomonadota bacterium
TGAATCCCACAGCTTGAATCCCATGGCCTGAATCTCATGGCTTGAATCCCATAGCCAGAGCCGCGCGGACGGGGTTACTCCGATTTGGGGGGATCGCCTTCCTCTTTCTCTTTCACTTCGCCTTGCACGGTCTCGGCCCCCGCATCGGCTCCTGCTTCTGCGCCTGTTTCTGTGCCCGCTTCTGTGCTTGCTTCTGCGCCTGTTTCTGTGCCGGGCACCTCGACGGGAGGTTCCTCCCCGGCCGGGGCGGTAGCTTCGGTTTCCCCTTCGGTTGAATCAGGCCCATCCGAACCAACGAATGCTTCGGTGGCCTCTGCGCCTTCGGGGGCTTCGGTTCCCTCTTCCCCGGGAATCTTGTTGGGATCGACAATTTCGGAAGCCTCTACACGGAAATCAAGATCCACCTTCACGTCGGAATGTAATTTCACGGTGGCCGTAAAGGATCCCAGGCTTTTTACCGGAACGCCAAGGACGATGGATTTGCGGTCCACGTCGAATCCCTGCTCCTCCAGGGCTGCCTTGATATCGCGGTTGGTGATCGACCCGAAGAGCTTGCCTCCCGTTCCGGCCCGCGCCTTGAGCACCAGTTCCAGCCCGGTTACTTTTTCCGCCTCGCTCTTGGCTTCATCGATGGCCACGGCGCGTTGTTTTTCCAGGAACTGCCTTTTGTGTTGCAGGGCCTTGGCGTTTTTTCCGCTCGCCGGCAGTGCTTTTCCCTTGGGCAGAAGGAAGTTCCTGGCATACCCATCCTTGACCAGCACCTCGTCCCCCACGGTGCCCAGGTTCGGCACTCTTTCCGTCAAAATGATTTTCATCTGGTTGGCTTTCTATTCAACTGCTAATCTGTAATTCCGTTTCCCGATATCCCGTCATCCCGGAAAAGACCCGATTCGACACACCGGGTAGGGTTTCCTCATGAATTCACCCTGCGATGGCCGGCGCCGAATGGCCAATTCCTCCTCGCCTTCCGCATCCAACCGGCGGAAGCGGTTCGTGGGAAGGGGAGGATTATTCCTGCGCGATATACCCTTGGGAGAAGGACAACAGACCTATGTTGCGCGCCCGCTTGATCGCCAGACACAACGCCCGCTGGGTGGATGCGGTATTGCCCGTGATCCTCCGGGGGAGAATCCGTCCCCGTTCCGTAAGGTAATTCTTCAGCAACTCAACGTCCTTGAAGGGAATTTCCTTGAGCCGGTTCAACTCGGAAGTTTTCCGGCGGGGGATAATAATGCGGTTTCCCAATCCCCGTTTGCGGCCGGAATTTTTCCCCCGGCCTCTTCCTCTGCCTTTACCTCTTGCCATGTCCGTTCCTATCCTTCGCTAAGCTTTTGGGCCAGGGAGCCCTCTGTTTTCAAGGTTTCGAAATCGGTATATTCCTTTTCCACATCCTCTACCGATACGCTCATCCATTTCAGGATGTTGTCATCGATGCGGAAGCTGTTTTCCATAGCCCTGAGTGCGTCCGGGGCCTTGTCCATGTAGAACAGATGGTAAAACCCGTACTGATGTTTCTTCACCTCGTAGGCGAGCTTTCTGCGGCCCCAGGTGGTATGGTGAATGACCTTTCCTCCGTTGGCATCTATCAGCCCCGTGTATTTTTCGATGAGCCCCTTCTGATCCTCCTCGGAGGACTCCGGGTTCAGAATAAATATGGATTCGTATCCCTGCATCTTTTCAGTTCGCCTTTTGCTGAATCGCTTTATTGTGACTATTTAGTGAATCGCCGAATCTCGATCTTCCGTTTTAGGGATCGAGATTGTTCTTTTGCTACGATTCCTTCACTACCTGCGTGAAATTCCGCATACTCTCAGGAACTCCAATTTTCGAATGCGCCTGTTTCCAGGAACCGTAACGCCAAGCGGGATGCGTTCTGTACCGCATTTTCCAGCAGTTCGTCCTCCTCTTTATTCCGTCCGAGCACGAAGGAGACGATGTTGGCCCGTATTTTCCTGCCATCCTCGCTTTTCGGGCGGCCGACTCCGATCCGCATGCGCTTGAACTGCATCGTACACACCGCGGCAATAATGGAACGCAATCCGCGATGGCCGCCATCGGAGCCTTCGTTGCGCTGGCGGATTTTCCCGGGGTCCAGATCGAGATCGTCCACGATAACCAGGACGTCCTCCAGGGGAATCTTGTAATAAGCCAGCAGACTCTGGACGGCCCGGCCGCTCTCGTTCATGTAGGTTTGCGGCTTGGCCAGCAGATAGGGCAGGCCCTGGTGGCTCCCCTTGCATATCTGGGATTCTCCGGGCCCTTTCGAGGAATGCGCTTTCCAGGAGGGTGCCCGCAGGGTTGCGGCCAGTTTGTCCACGACCCTGAAACCGAGATTGTGCCGGGATGTCTCGTATTTCCTGCCCGGGTTTCCAAGGCCAACAATGAGGATCATAAGAGCAGAAGGGGATTATTCCTCGGCATTCTCCTCGCTCGCGGAAGCCTCGTCCGCATCCGTAGCGTCTTTCTCTTCTCCATCCTCCAATCCCTCTTCGCCCTCTTCGCCCTCAACTTCCTCGACCTCTTCCTCTTCCACTCTGGGGGCGGCCATGACGAATATGGTTTCTTCCAGGTTGGTGATGGGTGTCAAGCCTTCCGGCATCCTAACGGCATCGAGGTGAAGGCTCTGCCCGATTTCCAAGGTCGAAACGTCTACTCCGAGGTATTCGGGAATAATGGTGGGAAGGCATTGGACGATCACCTCGCGGGTTACCTGTTGCAGGATTCCGCCCATTTTCTCGCCCTCAGGGCGTCCCTCCGGGATAACTTCCACTGACACCTGCACTTCCTGGCTCACGTCCACTTCGAACAAGTCGATATGAAGGAGTTTCTGGCCCACCGGGGTATGCTGCACTTCCTTGAGAAGGACCCTTTTTTCCTTCGTGTTTCCTTCGGGCCCGCCTTCCAGTTTCAACGAAATCAACCGCTCGCTTCCATGTAGGGCATGCACCAGGATGCCGGCGTCATGGGCATCGCACTGAATGTTCACAGGCGCTTCGACGCCATAGACCACGCCTGGCACCAGACCGGCCCGGCGCAATTTGCGGGTCACGCTTTTGCCCGTTCCCTCGCGTAAATTCGCAGTCAGAGTCATTTCAGTCATGGATTGCTATTCTCCATTTGTGCAGCCTCGCTGCGCTGTTCCCAATTTCCAGCTGTTTCCAACTTTCGCTGTTTTAAACTTGGGTAAAGGGAATTCCGGAGCGATCGTAACCGTGTGCCATTATCGGCTTCCCGTCTGGCATCCCAATTCCCGCCCTTCATTCGCAGACCGCTGTCCGGCCATGATCGCAGCCGGAAAATCCGCCCATCGCACCGCTGCCTCAAGGGACCAAATCCACACCGCTTGCCGATTTCATCCATGGGGAGCATGGATCCCGATGAATTCATCCTAATCTATCTTTGTACGATGGAATCGTTATCAGGTCAAGAATTTTGACCATCCGGGAGTGTTATCGGATGCAATTGAATGCATTGCGCCACCCCATCCATGGGGATGGGGCGTGGGGATAGGGCTCCCTGAAGTCGCCATGAGCAAGGGGATCATGGCACCGCGCCCAGGAGACAGGCGGGCAGGGAAGCCCGCCGGCACTGCGATTGAACCCTTATGAACTGGGTTGTCAATGAAATCCGCATGATAGGCGAACGGATCGCAAACGATGACTATCAATTCCCGTGACTTTCAAATTCCATGTTTTTCAATTTCACGGATAAACTGCCCCAATCCCTCCCCTTTGGCCAATTGGACTCATTCGGGTTTTTACTGTAATCATGGCGATTATCGCCATGGCGCTATTAAATGCCTGGGCGCTTATAAACGCCAGGGCACATTGCGAACTTCCGCTTGGGATCGATTCCTGCAATTCATTGGCTACCCGCCTTCCTCAAGGGAAGCAGAGGCCGTCCAATGATGAAAACAGCGTGCGGCACGGCATTTATCCAGGGCCCTGTTCCGAGGCCAGGGAAGGACTTTTGCACAGGCCTTGATGAAGTGGATAGCAATGAACAGGGTAGCGCGGAATTCGAAAATAATTCCCAAGGCAGAATATTCCAAGGAACGGAAAGCGGATCCAACGAATGAATAAGTCCAATCCCAAAATTCCCGAAATTCACCCTACGGCCGTGATTCACACCAACGCCGAGTTGGGAAGCCGAGTGACCATCGGCCCTTATACCGTGATCGGACCTGGTGTCGTCATCCGGGACGGCACCGATGTGATGAACCACGTCACCATCAATGGGCCCACCATTATCGGCCGTGACAACCGCATTTTTTCCTATGCATCCATCGGGCAGGATCCCCAGGACATGAAATTCGACCCGGGCGAACCCTCCTCCCTGGAAATCGGAGACGGAAACACCATTCGCGAATTCGTTACCCTCAACCGCGGCACTGGCGAGGGCGGTGGCGTAACACGGATCGGCAACGGCAACTGGATCATGGCCTATTCCCACATTGCCCACGACTGCCGGGTCGGCAACGACACCATTTTCGCCAACAATTCCACCCTGGGCGGCCATGTGGAAATTCTCAACCACGTGTATTTGGGTGGATTCACGGCCGTCCACCAGTTTTGCAAAATCGGGGAATACGCCATGACCGGCGGTCAGACGATGATCGCCCAGGACGTCCCCCCTTTCGTGATCGCCGTGGGCAACCGCGCTTCCCTCTACGGCATCAACCGGATCGGCCTGGAGCGCGCTGGATTTTCCTCAAGCGAGATCAAGGATATCCAGGCCGCCTATAAACTCTTCTTCCGCGGCAAAAAACCCGCCAAGCAGGCGCTGGGGGCCATCGAGGCCGAGTTGGGCCATTCCCCGCATGTGATGAGCTTCACCGCCTTCATTCGCGATTCCACCCGCGGGGTCGTGCGCTGACCCCTATGACCGCACCCGATCACACCCCCTTGAACGAATCCCGGATCGTACCCGGCTTTTCCTGGCTGGGAAAGAACATCGGGATCAAGGACGCCACCCTGGATTTCGCCGTGGCGGTGTCCGATGTTCCCTGCGCGGCCGCGGGCTTGTTCACCCGCAACAACTTTCCCGGGGCGCCCGTGATCGTGGGCCGGGAACATATCGCGGATGGTATTTTGCAGGCGCTGGTCATCAACTCCAAGAATGCCAACGTCGCCACCGGCGTGGGCGGCATCGAGGACGCCCGCCGCATGTGCCGGGAGATCGGGACCGCCTTCGGAATCGACCCGGCCCTGGTACTGCCCAGTTCAACGGGGGTGATCGGACTGCCTCTTCCCATCGAGCGCATCGAGGAGGCCTGCCGTTCCGCCGCAAGCGAAATGGCGGCTACCCAGGATGCGCTGGAGCATTTTTCCAGGGCCATCCTGACCACGGACACCCTTCCCAAGACCACCTCCCGGCGCATCGGCGCGGCCACCCTGACCGGTGTGGCCAAAGGGTCGGGGATGATCGAGCCCAACATGGCGACCATGCTCGCCTACTTTTTCACCGATGCACACCTGCCCGCGCCCCGGTTGCAGACCATCCTCCACCGGGCGGTGAAGCGTTCCTTCAACCGTATCTCGGTGGATACCGACACCTCCACCAGCGATACCGTGGTCATTCTGGCCAACGGAAAGGCGGGCGCCGTGGAGGAAGGCGCCTTTGAAACCGCCCTCGGCGAGGCCTGCATCGAACTGGCCCAGGCCATTGCCCGCGACGGGGAAGGGGCGACCAAACTGATCGAATTGCATGTGGAGGAAGCGGCCAGCCCGGAAGCGGCCCTGGCCATCGGGCGGGCAGTGATCAATTCACCCCTGGTGAAAACCGCCATCCATGGCGCCGATCCCAACTGGGGCCGATTCGTGATGGCCGTGGGGAAAGTCTTCGAGCACCCGGTGCCCCTGGAAAACCTGCGCATCGCCTTTGGAGGAGAAGCTGGCGGGGCAGACCCGCCGCTGGTCATCTCCGCGGCCGAATCGAACGAGGAAACCCTGACCGCCATCGCGGGCTATTTGCGCGGAGAGAAGGTCTGCATCACCATTCATTTGGGAATGGGTCCCCACCGGGAAACCCTCTGGGGCTGCGACCTATCGGCGGAATACGTGAGGATCAACGCCGAATACACCACCTGAAATTTCGGCAAGGGTTCCCCAAGTGGGTTTGGGCATCAATCGTGCTTTTCCAAGTGTTCTCCTTTCACGGTGCTATCTTTACAACCTGGAAGCGATTTCGTGAGAATTTCCGCACGGATGGACATTATAATGCAACATTTCCGATAAAATTGGAGTAGAATCATAAGATTCCTGGCCACCGGAACCTCCTGGACGTCAATTTGCCGTTTGTATTGCAGGGGCAAACAGGATAAATAGGGTGGTTAGTGTGAAACCCCTAAACTTGAGCCAGGGATCGATGAGCGCACGAACCGTCCAATTTTATTTCGATTACGGCAGCCCTTACAGCTACATGGGCTCCCATCTCATCGAAGGCGTCTGCGATAGAGGAGGCGCCGAACTGCAATGGATGCCGATGGTGATCGGCGGGTTGTACAAGGCCCACGGCACACAACCGCCTCTCTCCACGCCGGTCAAGATGGAATACATGAGCCGGGATTTGGAGAATGTCGCCAGGCACCTTGGCACTCCCTACAGGCCGCGGACGGAATTCCTGTTCAACCCGATCGTGTCCATGCGGGCCACCCTGGCCGCGCCCCAGGGAGCGGAGCGGAGCAAGGCGGTACACGCGCTGTTCAAGGGCGCCTGGGCGGAGGACCTGAACCTGGGCGATGCGGACGTGGTTCTCCGGCTCCTGGACGCCGCCGGTCTCGACGGCAGGTCGCTGTTGGAACGCACGCAGGAACAGGAAATCAAGGATGAGCTGAAAGCCAACACGGACGCGGCCATCGCCATGGGCATTTTCGGTGCGCCCGCCACCGTGATCGACGGCAAGGATTGGTATTGGGGCCATGACCGGCTGGACATGGTGGAAAAAATTCTCAAGGAAAATGGATGATCCGGATTTGAGGATCATCCGGCGATATTTCCATTCGCCGATTTATCGCCATGGGACGGTTGAAAGCGGTAAATGAACATTTTAATGAATTGGCAGGTGGACCGCACTTGCTGGCCGAAAAGGAGATCGATTTTCATCTTCCCTCCCTCCCGGGATTGCCGGGGAAGTGAACGGGATAGGTGGGGGAAGGGATCACCAATTAATTATCGTTAGCGATAACGACCGCACCACGGGGTTGAAAGAAACAGAATGAACGGATTCAAAAGGATCAAGGAATTCTTCAATAGTGACATGGCCATCGACCTGGGCACGGCGAATACGCTGGTGTTTGTCAAAGGCCAGGGAATTGTAATTCGGGAACCCTCGGTGGTCGCCGTCAAACGTGACAACAAGGGCGGCCACAAGGTGCTGGCCGTGGGCGAAGAAGCCAAGGTGATGCTGGGGCGAACCCCTGGAAGCATCTATGCCATCCGCCCCATGAAGGATGGGGTGATCGCGGACTTCGAAATCGCCGAGGAAATGCTCCGGCACTTCATCCGCCAGGTGCAAAAATCCAATTCCTTCATCCGCTTCAAGCCCCGCATCATCATCGGCGTCCCCTCAGGGATTACCCAGGTGGAAAAGCGGGCTGTGCGCGAATCGGCGGAATCCGCCGGGGCCAAGGAAGTCTACCTGATCGTGGAACCCATGGCGGCCGCCATCGGCGCGGGACTCCCCATCACCGAACCCAACGGCAACATGATCGTCGACATCGGCGGCGGCACCACGGAAGTGGCCGTGATTTCCCTGGCCGGGATCGTCTACAGCGATTCGGCCCGGGTGGGAGGCGACCGGATGGACGAGGCCATCGCCCAATACATCAAGCGCCAATACAACATGCTGATCGGAGAGCGTACCTCCGAAGAGATCAAGATCCAGATCGGCTCCGCCTTCGCCAACGGCCCGCCCCGCACCCATGAGGTGAAGGGCAGGGACCTCGTAACGGGAATCCCCAAGACCCTCACCCTCAACGACGAGGAAATCCGGGGCGCCCTGGCCGAGGTCTATGACGCCATCGTGCAAACCGTGCGCAATGCCCTGGAAAAAACACCGCCCGAACTTGCCGCGGACATCGTGGACAAGGGCATCGTGCTGGCCGGAGGCGGCTCTCTGTTGCGGGGACTGGACTCCCTGCTGCGGGATCGCACCGGGCTGCCCATCATTCAGGCCGAGGACCCCCTCTCCTGCGTGGTGATGGGCACCGGCAAGGCCCTGGACCAGATGGACCTGCTGCGCACTATCGCTTTGGGATAACCAGCCGGCGCTTTGGGTTCCCTTCGTAATCCGTGGGGAGACCTCACCCCTCCGCGCCCAGGGGCGCTCCTCCCCTCTCCACAGGGTGGCGAGGGGAAACTGCGGACTGCAACCTCACCCTTCCGCCCCTGACGGCGCTCCCTCCCTCTCCGCAAACGGAGAGGGACAGCCGCAACAGCAACTGCCTACCCCACCCTCCCACGCCTGCCGGCGTTCCTTCCCTCCCCGCTGGGCCCTTCGACAGGCTCAGGACAGGCGTGGAGGGGAAACTGCAACTGCGATCCCCCAGCCCCGTGGATGAGAATTGGGTTCGTTTGGTAATCCGGGGGGGCTACCCCACCCTCCCGCGCCAAAAGGCGCTCCTTCCCTCCCCGCTGGGCATGGAGGGGAAACTGCAACCGCGGATACCCAGCCCCTTGGGGGGGATTGGGTTCATTTGGTAATCAGGGGTGGAGCCTCACCCTTCCGCCCCTGCAGGGCTCCCTCCCTCTCCACAAGACGTGGAGAGGGAAAGAACGAACAGCATCGGCAACATGAATTGGCTTCGCTTCGTAATCCAGGCTAGGAGCCGGAATTGGCTTCGCTTCGCAGTCCGTGCTGACCAAGGCAAATTGGGTTAGTTTCGTAATATTTCTTTTATCGCGAATATATCTTGTTATATCAGTATATTATGGCAGATTG
>CAZOXD010000176.1:0-10658 GCA_964583525.1 uncultured Pseudomonadota bacterium
TCGCATCGGGGATTGCCGGGCATCGGGTGTTCGCAGCCGTTTTTCCAGGGAAGTCACCGTATCCGAACCACCATATCCGAACCACCGTCTACATCAGGCTGCATCCAGGATTTGGGTTTTCCTCTCCTGAATTATGGGAATGCGAATATCCGAATCCATGATTTGTAATGCCTCCCCGGTAAAAAGGCAAGGTCGCGAATATTCGGGGGAAACTGTATCATAATATAGCATCATTTTGAAACAACATTGTATCTATTTGACTCATTATTGCTTACCGGTTTCTAGCTAGAAAGTCCAACTAATTGAATTAATGCACATAAATCTTTTGGCACGGCAATTGAAGAATAGAGAAGCAATCAATTCAAAATAGATTTCCAAAGGAGGTTCCCAATGAGTTTGATGCATGTTCACGCCGAAGAAAGCTTTCAGGGTCTGCAACCCACATCCATCGAAAACCTGATCACCAACATGTTCGATCGCACCTTCATGGTGTTTAACGTATTTGTGGAAGATCCGCGGACCTGCCTCAAGCTCAACGAGCAGGTGTATCGCGCCGTCGACCAGGCGGGCACTCTTTCCCAAAAAGCGGTGTATTCAAACCTGGTGAAAATGGTGCGGCGCATCCAGAACAAGGTACTCTTCCTGGATGAGGTGCCTCACGAGAACGTGCTGTGCTGGATTCTCAAGGAAACCTCCGATCTTACCTACGCCGACATTTCCGGTCTCATGGGCCTGGATCACGATGACGTAAAACGCACCATCGCCGGCGTGCGTGGGCAGCTGTTGAGTTGACCTTGGTGCAAAGGCGCGGAACATGTGTGAATTTCCTGCGTGAACATCAAGGTGCGGTTGTCAAACAGTTACGGAACAGGGAAACTAATGGATAGTAGAAAGCCCTGCTAGATAACATCCAGCCGTGCGGCAGGGAGTTCCCCCCTTTTCTCCGTGCCGCGCGGCCGGATGTTGCACAAGCAATTCAAGGCAGGAAACAGGGATCATCACATTCAGCGAGCCGCACGGCAGGGAGTTCCCCCCTTTTCTCCGCGCCGTGCGGCCCTCTGGCAAGGGATGACCCAGAGCAGGCTGTAGGCTCCTCCAGTTTGAGCGGCCCGCGTGGCAGGGAGTTTCCCCCCTTTTTCTCCATGCCGCGCGGCCCTCATTTCCAGTCCCTCTCCCAGCCGTACACCATCCCCGGAAAGTATCGCCAGCCGTGACAAGCGAAGGACCGGCACCTCCGGCTTCGGCCGGAAACGGGCATCCTTATGGGGCGGTTTCGCCAGGATACTTGCAATCCCATCATGATCGCGATGTGATGGATTCCACTGGGATGGCTACGCTACGTGGCTGTGCTGCGTGGCTGCGCCGCATGGCTCGTGAATCGTTCTCCCGGGAGCGAGGTTGCCGTTCGGTCCGGCACTTGCTCATCCGGCCTTCCCTAACCCGCTTCTTCCGATTCTCTTGCGCTACGAGTTTTCCATCAGTTTGCGTTACTTCCGCTCGCGGCGGAGCGAGGGCGCGGTTTCGTTCATCACCTGGGTTGCGGTGCTGGGAGTCTCTCTGGGGGTGGGGGCGTTGGTGGTAGCCATGTCGGTGATGAATGGATACCAACACAACCTGATCCGCGCCATGGCCGGCGCGTTGCCCCATATCTCCCTGCATGCCTTCCGGGAGGGCGCCTTGCCGAAGCGGGAAGCCCTCGAGCCCCTGTTGCGCGAACGTTTCGGACCCATCACCCTCTCCGCCTATGTGCTGCACGAGACCCTGATCTCGGGCTCCAAGGACGGCGAAAGCGCCATGCAGGGAATCCTGGTGCGGGCCATCGATTCCCGGGTCGAAAGCGGAGTGCCCGATCTGCTGGCCTTCCTGGATGACGGCTCTCCAGACTGGGACAACCTGCACCCGCGGGAAAGGGAAGTCCGGGCGGCGCGGCTCCTGCGCTCCCTGAGGGAGGCGCCGGCTCCGGGGGTGGCCCGCGCCCTGATCAGCCCCCTGCTGGCCCGCAAACTGGGGGTGAAGCTGGGCAAACAGCTCATTCCACTGGCCATACCCAAAGCCGGAGAAGGATTCAGCCCGATGCCGGCGCCGCAGCGGTTGGAGGTGGCCGGGTATTTCAGCACGGACATCGCCGCCTTCGACGAGTTGATCGTCCTGATGGATATTTCCCAGGTGGAAACGATCTTCCCGGAGAAAGAGCACCGCCCGGTGCTGGGCATACGGCTTCCGGACCCCATGGCGGCCCTGGGGGCCAAGGACTGGCTGGAAGAGGAATTGAGCCGGCGGGAGGGCTCGGTCTATGTCTACAGTTGGGTGGAGGAAAACAAGGGATTGTTCCAAGTCATTCAATACCAGAAGGTGGCCTTGTTCCTGGTACTGATGTTGATCGTGCTGCTGGCCTTTTTCGGAATGACCGGGGCCCTGGTGATGCTGGTGGCCGAGAAAATGCGGGAGATCACCATCCTCGTTTCCCTGGGCGCCCGCAAGCACAGCATCCTGATGATCTTCGTCGTTCAGGGCTTTTTGATCGGAATCGCCGGCACCGGGATCGGGATGGGACTGGGCCTGACAACCTGCTGGATTCTGGATACCTTTCCCGTGTTCGAAATCCCCCCGGGGGTCTACCCGGGAAGCGACCGGGTGCCGGTGCTGGTCTCCAAGGTGGATGTCGGGATCATCGCAATGGCCACCTTCTTCACCTGCCTGGCCGCCACGCTCTTTCCGGCCATCAAGGCCGGCAATCTCCATCCCGTCGCAGGCCTGCGGCGGGCGTGATTGCATCCCCCGAACCCGGTCTGTGCAAAATCCGTGGGGGTTAGCGGGCCCCCGGATCTGATGCCGGCTCGGGAGCCCGGGCCGCCTCTTCCAGGATCCATTCCCGAAAGGCTGCCACCTTGGGCCAGTCGGCATTGGATTCCGGGGACACAACGTAAAAGGCCACCTCGTTGGGCAGGGGAAGATCGAAGGGCTTCACCAACCGTCCCTCCTCCAGGTCCCGCGCGGCCAGTTCCCCCCGGCTCAAGGCAACTCCCTGGCCTTCGATAGCGGCCTGCAATGCCATGGAGGCGTCATTGAAGACGGGACCCCGCGATGCGTCCACCCCCTCCACCTCGTACTGCTCCAGCCACATCAGCCATTCCCGGGGGGACTCGTCGTGGAGGAGGGTATGGAAGCGCAGGTCACCGGGAGACCGGAGCGAGCGTGCTCCATCCATCAACCGTGGTGCGCAAACCGGGTAGATGGGCTCGGCGAGCAGCCAATCACTCCGCAGACCCTGGTGCTCTCCCGTAGTGTAACGAATGGCCATATCCACATCCTCCCGGAGGAGATCCACCAGATCCAGCGTAGCGGAGATTCGCACGTCGATCTCCGGATGGCGCTCCCGGAACCGCCCCAGCCTGGGCACCAGCCACTTGGCCGCGAAGGAAGGCACCACGGTCACGGTGAGTGGCCCGGACTGCTCGCGCACCTTCAGGTGTTCCAGCGCCGATGCGATGTTCTGAAAGGATTCCCGCAGCACCGGATACAGTTCGGCGCCCTGCTGCGTCAGGGCCAGACCGCGCCCATGCCGCCGGAAAAGGGGGGTGTCCAGGGATTCCTCCAACCCCTTCACCAACTGACTCACCGCCCCCGGCGTGACGAACAACTCCGCGGCGGCTTCCTTGATGCTGCCCCGCCGGGCCGCCGCCTCGAAGGCCCGCAATCCGTTCAGTGAAGGAAGATCAGCCATGGAAATCCTGCCTTAATAACGCCGTGACAAAAAGGAATGATATAGATTTTATATATCATGAGTTATTTTAAATCGTTTGACCGTGCAGGTCAATACTGAAAGAATATTCATGTAAACAGCGTAAATACAGTCATTCACAAGACCAGAGGTAAAATCAAATCCGGTAAGGAGAATAAAATGCAATCAAATTATCTAACTCAATCACCGTTCCTTCTTCAATCCCAGAGGACCCTCAATTCCCTTCAGCGCACCTGGGCGGAACTGACGAATACTATCATGGTGTGGCTGCGCCGCTATCAGCACCGGCAGGAACTGCAGGAATTGCTGGGGAACGATGAGCGGTTTTTCTCGGATATCGGAATCTCCCGCGCCACATTCTACAGGGAATCCGAGAAGTGGTTCTGGCAGGAATAAAGCGCAACCTCCGTCATTCTCCGGGTGCACCGTACGAAAAGAGGATGCATGCTCAAACTATATGACAACCTCTCCTCCGGGAACGGGTACAAGGTGCGGTTGTTGTTGCATCAACTGAAAATTCCCTTCCAGCGGATCGAAAAGGACGTCGACAGCGGAGATACCCGCACCCCGGAGTTTCTCGCCATGAACCCCAATGGCCGGATTCCCGTGCTGGAATTTGAGGACGGACGTTTTCTGCCGGAGTCCAATGCGATTCTGCACTATCTGGCGGAGGGGACGTCATTTCTGCCGGAGCACCGCTTCCAACGCGCTCAGGTGCTGCAATGGATGTTCTTCGAGCAGTACAGCCACGAACCCAACATCGCCACCCCGCGGTATTGGATCACGCACGGACACATGACCGAAGAGCGCAAACCGTTGCTGGCCCAGAAAATAGAATTGGGGAATGCCGCCCTGGGCGTGATGGAAGGCCATTTGCAGGAACGCGGTTTCTTCGTAGCCGAACGGTACACCATCGCCGATATAACGATGTATGCATACACCCATGTGGCGGAAGAGGGTGGATTCCAGTTGCAGGACTACCCTGCCGTGGAAGCCTGGCTAAAGCGGGTCGCGGCTCAACCCCGCCACGTGCCCATCACCCAGCGATAGCAATTCGTCCTCCCGGGGTTTCCCGGCGCATGCCGTCCCTTAATACCTCGCCCCAATACCCTATCCAGTCTCCCCATCGAGGAGTTTCCAGCGGAACAGGCGCAACAGGTCGGAGTCGGTGACGATGCCCTGCATTTCGTTGCGGTCATTGACCAGGGGGAGGCATCCGATGCGGTACTCCAGCACCAGATGCAGCGCCTCGCCCAGGGTCTGCTCGGGCGAGAGGGTGATCGGGTCCCGGGTCATGATGCTGGGAATATCGGTGAAATTGTCCAGGAAGGAATGCTGCTCCTCCTCGCTGTCGAAAAAGGCGCCGCTGAGCATGTTCCGGTACAGGTCGCGCTGGGAGATCAGCCCGCGCAGCACCTTGCCCTCCAGCACGGGCAGGTGGTGAATCGGATTCAGCTTCATCAGGGTATCCACTACGCTGCTTTTGTCATCGATTTGAATGGTGATGACCTCGCGAATCATGATGTCCGACAGAGGAGTATCCCGGCCGATATTCTTCGCTTGCAAATCCACCATGGGAACCTGTTCGTCGATTAAGGTTGATTGAAGTATCGGCCTCCCACGTGGCTTACCGGATGATCGACGGCCAAATGGAGGTTCCCCTTTACTCCCGGCCTTTACTCCCGGGGCAACGTACCCGTGCCCTCCTTTCCAACCAGCGGGACGAACAGCACCCACTCCAGAAGCTTTTTGGACAGGGTCCCGTCCTCTTCCTTGGTATAGCGCATCAGGGACTGGGAATGCCCGTTGCCTATCGGGAGCACCATCCTCCCACCGGCCGCCAGTTGCGCGACCAGACTGGGTGGAGGCTTGGGAGCGCACGCCCCCGCCACGATGGCGTCGAAGGGCGCCCCTTCCTTCCACCCCAGGGATCCATCTCCGCACCGCGTATGAACCGGGGCCCGGGCAAAGCGTTGAATGGCCATGCGGGCGTTGGTGTACAGGCGCTGGTGAATTTCGATGGTGTAGACCTCCCCGGCCAGATGGGAGAGGAGCACGGCCAGATACCCCGACCCCGTTCCCACATCGAGCACCCTTTCACCGCCGCGAAGCTCCAAGGCCTGGAGTGACAGGGCGACCACGTAGGGTTGTGAAACGGTCTGACGGCATCCAATGGGGATGGGGGCATCCATCAGGGCCTTCGCCTTGTGCTCCGGGGGGACGAAGGCTTCCCTCGGTACGCGCTCGAAGGCTGCGAGAACACGCGAGTCATGGATTCCACGCCGCACCAACTGCCGTTCGATCCAGCGAGCCCGTACGGATTGTTGGCTTTCGCTCATGGCTCAACCTGATTCCAATCGTTGGGATCGGGCGAAACACAGGGCCCATCGACCCTCATCGGGATGGATCGTGAATCAAATCGGACAGCCGTAACGGGGCTTCCCAGGCTTCCCAGGCATCCTGCCGGGAACCCTCCGGCGCCGGGCCACGGAAATGCCACGGAAATGCCAGGGAATACCCGGGAATGCGCGGGAATGCAGGAGATCCCGCGCTTCCGTTGCAATCCATCTACTCTATACCATTCAATATACCAGATCGGCCCATTCCCTGATACGGCTTGGGGAAGGGTAGTGTCTCAGTTGGACAATTGGAATGTCATTGCCGAGCGCAGCGAAGAATTTTGTAGGTACGACGACTTCTCCAAATCCAAGAAGATGCTTCGCTCCGCTCAGCATGACGACTGTTTTAATATTGAAATCATCCAGGAAAATTCAAAGTGATACACTATCTGGAGAGTGCCGAAGGGATATTCCCCTGCGTGGAGGGAAACCTCCCTCGATCCTCCTTCGTTTCAGGATCAAAGCCCCCTCGGGTGGCTGGCGATGAAAGACTCCCGTGGTCTGACCGCCCTTCACTTTTTTCAAATAATGAATTGAGAGGCGGTCAGCTCATGGTGGTTTACCCGACCGGGAGTTCATGATGTAATATTAGACAATAGCAGGTTTATTCAAACAGGGACTCCGGCCACACCCCGGATTTTTCCGGCGAATAAAACGGATCGAAAATCCTCATGCCGCCCCGCGGGGAGCGATGAGGTTCCAGCCATATTCCCAGCGGGCATCCGCACTTCAACACCAGTCCAATCCGAGGAGACTTCCGGATGAACAGCACCGATTTCTCAGTCGACAAAAGGGATATTCAATTCGTGCAGAACGAATTGCTCAAGTTGGATCAACTGACGGAGTTGGAGGGCTTCAATGAATTCAGCGTGGACGATTTCAGGATGATCGTCGAAGAGGGGGCGACATTCGTGGAAGAAGTGATGGCTCCCCTCAATAAAATTGGGGACGAGGTGGGCACCGTAATGGAAAACGGGAAGGTGGTCACCCCCCCGGGATTCAAGGATGCCTGGCAAAAGGCGGCCGAAGCCGGCTGGATCGGCATCACCTCGGACCCGGAGTGTGGGGGACAGGGCCTCCCATTCTCCGTCGCCATTGGCGTAGCCGAAGGCATGTCTGGATCCAATCCGTCCCTTTATACCACCGCCATGCTCACCGCCGGCTCCGCCGGGTTGATCACGGAATTCGGCAGCGCCGAACAAAAGAAAACCTTCGCCGAGAAGATGATTTCAGGGCAATGGGGCGGCACCATGTGTCTCAGCGAACCGGAAGCCGGCAGCGCCGTGGGGGACATCACCACCAGCGCCGAAAAAGCCGAGGGTGGGGAACACTACCTTCTCAAGGGCACCAAGTCCTGGATCACGGGCGGAGACCACGATTTCACGGATAACATCGTGCATCTGGTGCTGGCCAGAATCAAGGGCGCTCCGGCCGGGCCCAAGGGCATCAGCCTGTTCATCGTCCCCAAAATGCGGGTGGACGCGGGGGGAAATCCCGCGGAATCCAACGATGTCACCACCATCCGCCTGGAACACAAACCGGGCATCAAGGCATCCCCCACGGCCGTTCTGGAATTCGGGGCCCGGGACGATTGCCATGGATATCTGCTGGAAGGGGAAAACCTGGGCCTGTCGCAGATGTTCAAGCTGATGAACGAGGCCCGCCTCACCGTGGCCTACCAGGGATTGGGCGCGGCCTCCGGCGCGTACCGCAACGCGCTGGCCTATGCCCGGGAACGCATCCAGGGAATCGCCATCGAGCACGGCAAGGACCAGTCCGCCCAGCGGACGACCATTGTCCATCACCCCGACGTGCGCAACATGCTGATGACCATGAAGGCGCTGACGGAAGGAACGCGCGCCCTGATCTATTCGGTGGCGTTCTATTTGGACCTCTCCCGGAAGGGGCCGGTGGAATCCCGGGGCCGCTACCGGGATCTGGTGGATATTCTCACCCCCGTGGCGAAAAACACCGGCGCCGACCAGGGATACGAGGTGGTACGCCTGGGAATGCAGGTGCTGGGAGGCGTCGGCTACACCGAGGAATTCCCCCTTTCCCAGCATCTGCGGGATACCCGGATCGCCTCCATTTATGAGGGTACTACCGGCATTCAGGCACTGGACCTGGTGACACGCAAACTCCAGATGCGCGGGGGAGAACTGTTCACGGAATTGATGGAGCACATCGCAGACCTGAGCCCCAAAATGGCCCGCACACCCGGCGTCGGGCAGGCCATCGCCGCCTGGAAGGAAGCCACCGCCGGACTCAAGGCCACCGTGGCCTCGCTGGGCAACATCGCCCAGGAACTGGGGCTCAGCGAGGCGGTCTTCAATGCCACCGACGTCACCATCTATTTCGGGGACGTGATGTGCGCCTATTACCTTCTCAAACTGGCGCTGGTCGCCGAGGACAAGCTGGAGGCCCTGGCCGGAGAAGATCTGGGGAACATGGAGAATGGAGGCCTGCGGCAATTTGCCGCTGAAAACGAGGAAGCGGAATTCTTCTTCAACAAGATCAAAACCGCCGAGCATTACGTATTCCAGATCCTGCCCCGTTCGAAAGCGATTGCCGCGAAAGTGCAGGCCCGGAATTTCGCGGCGCTGGATGCCTTGCTATAGCGGACCGTGAATTGGGCTGAAGGGGGCGCGCCATCTTCTTTCAGCCCACATTTCCCAGACAGAGAACGATTCTGCTGGTCCGAGTTCTCCATATCAAATATAATAATATCAAGTTAAAGCGGAGAATCGTTCGGTTTGGAAGCGCAATTCCTGTGACCGCTTTTCCGCGATTGGCCCCATTGCTACAGGGCCATCGTGCCGAAAAGGAGTTCAATATCTCTTTTGGCTTAAAAATAGGGGTGTACGACAGATACAATTTGGATATTTGTTCCCAAAATTGTGGTGTCCGATGTTGGCGGAGCCGTGGATACCGAAATGGCGGATCCATTTGGGAAATGTAGGGTAAAGCCACCTGCCACCATACCCACAACGGATAGGAAGAGTGCGATGAAGGCAATCGTCTACGAAAAGTACGGCTCTCCAGATGTCCTGCAACTCCAAGAAATCGACAAGCCGGTCGTCAACGATGATGACATCCTGGTACGAGTCCGCGCAGTTGGCGCCAATCCCTATGACTGGCACTTCATGAGAGGCAAGCCGTACATGGTGCGCTTGTTTTCCGGGCTGTTCAAACCAAAAGGCAACGGTATGGGCGTCGATCTGGCAGGGCAGGTTGAAGCGGTTGGCAAAAACGTGACGCAGTTTCGCCCAGGTGATGAGGTATTCGGCGAACTCCCGATGATGCGCAGTGCCTTTGCCGAGTATGTATGTGTCTCAGAAGACTCGGTGGAGCTGAAACCGGCCAACCTGACCTTTGAGCAAGCGGCGGCCGTACCTATGGCAGGGTTCACGGCCTTGCAGGGTCTTCGCGACAAAGGACAGATTCAGCCAGGGCACAAGGTGTTGATCAATGGTGCCTCGGGAGGTGTGGGTACGTTTGCCGTGCAGATTGCCAAGTCGTTCGGAGCGGAAGTGACCGGCGTGTGCAGCACGAGGAATGTGGACATGGTCCGATCTATTGGCGCAGACCAGGTGATTGATTACACCCAAGATGATTTCACCCAAAGTGGGCAGCGCTATGACCTGATGTTTGACAACGTGGGGAACCGTTCGCTGTCGGATTGCAGGCGCGTATTGAGCCCCAGGGGGGTGTATGTCACAGTCGGAGCGCCAGTGGGTGGTGATTGGATTGGACCTCAGATTTGGTTGTTCAAAGTACTCTTGGCTTCACTGGTCGGAAGCCGGAAGATGGTCTCGTTTTTGGCGAAACCAAACAAAGAGGACCTGCTCGTCTTGAAAGAACTTCTTGAAGCCGGAAAAGTCACGCCGGTCATCGACAGACACTACAAGTTGAGTGAGGTCCCCGAGGCCATCCGGTATCTGGAAGAAGGTCACGCCCAGGGAAAAGTCGTCATCACCGTGTGAGGCGCTCGACGGTGGCGCCTGACCGTACCGATCTGTCAACAAGAATGAAGTTGCGATGAGCGGAGTTGAAAGCCACCCGCCACCCTCCTACCCCACCCTCCGATCCAGCTTCCGGTACTGGATGGCCATGATGTTTGGGGTGGGGCGATGTGCTCGCTGCCCATTTCGGGGGCGCCGGCCAGGACGGCGATGAAGGCCGAAAGGCCGAAAAAATTATACCGTGCGGGCCACTTTCAGAATGCGGGTGTGGGCGCGGGCCGAAAAATTGTGTTCCCATCGCCACCTCCAAGAAGATTCGGCTTCAGGCAGCTCCTTCCAATACGGCTTCCACCGCTTCCACGGTGATCCCGGTTTCGGGAAGAGGCATCCCCTCCGCCTGTAATGCCTCCAGGTGACCTGTAACCGCCTCCAATGCGTTTGCGCGTAGATCGTCCAGTGTATCGCCCCGGGTGAAGCACCCGGGCAATTCCGGAAACGATGCCCAATACCTTCCCTCCTCCTCATGGACGACCATGGCAATCTTGAGTTTTTTCA
>CAZOXD010000177.1:0-8319 GCA_964583525.1 uncultured Pseudomonadota bacterium
TGGACATCAAGTTCCACCGCTGCCCCCTCAAGGAGGCATGGCTGGAAGCCGGAATCGCAGAATCGGAAGTGGCCAAACTTTGCGCCATCGCCGCCCAGGTGGACAACGGCACCTTCGAAGGCGCGGGATTCCAATTCGAGGCGGACACCTGGGAGCCAGGCCGGGAAGGATGCTGTCACCTGCATATTCGCCCCGGCAACCCGGAATAGGCTGCCGGTTCCCTCCCTGCTTCCCTCTTCTTCCCACTTCGCCCGAAATTCCCTTACCTCATCGCGGCCATCGCCCGTTGATAGGCGTCCAAATTGGCCTGATCGAAACACACGAATACGATTTTCTCCACATTCCCTCCGCCACCCAGATAGGCCCGGGTTTCCCTGAACGCTGTTTGTGCGGCCTCGTCCAGGGGATACCCATACACCCCCGTGCTGATGGCGGGGAACGCAATGGAAGTGAGCAGATGCCGTTCCGCCAGGGCAAAGCATTCCCGATAGCAGGATGCCAGCAATTCCGGCTCCCCTTTTCCGCCACCCTGCCAAACCGGCCCGACGGTATGGATGACGTGACGGGCGGGAAGATCGTATCCCCCGGTGATCCGGGCCTGGCCGGTCGGGCATCCGCCGATGCCCCGGCATTCCTCCAGCAGCCCCGGTCCGGCGGCCCTGTGAATGGCGCCATCCACCCCGCCGCCACCCAGCAGCGTGTTGTTGGCGGCATTGACGATGGCGTCCACGGATTCCTCGGTAATATCCCCAATTCTGATTTCGATTCGATTCATGCTCCTTGCTCCTTGGGCGGGATTGGACTATGCCCCCTTGCCTTTGGACGTTATAAGCCGGAATGATGCAGTTGCAAAAGTACCAGGCTTGGCAAATGATCCCACCTGAACCGCGGTTTGACTCCACGCATGGCTGCGGAGGCAACCATGCCCTTGGCCACGGAGGCTGCTATCCGTCCGATTTGGGACAAGATTCGGATCCCAAAACCTCCCCACGATCCTATCCAGGCAACATCAATGCACAAGGAGTTGTTCATGAAAGCAATTACGCTCGCAGGTTCCGGCGATCCCGAAGTGATGACCCTTGGCGAGGCGGCCAAACCCACCCCGGGACCGGACGACCTGTTGGTGCAGGTGCGGGTCTCGGCGTTGAACCGGGCCGACACCCTGCAGCGCCGCGGCCTATATCCACCTCCTCCCGGCGATTCGGAAATCCTGGGGCTGGAACTGGCCGGCGAGGTAGTGGAATGGGGCGCCAATGTCAGCGGCTTCTCCGAGGGGCAAAGAGTGTTCGGCCTGGTGGGTGGCGGAGGATATGCGGAATACGCGCTCCTCGACTCCCAGATGGCGATGACCATTCCCGATGGCTGGAGTTTCGAAGAAGCCGCCGCGGTGCCCGAGGTGTTCTTTACCGCCAACGAGACCGTGTTCGTCCTTGGCGGCCTTCAACCCGGGGAAACCCTGCTGGTTCACGCGGGGGGGAGCGGTGTCGGAACCGCCGCCATCCAGATGGCCAGCCAGATCGGGGCCACGGTGTATTTCACCGCCGGTTCCAGAGAAAAGATCGACCGCGCCCTGGCCCTCGGCGCCCATGCCGGAATCGATTACAAAACCCAGGACTTCGTGGAAGAAATCAACAAGCTCACCCAAGGCGGGGGCGTAGACGTCGTGGAAGACTTCCTTGGCGCCAGCTACCTTGCCAAAAACATGGAAGTGCTCAAAATCACCGGGCGTCTGGTCATCGTGGCCACCATGGGCGGCATGAAGACGGAGATCGACCTGAATCTGCTGATGCGAAAACGGCTGGCCATTTTTGGTTCGGTGATGCGTTCCCGTCCCCTGCAGGACAAGCGGGAAATCACCAATCGCTTCCGCGAGCGATGGCTCCCCATGCTCACCGAAGGCAAAATCAAGCCCATCATCGACTCCACTTTCCCCTTGAATCAAGCCAGGGAAGCCCATGAACGAATGGAGTCCAACCTCAATTTCGGCAAGATTCTGCTCAAGGTCGATTGATTCCTTTACCCAATCAATCCTGGCCCGGCAGGGACGACTTGACACCATGGAGGAGGTGTACTTTAAAGGCGATGGGAATCCTCATTGCTCGATGGAGTAAACCCATTCGGCCACCAAGCAATCTTCCGTCCAATATTTCATGGGGTCAACATCATGAAAACAAAGATTCGAAATTCAACCCTCTGGGTAAGCCTCCTGATGGCGGCCATCCTTCTGGCCACCCTGCCGAATGCGGCCTTCTCCGCCAAGAAAATTCGAATCGGGGTTATCTACGATCTGACGGGTCCGCTGGCCGCCGCCGGTTCCGTGCCCGCTTCCATCGGCACCCAAATCGCGGTGGATATGGTCAACGAAAAAGGCGGCGTGCTCGGGAAGCATCCCATTGAAATCATCGCTGGAGACGCCCAAAGCAAGCCGGACATCGCCATCAACGAAGCCGAACGCCTTCTCAACTCCGAAAAGGTGGATCTGCTGATGGGAATCTACAGCAGCGCCCAGGCCGTTCCGCTTTCCGGAAAGGTGGACGCGCAGAAAAAATTCTTCTGGATCAACGTAGCCATCTCCTCCGCGGTGTTCAAAAACAAGAACCTGAAATACGTCTTCCGCGCTCAGGTGCATAGCGACCAGTTCGGGCAAACCTCGACCGATTTCCTGGCCGCCAACGCCATGAAAAAGATGGGGATGAAGCCCTCCCAAATCAGGGTGGCCATCATCCACGAGGACGGCCCCTATGGTTCCGGGGTGGCCAGTTCCAACGCGACCGGCGCCAAGCACCATGGGATGAAAATCGTCCACACCGAAGGGTACGCGCTCACCGCCCCCGATTTGTCCTCCATGGTCATCAAGCTGAAGCGGGCCCGTCCCCATGTTATCCTGCACACCGGCTATAATCCCGATATCACCCTCTTTCTCCGTCAATCGAAGGAGTTGGGCCTGCGCTTCAAGACGCTGATCGGGCACGGCGCCGGGTATGGGCAGATCGACAAATTGGTTGAGGCCTTCGGCAAGGATGTGGATTACATCTTCAACGTCGATCCGGTGGCGGCGCAACTCCTCGATCCCAAAACCCTCAAACCGGGCATCGGCGATCTGACCAAGGAAATGGTAAAACGATATAAACAAAAGACCGGAGCCAAGGAAGTCCCTCCGCACACCTCCATGGGCTTCAATCACACCTGGGTGCTGCTCAACAATGTGATCCCCGTAGCGATTCAAAAGCATGGCGGCATCAATCCTTCCGCACTGCGCAAGGCTGCCCTGGAACTGGATATCCCGGAAGGGGGAACCATCCAGGGGTACGGGATCAAATTCGCCCCCCCCGGACATGAAATGGCGGGGCAGAACCTCCGGGCCAGCCCGGTCGCGATGCAATATGTCGGCGGAAAGACCTACATCGCCTATCCGACCAGCATTCAAACCATCGACCCGGTGCTTCCCTTGCCGGCCAGTTCACCTTACGCGGCGCGATAGTCCGTGCTCGCCGTCGAATATGTTTCCAAGTCCTTCGGAGGATTCCTGGCGGTCAACCAGGTATCCTTCGAAGTGCGGGAAGGCGAAATCCTGGGTTTGATCGGCCCCAACGGTTCCGGTAAAAGCACCCTGTTCAACCTGATTTCAGGGGTCTACAAACCCACAGGTGGCATCGTCAAATTCGGGAACCACGATATCACCGGATTTTCACCCCAGAAAATCTGTCATATGGGGATCGCCCGCACCTTTCAGATTCCCCGCCCTTTCAAAACCCTTTCCCTGCTGGAAAACGTCACACTCTCGGCCTATTTCGGGGACGAGAAACTCCGCTCCCGGGAAGAAGCCCGCGACCGGGCCATTCGCTCCATGGAAACCGTGGGCCTGCCCACCGGTCCCGATGCGGAGGTAGGAGCCCTGGGCGCTGCTGGATTGAAAAAGCTGGAATTGGCCAGAGCGCTCTCCACGCAGCCCCGCCTGCTTCTGGCCGATGAAAGCCTTGGCGGCCTCGACCAATCCGAAATGAAACAGGCGGCCGATATGCTGAACCGGATTCGTTCCGAACTTGGGGTTACCATCGTCTGGGTGGAGCATATCATGGGAGTGTTGATGAAGGTGGTGGACCGGGTGATGGTGCTCGACTATGGGGAGAAAATCGCCGAAGGGACACCCCGGAAGGTCGCCAACGACCCCCGCGTGATCGAGGTTTACCTGGGAGATAAACCCGCCCTGCCCTGACGTATCGCGCCAAGGGGAGTTTGAAATCAGGGATGGCATCAACCCAATGCGATGATACCAACACAGGGACCCGCTATTGTTATCGCTTTCTAACATATCCGCCGGCTACGGCTCGTTTCAGGCGCTCTGGGATATCGATCTGGAGGTTCACACCGGCGAAGCCGTCGCTGTAGTGGGCTCGAATGGCGCCGGGAAAACCACCCTGCTGCGAGTCATTTCCGGTCAACTCGGCCCCTTTTCCGGGGAGATCGTGATGGAGGGGAAATCCCTGATTGGATTGCCGCCCCACAAGTTCGTTGAAGAGGGCATCGCCCACTGCCCGGAAAACCGCCGATTGTTCCCCTCCATGACTGTTGAGGACAATTTGAAAATCGGGGCCTTTATTCCGGCCGCCCGAAAGGATTACCAGGACCGCTTGCAGTGGGTATTCGAACTATTTCCACTCTTGCTGGAACGGCGCAATCAAATGGCCGGAACCCTATCCGGAGGCGAGCAGCAAATGTGCGCCATCGGCCGCGCGTTGATGTCCAAGCCCAAATTGCTGCTGCTGGACGAACCGTCCGCCGGGCTGGCCCCGGTGATCGTCATGCAAGTGTTCGAACTGGTGCGCCGGATCCGTGAAGAGGGATTTACCGTGCTGCTCGTGGAGCAGAACATCCAACAGGCGCTGGAACTGGTCGACCGGGCTTACCTGCTGGAAGTGGGAACGGTCAAAATGACAGGCTCCTCCAAGGAACTGATGGACAACGAGGCCATTCGCAAATCCTACATGGGTTTATAGAAAACGATTCCGATTATGGGCATCTTCGACTTCTTTCTGTTGGAAGCCATCATCAACGGCATTCTCTTCGGTGGCGTGTTGGCGCTGCTGGCGCTGGGGCTCAATCTGGTATTCGGCGTCATCGACGTGATTTGGATCTGCTACGCGGAACTGGTGATGATGGGGATGTATGTCATTTTCACTCTTCACTCCACCTGGGGCCTGCCCCTTTATGTTGCGGCGCCCGCATCCATCGTTGGCGTGGGATTGTTGGGAGTCGCGGTGCATCTGTTCGTCATATCGCCGATCCTCGATTCTCAGCCCATCAACCAGCTTCTTGCGACGGGTGGATTGCTCTTCTTCCTGCAAAGCTTCGCCACGCTGGTCTTCGGCGCGGATTTCCGGAATCTGGGCATCAGCCTGCCCATCCTCGAGTTTTATGAACTCTACATCAGCTTTTCCAGGCTGCTTTCCTTCGGCGCGGCCCTGTTGGGAATGATCGGGCTGTACCTGTTTCTCACCCGCACCTTCATCGGCACCGCCATCCGGGCGGTTGCGCAGGACCGTGAGATCATGGGGCTGATGGGCGTCAACACGAAGAAGGTGTACCTGATCACCTCCGCGGTGGGAGGATCCATGGCGGGCCTGGCGGCCATCCTGCTGGTGCTGCAACAGGACATTCATCCCTTCATCGGGCTGACGTTCGGGCCGATTACCTTCATGATTTGCGTCCTGGGCGGTTTGGGGAATTTGATCGGAGGCTTCATGGCCGCCTTCATCTTCAGCCAGATCATTTCCATCGGCAGCTTTTACGTCAGCACGGAACTCTCCTATGTGATCGCATTCATCCTGTTTATCGTGATGATCTTCATTAAACCGGAAGGAATCTTCAAACGCAGCCAATGAAACGCTATCTCCTCGCGGCCGGTTTGGGGTTTATGGTGATCCTGCCCTTCCTGCCGATTTCCATCTATTACCTGCACCTGCTGATCCTGACCCTGATCTGGGCCTTCATCGGCACCTCCTGGTCCCTGATGGGCAAGTTTCGCCTGGTCAGCCTGGGACACGGGGCCTTCATGGGCGTTGCTGGCTATACCACCGCCCTGCTGTGGAACCAGTTTCATATCACTCCCTGGCTGGGAATTCTGGCCGGGATCGCCATTTCGGTGCTGCTGGGCTTTCTGATCGGCTATCCCAGCTTCCGCTTCCGGGTCGTGGGCCACTACTTTGCCCTGGTCACCCTGGCCCTGGGAGAAGTGGTGCGTTTTTCCATCATCGCGGCCAGGGAAATCACCGGCGGCTCCCTGGGAATGACGCCCGAGCGCGTTCAGCCCCCAACGGAAGTATCCTGGCTGGCCCTGCAATTTACCAGTAAGCGGTACTACTACTTCCTGGCCCTGGCCTGCTGGGTGGGCGGACTGCTGGTTTGGCGATGGGTGAACCGCTCCATGTCCCGCCCCGCTCTGGAAGCCATCGGCGAGGATGAAATCGCCTCCGCCTCGATCGGTATCAATGTCACGGCCCAGAAGCTGAAAGTCACCCTCATCAGCGCGGGAATGACGGGTATGGGAGGAATTCTGCTGGGCTTATACAATCAATATCTCAATCCCAACACCTTGTCCGGTATCGGCATCTCGCTGGAAATTGTTTTCCTTTCCATCGTAGGCGGAATGTACTCCGCCCCTGGTCCGACCATTGGCGCCATCCTCACAATCGTGTTCCGGGAAACCCTGCGCACCTACTTTGGCGTTAGCCTGGCCGGCATGGCGGAAACGATTTACGGGCTCCTGCTGATCCTGTTCATCATCTTCATGCCCAGGGGAATTTACGGCTTCCTGGAAACCCGTTTCCAGCAATATTTCAACACCCCTGCCGATCCCAAACCGGAAACAGTTCCCACCTCCTGACCCCGGATGCCCTCCATGCTCCGCATTGGAATGATCGGCCATGGCGCCATCGGCAAGGACGTATTGCAGGCATGGAAGACGGGGGAACTGGAAGGGTCCATCTGCTCCGCCATCCTCGTGCGCCGCCCCCGGGAAGGCCAGCCGCTCCAATCCCCCCCCGTGTACTCCGATCCGGATAAATTTTTCTCCCACCCCATGGACGCGGTGCTGGAGACCGCCGGCCACCAGGCCGTGCGGGATCATGCCGAGCGGGTGCTGGAAAGCGGCGCCGACCTGATCGTGACCTCCGTGGGCGCGTTTTCCGATGCCGCCTTCTTCCAGCGGGTGATGGACGCCGCAAGTGCGGCCGGAAAACGGGTGATCGTCCCCTCTGCCGGGGTGGGCGCCCTGGACATGCTGGCAGCCGCCGCCCAAGGGGGATTGGATGAAGTGATCATGACCGTCCGCAAGGACGCGGAATCCTGGAAAGGCACCGCCGCCGAGAACTCCCATGACCTGGATGCCCTGGCAGGGCCTACCCTGCTCTTTGACGGCACCGCAAGGGAGGGAGCGGCGGCTTATCCCCAGAACGTCAACATTTCCGCGGCCGTCGCCCTGGCCGGAATCGGGCTGGACCGCACCCGCCTGCGCATCTTCGCCGAACCGGGGGAACATCCCCATGTGGTGGAGGTGGAAGCCCGCGGCCGCTTCGGCAGCTTCCAGTTCCGGGAGGATGTGATCGCCAGCGAGGAAAACAGGAAAACCGGGATCATCGTCGCCATGGCAATCATCAAGACCTTGCGGCAACTCACCTCCACCCTTGTTGTTGGTCATTAGCGGAGTCGCGGGACATTAGCGGACTAGTCGTGCCCCCTTCCGGTTCGGAAATGGGGTGGACAATTCCGTTGGATTCGGCCCGTATCGTGTGGGATCATCCCGGGGAGCGATGAATCGTCCCCGGATACCGGCCAGGAAGGGGTCAAATCGGGCGATTTAGGCCATAATCCCCCCCCAACCGGTGAGAAACCGGCGCCATACTGGAAAGGCCTCAGATCTTCACACATCCGGTTTCTGAGTGCCGGTGATCCGGCGAACCCCCTTATCCGCTGAAACCCTCCCGCGCCAAACCCGGGAAACCGCCGAGCCGATCCCATGAAACCATCCCAAATTCGAACGCTTTGGGGGGTCCTGACGGGAGTCCTCCTCCTGACCGGCATCCTGATCCCGGCATGCGAGGGATTCGCCGCGGAAAATTCCTCTGGGCCGATCCCCATCTTCGACGCCCACGTTCATTACAGCCGCCCGGACTGGAGCCAATACACACCGGCGGACGTGGTGCGCATCCTCCAGGAATCCCACGTGTACCGGGCGCTGGTTTCCAGCACGCCCGACGAGGGCACCCTCCGTCTCCACGACGCGGATCCGGTGCGGTTCGTTCCCATCCTGCGCCCCTACCG
>CAZOXD010000177.1:8419-10569 GCA_964583525.1 uncultured Pseudomonadota bacterium
CCCCCCCGAACCGGTAGGGGCACGGGTTGCCGTGTCGGCCAAGCCACCCCTGATTCGGCGGCGAAAGGTGGCGGGGAGAATGATATTCGCATTTGGGTTGATTGTACGCACGACCCGGAGAAGAGGCGCCCCAACCGAAGGTCGGGGTGGTTCTTACCAGTTGCCGTCCGCCCAGATGCAGAAGATCAGGCTGTGATTGGGACTATAGCAGAGCCATCGCGGCCATCGAAAGCACCCACCAAGGCGACGGTATGGGGTGGCAGGGAGACAGCCGCGAATTATTTGATTGGGGTCAGACCGAAACCGAGCATTTCAGGTGGTTATTACTCAGTGTTCGTCTGGCCAGATGCGCCACCAATTCCCCCGTCGTTCCAGCTTCACGCCTTGGACCCTACCCTGGAGGATTTCCTGAATGACGTGGTTCTTGATGACATCGTCGCTCTTGTCCAGAGTGTGCCCGATGCTCCTGATGGCCCTCTGAAGCGTAAGACCTGGGTGCCTGTGGACGATGGCCTTGAGATCGGTGAAAAATAACTTCCAGGGAGTTAGGAATGGCACATGTGTCCTGCCTGACACCTGATGCTTGTGCTCTTCCCTCAGGGTAGCTACCAGTCTATCTAGGCCCATTGGCTTTCGGTTTCGTCGAGCCGGAATCTCTTCCCAGACGTAGTTCTTGGTTATTTCCAGACAACCGATCCCGTAGTCCTTCAGAATCAGATTGGTGAACGGTTCCGCCCGAATTCGTTTAGGAACTGCAACGCTCACGAAATGGGCATAGGAAAGCCACCTCCAGGCTTGGCTCAGTAGCTTTAGGTTCAAGTTCATCTTGGTTTCAACGACCCAGACGCGCCGCCTCCGCACAGCAACGAGGTCCGCCCGAGGTCCGACGGTTTGAACCTGGACTTCCTTGTACACATCCCAGCCCTCGTCATTGAGGAATCTCGTAGTGTATTTAGCCAACTTCTGCTCGCTCATCGCGATCCCTCAAGAAGGCTGCGAGTACAGACCTATGGAGGCCGAGAGTTCGAACAAGCCTCCGACCTATCCGCGCCCCCTCCCATTCCTTGATCTGTTGATCCTGGCGTAGCCGCAGCCTGCGCTATTCCAACCCAGCGAATACATCCTCCACGTCCTGCGAATCGGTCACCGGAAGCGCCGCTTCAACCTCCAGTCCAAAGAGAACCGACTGCGCAGGATCGTCCAGCCACACTCGTTCCTCTTCACCCGGTCGAAGGGATAGCCCCGCCTTTTTCTCCCGAAACGTCCGCCCGGTCAAGTCGTACCGGCCTAAAGCCCTGCGAGCCGCAGTGCTTGCGTGTCGCGCCCCGCTCCCCCGCATAAGCCACTTTTTACGCTTGACGGTTTCACCACAGCGTCTCCTGGCGGGGGCCTTCCCATACCACGCGGGGCCGCTCCAGGTTGATGGTGACTTCCTTGAAGGCGTCCAGCAGCAGGGCCTGGTAGGCCACCGCATCGTACTGGCGCACTTCGTCCAGGAACGGCTCGGGCACGTAACGGCGCAAGGGATCGCGCTGGCCGCGGTCGGCGATCACGTAGCGCACCTTCTGACCCGGCGGAATGCGGATACCCCGCGCCGCCAGGATGCGCAGGCAGACCGCCACCGGGCTGTTGGCCTTGTAGCGCTCCAGTTCGCGGGTCACCCGCGCCGCGATGGCCAGCGCCCCGGGCGGCACCCGGCCCCGCCACAAGGCCCCCCGCGCCCGCTCGTAAGCGGCCCGCAGGCGGGGGGTGGCGGCTTCCAGCTCGGCGCGGCTGCGGCAACCCTGCATGATGGCCAGGAAGGTCTCCTGGGCCTCGCGGATGAAGTCCGGGGTGCCGTGCTGGCGCACTTTGAGTCCGCGCAGCTTGAGGCTGCCGTCGGAAAAGCGCCCGAAGTAGCGGGTGGCCACGGAAAGTCCGCTACGCACCTTGGAGGGCAGGAAGCAGATCCAGTCGTAGACCCCCTCCACGCCCAGGGTGAGCCCGGTGGCCTGTTGCACGGACTGCGCAAGCCGTTCCACTTCCGGCTCCACGTCCGGCTCCACGTCCTCGGCAGACGAGCCGGGCTTGACCACGTAGAGGCTGTCGGTGAGGGCGTGCAGCATCCGGTAGCCGGCCTCCTCGAAGGTTTCCTTGGCGATGAGCAGGGT
>CAZOXD010000178.1:0-10547 GCA_964583525.1 uncultured Pseudomonadota bacterium
CGGGGGGGCGGGTCACCGTGGCCGCCCCGGCCATGCACCCCACCCTGGCCGAACTGGCGGGCGAGGGGCGCATCGTTCATCTGGAAGCGCCGTTCCAGCCCTCCATGCTGGAAGGGATGACCCTGGTCATCTCCGCCACAGAGAAAATGGAAGTGAACCGGGAAGTGGCCCGGGCCGCCGGAGAGGCCCATCTTCCCATCAACGTGGTGGACGATCTCGAGCTTTCCGGCTTTATTCTCCCCGCCATCGTGGACCGCTCGCCCCTGTTGGTGGCGGTGTCCTCCGGCGGGAAGTCCCCCGTTTTGGCCCGGCTGCTCAAGGCGCGGCTGGAATCCCTGGTGCCGGTGGCTTATGGCCGCCTGGCGGGGCTGGCCGGCGAATTCCGGCAGAAAGTGAAGGACGCCCTCCCCGATCCCGAAACCCGGCGGAAATTCTGGGAACGCGCCTTTCAGGGCAACGCCGCGGGGCTGTTCCTCTCCGGCAGGGAGGCCGAAGCCCGGCAAGCCCTGGAAGCGGCCCTGGAAGCCGGGCGGGCCAGCACGGGGGACTTTCCGCCAGCGGGTTCAGTGACCCTTCTCCAGACCCACCGGGAAGACCCGGAGCTGCTCTCCCTCAAGGCGCTGCGATGCCTTCAGGAAGCGGACGTGATCGTTCACGATGCCGGGGTGCTTACGGAAAATCTGGATATGGCCCGCCGTGATGCGGAGCGGATCGTGGTGGGGAAGGCGCCGGGGCAACGCTCCTGCGCGCCGGAGGAGGTGCCCTCTCTGCTGGTGGAGTTGGGCCGCGCAGGCAGGCATGTGGTGCGGATCACGGCCGGGAACGCGCATCCCCAAAGCGGAAATGAGGTGGAGCTTCACACCCTGGACGAGAACCGCATCCCCTACCGCACCATCCCTGGAATCGCGGCGGGCACTGAGTAGAGGCCTGGCGCCCGGAGGACTCCGTCCCGGCGCACCCGGCGCTATCGGGGCACCCGGCACGTTCCCGGAAGGTGGCCTCCTGCTGCCCGCTCTCACCGTTGGCCGGGATATTCCGGATCGAATCAGATCTAAACAGGAGGTGGCTACAACCAGGAATTCACCTGGTGCTCTTCCACCAGGTCCACGAATCCATCGTAGCCGATCTGCCGCACCTTTCCCACGACCTGGCCGATTCCCCGGGCCCGCAAATCCGGCTCCAGGCCATAGACGGGATTGGTTTTCAACAAGTTCTGGATGATGTCCTTGAATTTCCCCCGGTCATCGAGCGTGTACACCCCATCCTCCAAAAACAGCACCGGATCCTTGGGTAGAATGAAGCGCAGGGCGGTCGTCAACGTATTGGAGCGAAATGGCGATTGATTGATTGTATGCAGCATGGTTGTCCAATTCCTGGAGTTCTGTGCAGTGAATCGGCGCAGCGGATCAGTGGTGGATCACCACATCCTGTTCCTTCATCAGCTTTCCGATTTCCTCGGAGGTCAGCACTTCCACGTCGACCACGAAATCGTCTTCGGTGAGCCCGCGTTCCTCCATGGATTCCTTGTCGACGTAAAGCTTCTCAATGTCGAAACCATCCAGGGCACGGAAGGTGTTGGCAAATCCCTTGATGCCAATTCCTTTCGTGTCCTGATTTTTCAGCAGTGAATACACCCCATCATCGATGAAGGCGACGCTGGTATCCTGTTCGAAGGCTCCCAGGATCAAGATCATCTCCAGAGCCTCGTAGGAATAAATGGTTCCATGGGGCGCCCTCCGCAGGACATTCATGAACTTTTGTACGTCTTCCCCATTTTCCTCTTCAATATCCGGCATTGCTTCTCCTAATCTCCAAAGGTCACGAGCCTGTCCACGTCCATGGCGATATCGGTCAGGGTTCCCAGCCCGGTGATGGTGATATTTTCCATCAGAACATCGTCGTCGATACCCCTGCGTTTCGATGCGGCGATGCAGGCCCAGATCTCCACGCCCTTCGCGCCCAATTCCGACCAGATCTTGAACAGATCGCGGTCATCCTGGGGCGGGTCGGCCCGGTTGCTGGCATTGAGCACCCCGTCGTTATACAGAAAGACCGAGGTGACCTGATGCCCTTTTTCCAGAGCGGCCTGGATGAACCGATAGGCCGAATCCGCCGCCTGATGATTGTAGGGACCTTCCTTCAACAAAATTCCGATTTTCATTGCTTCCAGCTCGAATTATGCAAGATTCCAGGGACATTTTTTTTGGGCAATGATGCGATACAATCCCCCTGCATCCGGAGCGATTCCGGATTAATTGCCCGCTGGAATATCGCATCCGGCGTAAATCCGTTCTGTGACTAAAGTCGCATTGAGAAAATTGGGAGCGGATTCCCGGCCCACCCTCCCATGGGCAGGGACGTCCGCGCCACTATAAATTTTTCCGGATCTGATGAATTCATGAAATATATCGAGAATGCGGCTGCCATGCCCGGCAGCGGCTGCCGGGCATGGCACTGATGTGGCAAACCGCCCGGGAAGCGGATACACTACGATCATCCGAAGAACCGTATCCTCCTGATTTCCGGAAACCAATATCCATGGCCTCCATGCCTTCCGTGCCCTATCCGCGCCTGTTGATCTCCGCCGCCAGGAAGAGTTCCGGGAAGACCCTGCTTACCCTGGGTCTGACTGGGGCGTTCCGGGAAGACAAGCTGGCCCTCCGGCTCTACAAGAAAGGCCCGGACTATATCGACCCCCTGTGGCACCGGGCGGCCTCCGGCAACGACAGTTTCAATCTGGATCCGTACCTGATGGACCCCCAAACCTGCCTCGACACCTTCCTGGAGCGCAGCCAGGGATTCGACCTGAGCCTGATCGAAGGCAACCTGGGCCTCCACGATGGAATGGACCTGGAGGGCGGGGACTCCAGCGCCGCCCTGGCCAGGCTGCTGGGAGCGCCGGTGCTGCTGGTGGTGGACAGCTCGGGGATGAATCGCAATATCGCCGCTATTGTCCACGGCCTGAAAACCTTCGATCCCGATGTGAACGTGGCGGGAGTGGTGCTCAACCAGGTGCGCAGCCCCCGCCAGGAGCAAAAACAGCGCGCGGCCATCGAGCATCATTGCGGAATTCCCGTGCTGGGGAGCATTCCCGCCCTGGAGGCGCCCCCCATTGGTGAGCGGCACCTGGGATTGATCACCCCCAACGAGGAGGGGGAGCACCACGCCATCCTGGCGGCCATGGGCAAGCTGATGCGGGAGCATGTCGATCTGGAGGGCGTGCGGAAGCTGGCCCGGCAAGCGCCTCTCCTGGAGGCGGGTCCCGGAAAAAAACGCCCCCGGAAATCTCCCACGGTCACCGTGGGCGTCGCCCATGACCCGGCCTTCTGCTTTTATTACCGGGAGAATCTGGACGCCCTGGAAAACGAGGGCGCCGAACTGGTGTTCTTCGATTGCCTGAGAGACCAGGCGCTGCCGGAGGTGGATGGACTATATCTCGCGGGCGGATTCCCGGAGTCCTTCCTGGAGGAGTTGCAAGCCAACCGCTCCCTGCGCCGGGACATCGCCGGCCGCATCGAGGATGGCCTCCCCGCCTACGCGGAATGCGGCGGCATGATGTATCTGACCCGCTCCATCATCCGGGACGGGGTGTCCTGGGAGATGGTAGGAGTGATTCCCGCTGATGTGCAAATCCAGGAGAAGCCGGCCGGCTATGGGTACGTCGAACTGGCGCCCAGCGGTGCTTCCGGTTGGATGAAGCTGGAGCGGGAAATCAGGGGCCACGAGTTCCACTACTCGCGGTTGATCCATGCAGACCCGGATCTGCAATACTTTTATCGGGTGAAGCGGGGCGCCGGAATGGGCAACGGTCAGGACGGCATCGTTCACAGGAACCTGCTGGCTTCCTACGCCCACCTCCACGCCTTGTCGGTACCGGAATGGAGCCGGGACTTCGTGGCAGCGCTCCGTATTAATCGCGGCGATGCCCCCGCAGCCATCTCCGACCGCACCGGAATGGGCCTCCAGGGCTGACTTTCCGCTCAGCTGCAAACACCGCAGCCGGAATTCCCTCTCCCGGCCTGGGACTCAAGCCGTCCCGCTCCGTTTCACCGAAATCGCGGTCTTGTAGAGGAGGGTCAGCACCAGGGAGCCGACGGCCCAGATTCCCAATGTGATCAGGACTTCGATCAGGGTGGGGCTGTACTCGGTGACCGTCTCCATGGGGGAAGGAATGAATCCGCCGATGACCAGACCGATGCCCTTGTCGATCCACAACGAGACGAAGATCGCCACGCAGGCGGCGATGAGAAACCGGTCCTGATTTCTCAGCCTGGGAATCAGCAGGATCGCCACGGAGCCCAGCCCGATCGCCATGGAAAACAACATGTAGGGGCGCAATCCCGTGTGGCCATCCAGCCCGAAGAAAAGGTATCCCAGGGCGTCCTCATGGGAGGGAATATTGGAATAGAAGACGGTGAAGAACTCCATCCCCACGAAGAAGAAGTTGATGATGGCGGCGTAGAGCACGATCACCGTGAGCTTTTTGATGGCCTCCCGGCCCGCGTCGAATCCCGTCAGCCGCTTGAGCAGAAAGCACAGCAGAATCAGCAGGGCCGGCCCGGCCGCGAATGCCGAGGCCAGGAACCGCGGCGCCAGGATCGCCGTCATCCACAGATGCCGCCCGGGCAGCCCGGCGTACAGGAACGCCGTCACGGTATGGATGCTGATGGCCCAGGGGATGGACAGGTAGATGAGGGGCTTGATCCATTTCGGCGGGGCCATCTCGTTGCGTTCCGCATCCAGGGAGACCCAGCCGCCCACCAGATTGAGCGCCAGATAGACGTTGAGCACGATCATGTCCCAGAACAGGATCGAAGAAGGCGTCGGATACAGCAGCACGTTCAACACCCGGGACGGCTTGCCCATGTCCACGATGATGAACAGCATGCACATCGTCACCGCCGCCACCGCCAGGAATTCTCCCAGGACCACGATTTTGCCGAACGTCTTGTAATCGTGGAGATAATAGGGCAGCACCAGCATCACCGCGGAGGCGGCTACGCCCACCATGAAGGTAAATTGGGCGATGTACACGCCCCAGGAAATATCCTGGCCCATCCCGGTGATTCCCAGGCCGTATTCCAACTGCTTGAGATAGCTGCCGAACCCCAGGGCGATCAACACCAGCAAAAATGCCACCCACAACCAGTAATTGCGGTTTCCCACCAGCGCTTTTTCAATCATTGCCGCCCTCGAATGCGTAAAAGACCGAGGGTTTGGTGCCCAATTCCGGCTTTCGCTGAAAAGTTACCCGGGTCTTCAGCTTTTGCCGAATCCCGGAATCCGGGTCGTGCAGGTTGCCGAAGGTCAGCACCTCGTTGGGACAGGTGACGACGCAGGCCGGCTGTTTGCCTTTGGCCAGCCGCTCCGAGCAGAAATTGCACTTTTCCACCACCCCGGCTTCCCGGGTGGGGTAGCCGTAGTCCAGCTTGCCGATGGCCACCCGCGGGTTGCGCCAGTTGAAGCTCCGCGATCCGTAGGGGCAGCCCGCCATGCAGAACCGGCACCCGATGCAGCGGTGAAAGTCCATCTCCACGATGCCGTCCTTCCTCTGGAAGGTGGCCTTGGTGGGGCAGACCTTGACGCAGGGCGGTTCCGCGCAGTGGTTGCAGAAGGTCAGCACCGGCTTGGAATTGACTTGGCTGGAGGTGAACTGATGGTTCTTGCTGGGAAAGGTCTTTTCGAAGCTGGCCTTCTTGATCCACTTGATCTCGTCCTTGGGATTGTCGAAGTCCGGGACGTTGTGCTTGGAATGACAGGCGTCGATGCACTCGGAGCAATCCTCCGCGCACTTGGACATGTCCACGAACATTCCCCAGCGGACGGGTTGGCCCGCCGACCCTACCGCTCCCCCGCTTCCCAGGTCGGCCAGTACGGCCCTGGCGAGGAAATGTTCCAGCGTGGCCGCGCAGCCCACCCCAAACAATGCCGCCGATCCCAGCTTGACGAGGAATTTTCTTCTGCTCTCATTCATTGCCTGCTCTTTTTCATTGCCAGCTCTTTCTCAATGGAGGCCACCTCCAGGCTTTTCGGGGCATCCCCATGGACGGGCGCTCCCACATTGGTTGCAACCGGCGCAAGCCCCGGAACACCCCACACTGCATCGCCTTGGACGGGCGCCCCCGCATTGGTTGCAACCTCCGGCACCAGGTGACAGCCCCAACAATAGGGTTTCACGGCCACGCTTTTGTGGCACTCCTCGCAAAACCGGGCCTTGTTGGAATGGCATTCCAGACAGGTGCGGGTGAGGGATTTCTCGAATTTTCTCCCGGAGGAACTCACGTAGATCCGGTCATCGTCCCGCACCACCGAATTCCGCCACTCGTCGAGAAGCGTCATATGGTTGGGGCGCATGAATTCCGGCGGCTCCACGCATTGTTCGGTACCGGCCATGATGACGGGCTCGGGCGGCGGACTGGGGTCTCCCAGGCCAATCCAGAAAGGGAAGGTCGCCGCTGCAAGGAACAGCACCAACCCGGCGATCACTTTGGGGGCGTCGTACATTTAGTCCTCGTCGGTATCCTCGAAGGGTTCTTCCCGCAAGTCCTCCGTGCGTTCCTTTTCCCCCTCCATCACCAGGGCATTTCCGACCAGCTCGTGCAACCCGGTTACGTTCACGCCCGGCACCCAGTAGTCCATCACGGCCGTCAGAGTCACCCGGTCGATGGCGCAGATGGTGGTCAGGGCATTCACGCCGTGTTTTTTCTGAACGTGCTGCACGGCGTTGGCCCGGGGAAAACCTCCACGCATCCGGATTTCCATGAACTCGTTGGTGTTCAGGCCGCTCCCGGAGCCGCAGCAGAAGGTCTGCTCGCGGATGGTGTTCTCCGGCATTTCATGAAAATTATTGACGACATTGTTGATAATATAACGCGGCTCTTCCAGCATGCCCATTCCCCGGGCCGGATTGCAGGAGTCGTGGAAGGTGACCTTGTGGTGGTTGTTCCGGCTGGGATCCAGCTGCAACTTCCCGTGCTTGATGAGGTCCGCCGTGAACTCCGCGATATGCACCATCTTGGTGGACTTGGCGAAGTCGAACCGGGTGCCCGTGATGGGCGAAACCGGCGCTTCCAGGAAGTCCGGCGGGCCGTTGAGGGTGTCCATGTACTGATGCACCACCCGCCACATGTGGCCGCACTCCCCGCCCAGGATCCACTTCACGCCCAGCCGCTCGGCTTCCTGGTACATCTTGGCGTTGAGCTTCTTCATCATCTCCTGGTTGGTGAAGGAGCCGAAGTTCCCGCCTTCGGAGGCGTAGGTGCTGAGGGTATAGTCCAGCCCGATATGCTCGAAGAGGAGCATGTACCCCATCATGGTGTACACCCCCGGTTCGGCGAATACGTCCCCGGATGGCGTGATGAAGAGGATTTCCGCGCCCTTGCGGTTGAAGGTGGGATTCACCTTGATGCCGGTGACGTCCTCGATGTCTTCCACCAGGGATTCCACCACCGCCTTGTAGGTATGGGGCTCGATGCCCAGGTGGTTGCCGGTGGTGGTGCAATTGGAAACGGGCTCCAGGATCCAGTTGATGTTGACTCCCACCAGATTCAGCAACTCCCGCCCCAGCATGGTGATCTCGGCGGTGTCGATGCCGTAGGGGCAGAACACCGAGCAGCGCCTGCACTCGGTGCACTGGTGGAAGTACATGAACCATTCCTTGATTACCTCCGGGGTCAGCTTGCGGGCGCCCGCCATCTTGCCCAGGAGCTTGCCCGCCATGGTCAGTTCCCCCCGGTAGATGGAACGCAGCAGCTCCGCCCGCACCACGGGCATGTTCTTCGGGTCGCCGGTGCCCAGGAAGAAATGGCATTTGTCCGCGCAAGCCCCGCAGCGCACGCAGACATCCATGAACAGCTTCAGGGTGCGGTTCTTGTCCAACCGCTCCTTGAGACCGCCGACGACGATATCCTTCCAGTTCTCCGGCAGCTTCCAATCGGAGTCTTCCGGCGACCATTTGCGGGGATTGGGGAAGTTCAGGTTTTCCAGCACCGTATCCTTGGCCGGGTAGTTGTAATTGCCCGGCTTGAAGACCGTGGAGGTGTCCAGCCAGCTTTTCCCGGGCAATTTCCCGGAAAGAAAGCCGTGGCCGGTCTCGATGCTTTTGGCCATATCCTCGGTTTTGGGAGTTTCGTCTGCCATATGCGATTCCTAATCGAGAGGGATGCCGCTTTGCTCCAATTTATCCTTGAATCGCGCTTCGTACGCAGCATACGACCCGGTATCCACCTCCGGATTGAACGGGTTGATATGCCGCTTCTCCCGGGAATTGTTGGCCAGATTGCGGGTGGGGCTGAGGAACACGCCCCCCATGTGCATCAGCTTGCTGAATGGGAAGTAGGCCCCCAACGAGCACACCAGGGACAGATGGATGTAGAACAGCGGGCTGATTCCGGCCTGGCTCTCCGGCCGGAAATGCACCAGGGATTGCACGAGGGTCTTGATCCTGATGACGTCCGTCTTCAGACCGTAGCGCATCAGCACACCGGTCAACACGATGCCGCCGAGCAGGTACAACGGAAAATAATCCTGAGGCAGGGACAAATACCGCGTCTGGGCGTGGGTAAACCGCCGCGCCAGCAGATAGAGCAGGGACAGCGCCAGCAGCACATCCGTGATGTAAAACGTGGGCAGCGTGATCTGCAGAAAACCGTCCAGCCCATCCAGAAACCGCACCAGAGCCGGGACGGGTTCCAGGAAGAAGCGATAGTGCCGGATGACGATGATCAGCATGGCCCAATGGAAGACCATCGCTCCCAGCCAGAGCAGCTTGCTGGACATGTAATTCAGGTTGGGCCCCGCCCGCAGTTCGGCCCGGGTGTTGCGGAACAGGGAGCGGAACAGCAACACTTCCAGCGCCATCCGGCCCAGCACTTCGGGCATCGTGGCCGGACTCTCCAGGGGGTCCCGCTTGATCCAGTCCAGGGACTTCGCCTGGCCCGCCGTGGTGGGAATGCGGTAGGGCACCGGCGCGCTGGCCCAGGTGTAGACACGGTACACGAACCCCAGCACGAAGGTCAGGAAGGCTGCGTAGGGAATAATCACGCCGAAGAGATATTCGAACTGCAACACCGCGGTGCCCACGTAGGCGGCCAACGCCAGGAAACCGACCAGAATCAGAGGGGCGATGTATTTCATACGGAAACCGCTTCGCTGTCGATTATCGCTTGGGTGAGAATCGGGAAAATACGCCAAATGGATCAGGCTTCGCCCGAAAGTCTCCGCATCATATGGGTTTTGTTCTTGATCTCGTTGACCTGCAATTCCAGTATCAATTCCCGCGAACGCACGTAAATCTCGTAGGCCCGCAGGAGAATCTCATCCATGCGGTCCTCGATCTCCAGCAATGCCCCCACCTCGGTGAATTCGGCCGAATAGGCGCCGCACCGCTCCCGCACGATCCGCTTCAGGGAAAGCAGGAATCCCAATTGCGCCGCCTCACGGCCCCCCTGAATGGCCCGCAGCTTGATGATCCGCTCCAGGGCAGGGGCGATTTCATCCAACGATTTATCCCCCACCAGGGCGGAGAATATTTCCGCGATGGCGTCGTTGAGAGTGAACCCGATGGGGTTGGCAAAGCGGTCGGTATTGCTGGCGATCAGGGCGTGGGACTGCTTCGGGAAGCTTCCCAGCACTTCCTGATACCACTCTCTCAGGATTTTTTTCCGGTCCCCCATGAGTTGTTTTCTGAGGCTCACGATACTCCAGGCTGAGCGGAACCTGCGGCGGCTCGCAATTAAAATCGATCTCAAAATTGCCGAATCGCCGCGTGCTTCGAGACGCGCGCACAGCGCGCTCCTCAGCAACACGGCTTATTAAGCCCGATTCCCTAATATCCAGGGCCGGACAGGCTTGTCCGTCCCGTCATGGATCCAGGGCCGGACAGGCTTGTCCGGCCCGTCATAGAGGATTCCGAAGGAATCCGTCCCGAAGGGTCGGGTTCGACTCGAAGATTCTTTTTTACCGCATCTATCGTTTAAGAATGCTCTCATACACCGGCTTGCTGGTTTTCGTGTACTGCTCCAGTGGCTTCTCATAATATTGCGCGAAATAGAGCTTGTTCTCCGCGGCCTTCAGGTCGCCTTTTTCCAGATCGGCCAGCGCGGCTTCCAGGTAGAGGGAAACCTCCTCCGAGATCCCCTCGACATTTTTCCAGTAGCCGATAGCCTCCTCCCGGTTGGGAGCCTCCCGCGGAAGGTCCAGGGCATGCTGGAGCGAGGAAATTTCCAACTGACGGGGTCCGAAGGTGACCTTCCACCCGTCCTCGGCCCACTTCCTGGAGCGCTCCAGCGATTCCTTTACCATTTTTTTCAAATCGGCGCTCATCATCATCCATTTCCCGGATTGCCGGAATCTCAAGTGCTTTATGGCGGAACTTCCTGCTTCTGGCGCGAAGTACCAGGCCCGGCTTTCTACCGTTTCGGAGGTGGATATCTTCACCCGCGGAAGCACCAGAAGCATCCGCAAGCCGCATGCTTCGCGCCGCCCCTATATTGCCGCGCCCACATTGCCGTCCCCATATTGCTGCGCTTGTATTTCCACCGCGCTCT
>CAZOXD010000179.1:0-5998 GCA_964583525.1 uncultured Pseudomonadota bacterium
GTGGGGGTGTGGAAAATGGTTCCTGGTGGGCCGCGCTTTCCCGCCCGTTCCCATCCGGGTTGGTTGATGCTAGATTTTACCTTTGGAACGAGCGTTCAGCGGCCCGTATCCGGCATCCCAACCGACCCTTCCGAAACCGTACCCATGAGCGAAGTCCGAGTCCGATTCGCACCCAGCCCCACCGGTGAACTGCACGTGGGCGGGTTGCGCACGGCCCTGTTCAACTACCTGTTCGCACGCAAAAACGGCGGCAAATTCATCCTGCGCATCGAAGATACGGACCGGGAGCGCCATGTCGAGGGTGCCGAGGAAAGCATCGCCGCCATGTTGGAGTGGGCTGGGATTTCCCCGGACGAAGGCCCCCACAAGGGCGGGGAACATGGCCCCTACCGGCAATCGCAGCGGCTGCCCCTCTACCGCGAGGCGGTGGAGCGGCTGTTGGCGTCCGGTCACGCCTACAAATGCTATACGACCCCGGAAGAACTGGAACAGATGCGCGCGGAGCAGACGGCGCGCAACCTGCCCAGCAAATACGATGGCCGCCACCGCAACCTGAGCGAGGCGGAACGGGCCGGGTTCGAGGCGGAAGGCCGCAAGCCCGTGGTGCGGATGCGCATCCCGGAGCCCGATGAGCAAATCGTGGTGGAAGACCTGATTCGCGGCAAGGTCACCTTCAACTCCGGCCAACTGGACGATCAGGTGATCCTCAAGTCCGACGGATATCCCACCTATCACCTGGCCGTGGTGGTGGACGACCACCTGATGAAGATCTCCCACATCCTGCGCGCCGAGGAATGGCTGCCCTCCACTCCCAAGCACCTCTATCTGTACCGCTGGCTGGGCTATGAGACACCCGCCTACGCCCACTTGCCCCTGCTGCTCAGCGAAACGGGCGGCAAGATGAGCAAACGCAGCGGGGATACCGCCGCGGAGGACTTCCGGAACAAGGGGTACCTGCCCCAGGCCCTGGTGAACTTCCTGGCTCTGCTGGGCTGGAATCCCGGGGACGACCGGGAGCAGTTTACCCTGGCCGAATTGACCGGGCATTTCAGCCTGGAGCGCGTCGGGAAGTCCGGGGCCGTGTTCGACCGGAAAAAGCTGGACTGGATGAACCAGACCTATCTGGCCGCATTGGAGCCCGGAGCACTGATGGAAGCCCTGTCTCCCTTCATTGCGCAGACTCCCTACGCGGAGCAGGCGGGCAAGGATCCCGAATTCCTGCGGAACATTTGCACCACGGTGCAGCATTCCCTGGTGACCCTGGCCGATATCGGGGTGCATCTTCCCTTCTTTTTCCGGGAAGACGACGCGCCCCTGCCAGCGGAGTTGATGGCGGAATTGGCTACGGAGGAGGCCCGCACCGTCCTTTCCTCCTTCCGCGCCCATCTTCTGGCCCGGGAGCGGTTGGACGAGGAATCCTTCCAGGGAGTAATGAAGGAGGTGCAGCAGGAGACCCACATCAAGGGCAAGGCCCTCTGGGGCCCGGTGCGGTGGGCGATCACCAAGGAACATCAGGGGCCAGATCTGATCCGCGTGGCTGCGCTCTTCGGCAAGGAGAGAACCCTGGCCCGGCTGGAGCGGGCCATGCTGGAAGAAGGCTGAGAAGGTCTGAAAACGGCCCTGCACCGGGAAAACCCCATTACGGCGGCCACGATCCGCACCCCCCGGGAAGCCGTGGGGCATGCTGGGCCGCATTGGCATCCAATAAACCCACAGGGAAGAAACCCATGGCGCAACGGATCATCCTGGATCGCGGGAAGCGGCTGGCCGGGCAACCGGACAGAGGGCACAACCGCTGGCATCCCGATATCCCTCCCATCCTATCCATTCAGCCCGGGGAGACGGTGGTGATGGATACCCTGGATTCCCGGGACGGGCAAATGGGACCCCAAACCACCCTCGCCGACGTGGAAACGCTCAACCCCAATGTGCCACACCCGCTCACGGGCCCGGTATTCGTCGCAGGGGCCGAGCCCGGCGATCTGCTCGCGGTGCAGATCGAGAAGGTGGAGCCGCAATCCTTCGGGTGGACCTCCATCACTCCTTTCGTGTTCGGTCTGGAGGACGAGAGCGTGAAGGGCTTGGCCCGTTGGGACATCGCGGATGGCCACGCCACCACAAAGGATATCCCCGGCGTGCGGATTCCGGCAGCGCCCTTTCTCGGGGTGATGGGCGTGGCGCCCTCCCATACACTGATGGAGGAGGCCCGGGAGCGCGAGGCCGCCCTGCACGAACGCGGGGGAGCCGTGCGCTTGCCCACCGCCGACTGTGCGGTTCCGGCAAGCGAACCCATCGCCAGCCAGGGCTTGCGCACCATCCCGCCCCGCGAGAATGGGGGCAACGTGGATATCAAGCAGCTTACTGCGGGAACGACTCTCTATCTGCCGGTGTACGTGCCGGGAGCGCTGTTTTCCTGCGGGGATGCGCACTTCGCCCAGGGAGAGGGCGAGGTGTGCGGCACTGCCATCGAGATGGGGGCCACCGCCACCATGCGCTTCGATCTGGTCAAGGGCGGGGCTAAGGGCCGCAAGGACGTCAGTTATGCCAGGGAGGATTATTTTACCGCTCCCGAAATGGCCGTGCCGCGCCGGTTTTTCGCCACCACGGGAATTTGCGTCGTCCGAGGTGGCCGCGATGGCCGCAACGAGCCGGGAGACCTCACCCTGGCCGCGAAGAATGCCCTGGTCCACATGGCGGATCATCTGGAGAAGGAATACGGGTATACCACCGCCCAGGCCTATCTGATTTGCAGCGTTGCCGTGGATTTGCGCATCAGTCAGGTGGTGAATCACCCCAATTTTCTGGTATCCGCATTTCTCCCCCTGGATATATTTACCGAGGCGTAGGAACGCCTCCGCCTGTAGGCGGATCCCATCAAAGCGAGGAACCCATGCGCGATCATGAACCAAGTGTGCTCTCCCATTACAGCGACGGGGGCATCGCGGAACGCATCCTGGATGCCCTGGGCAAGGCCGGCAAGGATCCGGACAACCTGACGGTGGACGATTTGGCGCCCCTGGACGAATTTCACACCCGGGGCCGGGCGGCCACCCGGGAACTGGCGGAATTCGCGGGATTCGGCCCTGGAATGAATATCCTCGACGTGGGAAGCGGATTGGGCGGACCCGCGCGTTATCTGGCCTCGGCCCATGGTTGCCAGATGACGGGTTTGGAACTGGTGCCGGAATTCCGGGATGTTGCGGAGATGCTCTCCCAACGCTGCGGACTGGCCAGTAAAACCAGTTTTCGCCGCGGCAGCGCCCTGGAAATGCCTTTCGACGACCTAACCTTTGATGGGGCCTGGACGATTCAGGCTCAGATGAACATCGCCGACAAGGAAGGGTTCTATAGCGAGATTTTCCGGGTGCTCAAGCCGGGGGGACGATTCGTCTTCCAGGATATTTTCATCGGCAATGGGGAATCGCTGGACTATCCAGTACCCTGGGCCGGGGATGCTTCCATCAGCTTTCTGGGCGACCCACAACTGATCCGGGAAATGCTGAGCCCCATTGGGTTCCGGGAGTTGAAATGGCGTGATGTTTCCGGAGAGACAATCGAATATGGTAAACAAAACCGCCCTGCGCCCAACGCACCCACCCCTATATTGGGAATGCACGTACTGTTCGGGGAGGAAATTTTCCAGCGGCGGGCCAACTCCGGCAAGGCTTTGCGGGAAGGGAAAATCGTTTTCATTCAGGGATTGTTCGAAAAACCCGCCTAGACGATCTGTATGGGCGATTGAACCTCAATAACCATCTTTCAAACACGTTTCCGGAGTTTCATGGACGACCCCAAGATCGGCATCATCGGAGGCACCGGACCCCAGGGCCGGGGCCTGGCCATGCGCTTCGCCCTGGCAGGATTCACCGTCATCGTCGGTTCCAGGCAGGTTGACCGGGCGGAGGAAATCGCCGCGGGGTTGAATGGTGAACTGAACGAGCGGGGTCTCCAATCCCAGGTAGCCATCGCGGGAATGGAAAACGGGGACATGGTCAGCGAAGTGGAGTTGGTGTTCCTGACGGTGCCCTTCGAACATGCCGAATTGACTCTGGCAAGCTTGGTCTCCCGGTTCCGGAAAGGTTCGGTGCTGGTGGACGTGACTGTGCCCCTGGCATTTGGCAAGGGGGACGTGCAATTGATCACTCCGCTAGCGGGATCCGGGAGCAAGCAGTTACGGAGTATCCTCCCCTCCTCAATACCCCTCTGCGGGGCCGGCAAGACCCTCCCGGCCCACGTGCTGGAGGAACTGTCGATTCCCATGGATTGCGCCACCTTCGTGTTCGGGGACGACAAGGATGCCAAGGAGCGGCTCAAAGCGGCCCTGGAGCGCATTCCCGGCCTCACCCCGATGGATGTGGGGGGACTCAGCGCCGCGGCCACTGTGGAAGGTATGACCGCCCTGCTGATCCGCCTCAACCGCCGTTACAAGAGCCGCGAGGGCCGGTTCCGGGTGGCCGGGCTGGCGGGGATTCCTTCCGGAGGCCAGAAATAGCCCCCATGAGCAAACGAATCGCCTTGCTCTCCGGCGGGGTGGGGGGGGCAAAACTGGCGTTGGGGTTTTATTCGGCCGGGTTGTTCGACTCCGCCGATCCATCCTCCCTGACGGTGATCGCCAACAGCGGGGACGATATCGACCTGTTCGGGCTGCGCATCTGCCCGGATTGGGACATTCTCGCTTATTCCCTTTCGGGGCGGGTGGAGGAATCCCAGGGCTGGGGCGTGGCGGGCGATACCTTCGCCGTGCTGGATCAGGTACGGGAACTGGGCGGCACCGGCTGGTTCAACCTGGGCGACCGGGACCTGGGCCTGCATCTCTACCGTACGGAACGCTTGCGGGAGGGCGATCCTCTTTCCCGGATCATGGAAGACATCGCCGCCTCCCTGGGCCTGCAATGCCGGCTGCTTCCCATGTGCGATCAGCCCGTGGCGACCCGCATCGAAACGCCCAATGGATGGCTCCACTTGCAGGAATACCTGGTGCGGGAGCGGGCCGGGCCCCGGGTGCGCAAAATCCGCTTCGAGGGCAGCGAGGCCGCCACGCCGGCCCCGGGGGTGGTGGAGGCCATATCCCGCGCGGATGTAGTGATCCTGGCGCCCAGCAATCCCCTCATCAGCATCGGGCCCATTCTCGCCGTGCCGGGTATCGCGAAAGCGCTCCGGAATACCTCCGCGTTGCGGATGGCGGTCAGTCCCCTGGTGGGCGGGCGTTCCTTGAAGGGGCCCACGGACCGCATGATGGAACAGCTTGGATACGAGGTCTCTCCCGTGGCCGTGGCCGGCATGTACAAGCATCTGATCGACCTGTTCGTATTGGATGAGCAGGACGAGGCTTTGGCTGGGGACGTGACCGCCCTCGGGCTGCGCTGCGAAGCGCTGCCCACCATAATGACGGATCTGGCGGCGAAAACGGCCCTGGCCAGGGGATTGTTGGCGTTGGCGGAGGATTGATCCATCAATCACATCGTGCGGTCCCCCACACGGGCCCTCACACGGTCCGCAGGCCAAGGGTAAACGATGCAGCGATTACGGTGCGGATGACACTCGATTCACTAACACCCGATTCGCTCACACCCGGTACATTCACAGCCGGAGACTTGGCGGTGTTGGTGCCGGTGAAGGACCTCACCCGGGCCAAGACCCGTCTTGCCAGCCTCCTGAACCCGGAGGAACGCCGGGAACTCGCGCACATCATGTTACGCGGTGTGCTGGCCGGAATCGCAGCCGTGGATTCAACCGTGCGCCGCACCGTCGTCACCAACTACACCCCAGCCATCGAGATGGCCGCGGAGTTGGGATTCGCTCTCATCCGGGAAGATCGGCAAATCTCCGAAAGTCATTCCGTGGACGCCGCCAGCGCCATGCTGGAAAAAGAGGGTCTGCGGGGCGTGCTGCGGGTTCCCCTGGATTTGCCCCTGTTCACCACGGCGGCGTTGGAAATCGTGCTGGCCGCCATCCTTGCGGCCCCCAAACAGCAAGCGCACCCGCAAGCGCACCCGCA
>CAZOXD010000179.1:6098-10529 GCA_964583525.1 uncultured Pseudomonadota bacterium
GCAAGCGCACCCGCAAGCGCACCCGCAGCAGGGCTCGCGGCCGGCTCCCCATCTGAAAAGCAGCAAGGGGCGGGCCGTGCTGGTGCCTTCCCGGGATCGCCTGGGCACCAACGCCCTCTTCCGCTCCCCGCCCACCCTGTTTCCCTCGCGCTTTGGCCACAACAGCCTTGCATTGCACACCCGGGAAGCCCGGGAGCGCAATGCCGCGGTCAAAGTGCTGGAAGTGGAGGAATTGGCCCTGGATATCGACGATCCGGCCGACGTGGCCGAACTATTGCGCAGGGGGATATCCTGTCCGGCCCTCGAGTTCCTGGAATCCATCAGGATCTCAAGTCGGATCGGTGAGCGGATCGGGGGTGAAACACCGGGTCAGAAGCGATAGGATATTCCGTACCCGCCCTTGGGATAATCCCATTGCACGGCATCCTCCGAACAAATCAGCAGGCAGGTCCCGCACTCCACGCATCCCACGTAATAGTAATCGATGCTTCCCGCTTCGTTGGACGTGAAGCATTCCGCGGGGCAAAACCGCAGGCAGGGGTGGGCGCCGCAATCCCGGCAGCGGCTGCCATCCACGACGATATGCGGGGTTTCATCCACCACATAGGTGAGGGTCGTCAATCGCTCGGAGATGGAACTGAGGCTCATCGCGTTGCCATGCCGTAAGGAGAAAAGTGCGTGGCCGGTGAAGGGTTCCAACATGGCAGGAGGGGTGCCGGGCTGTCAAACCCTTCCCGAAAGAGTATCCTGAACCATACCGGCAGCACGTGGAACGGACGGAAGGGGACACACCGTGAACGATGGCGGGACAAAAAGCGGCCCGGCTTTCCCATGGCGGGTGGGCCTGCTGCTTCCATGGATATTCCTCCTTGGGCTGGATGCGGGACGGGCCCAGTTCAACGGGGATTTCTCCATTGAAAAACACGCCCTGGACGCGGAGAATTTTCTGGACCGCAAGACCTACCAGGCCCCCTATTCCTGGCGCCACGAGTACCGGCTTGCGCCGAACGTCTTCCGGGCCAGCGTGGGCAGCCTGTCCAAGAAGAAATTCTACATGTTCCAACAGATTCGGCTGGAAAAGGACCTGGGAAAGTACGCCTCCATCCTCTACCGGCAGGAGCAGGACGCCTTTTTCCGGCCCGATCCCATCTACCGGGAAGTCGAACTGCGCTTCGGCCAGGGGTGGTATGCCTCTCTCCTGGGATTTCCGGAGCATGTGAAGATCCTCGGCCACACCGGTGTTGCCGCCGCCTGGGGGAAGCGTACCGATCCGGATCGCATTCAACTGACCTACCTGAAGCAGTTCAACCTGTACAACGAAGAAACCACGGGTACGGAGCGGTATTCTCCCAACCCGATCCTCTACCGGAGCGAGTTCCACTTCTATTCCAGTGAAAATTTCCATGTCCGCGGGAACCTCCGCGCCGAGATGGAAGCGCGGCTGCTGACACCGCTCGACGGGAAGGAGGAGCGCTACAGGGGACGCAAGGTGGATCTGTCGGGCGGATTCCGCTGGAGCGAACGCCTGCGGTTCGGCCTGGACTACAATGGAAACCGGGAGGAGCGGGAGCGGCTTCCATACGGTGCGGGGTCCAGTATCACCGCCTCGGCCCAATTGCTGCGCTGGGGATGGGTTGATCTTCATGGGGTGTATTCCTTTCCGGGAGGGGACGTGGTGGAAACCGGCTTCTACCGCGGGCTGTTCGAGAACAACATCACAGCGGAGGTGGCGGGCGACGACTTCGAGCACAGCATGTTGACGGACGCCTTTTACGCCGTATGGGAGGATCCCAGCAGCGATTGGTTCCACTGGGTGTATTCCTTCCAGGCCTCGCGGGTCTATCGCAGCGAAATCGACGCAGGAACCGCCAAGGCGGAGGGCAACGGGCGAACGAATGAGTGGAAGCTGGGGGTGGGAATCGTCCTGCAGGAAGCGGGAAGCTACCGGGCGTTCTTCAACACCTCCTGGGACCTGGACCTGCTTGGGGCCCGGCAATGGGACGGCGGCAATATCCAGCTCCAGTTCCTGTTTTGAGCATCCATCGCAGCAGCCCATTCCCGGATTTCATGCACTGAATTTCGCGCCTCCCCGAGCATGGGGATGAGCACGGGAATCAGCGCGGAGGGGGTGCGGGACCGGCTCAACCGCGGTACTTCTCTTCCATCTCGTAGTACCAGGGGAAGCCCACGATATCCTGGATTTCGGCGGAGCGCATCCGGACATCCTCGTCGGAATAGCTCTTCTCCCGGCTGAAGCGCTCCAGTTCCTCCTTCATGGCCCAGGCGGCGATGCGGAGCAGCATGGACGGGTAGATGGCGATCTTGAATCCCATCCGCTGCAACTCGTCCGCGTTCAGGCAGGGCGTCTTGCTGTCCTGCACCACGTTGATCAGGGTGTGCGTCTGGATGGTGGAAGCCACCTTTTCCATTTCCTCCACCGATTCCGGGGCTTCGTAGAAGATCACGTCCGCGCCCGCTTCGGCGAAGGCCTGGGCGCGCTCCAGGGCGTCGTCAAAGCCGTTGACCGCGCGGGCATCGGTGCGGGCCACGATGACGATATCCTGCTCGGCCCGGGCATCGCAGGCGGCATGGATCTTCCCCACCATTTCCTCCACCGGCACCACCAGCTTGCCCTTGGTATGACCGCATTTCTTGGGCGATACCTGGTCCTCGATCTGGATGGCGGCCACACCGGCGCGGGCGTAGCTCTTCACCGTGCGATAGGTGTTCACCGCGTTCCCATAGCCGGTGTCCGCGTCGGCGATCAGCGGAATGTCGATGGCCGCGGCCAGATTGGCGGCGTGATTCGACATTTCGGCGAAGGAGATCAGGCCCGTGTCCGGCATTCCCAGCACGCTGGCCGCGCTGCCGAATCCGGTCATGTACGCCGCCTCGAACCCGGCCCGCTCCACCAGCCGCGCCGACATGCCGTCGTAGCAACCCGGCGCCAGCAACAGGCCCGGGCGGCTGAGCAATTCACGAAGTTTTGCCGCTTGATTCATTATCTCGCTCCACGGAGAAGTCGTTGTTGTTCCAGGTATATTGACCGGGTGAATACCCCCGTTGGGAGGGCCGGAACCGGGCGCGGAACCGAATTGCGGGGGTGTCCATTCCGCTGGAAGCAGAAATTTTAAAACAGAAACAATAACAATAAGGTAAATATTTATGGCCGTTGTGTGTGCGGAATTCGATTGCCCCGGAATATTCCAGTGTTTTTCCTCAAGATCCGGGTGGACGGGAGGCGTTTCTTTTCCCTTGCCTGTTTTGCAAAAAAGGTGTACAAACGTTTCACATAAAAAAACCTGCGCAGCATCGGGTTCCATCCGTATTTCCAGCAAGGGAAGCCAATGTATCTCATGCAAGAACAAACATCCACACTGCCCCGTCTGGCGGCGCGGCGGGGGGAAAGCCCGGAGTCACAGGGGCAGCGGGCATCACGGGGAGTGCAGGGAGCGCGGGGAGCACACGCAGCACGCTCAGCACCGCCTGCCACCGTCCGGGTGCTGCTGGGGGACCGGAGCGTGCTGACGCTGGCCCATCGTGGGTTGACGCAATGGGCCTTGCGGGAAGGGCCGCAGGTGGTGCTGGATTGCGGGGGCGTCCTGGACGTGTACCGGCTGGCCCTGGAAGCGCGCCACCTGGGGCAGCCGCCGCGGGCGGTGCTGGAGCGCATCCAGGTCTGCCGGGCCTTCACGGGGTACCAGGAAATCCGGGCGCTGCTCAATCTGCGGCGCCGCTTCGGGCCGGGACACCGCATCACCGTGCTCAATCCGCTGGTTCCGCTGCTGGACGAGGACCTGCCGGAGGGGGACCGTCCCTGGCTGTTCCGGCGGTTGCTGGACGGCATCGCCTGCCTTGCGCGCGAGGGCTACCCGGTGCAGGTGTGCCAGCCTACTGTTTCCGTAGTTTCCGTGGTTTCCATGGGTTCCATGGGTTCCATGGCTTCCGCAGCCGGTGTTTCCGTTATAGCGAAGCAGGCGGCGGCCTTCGAGAAAACCCTGGCCCAGCGCTTTACGCTGCGGATCGCCGCACGGGGCCGCATTCTGGGAGCGAGCGATGGGCAAGAGCGTCACCCCCTATTCCCACGTGGTGGACCAGGTGGAGGCGTCCTTCGCGGACTTCCGCCGCGGCCTGACTCGGGAGGATCAGGGACGCTTCGACAGGCTGTTTAACGACGCGCGGCGGCACACGCCGGGCGGCGTGCTGCTGGGCGACCCGGACCCTTTCCGGCCCGTGCTGCTGGGCATGCTGATCGAACTGCTGCGCCGCCTGGACGAGATACCGCCATGATTCCACCTGCCATGATTCCACACGACACGATTCCACCCGCCATGAACCCGCCGGCCATGAACCCGCCCGTGGCGAGGCGCCCTGATCTCCGGGATCACGGGGATCACCGCCGGCACCCTCCCCGCCGACCCCCGCCCCGCC
>CAZOXD010000180.1:0-1589 GCA_964583525.1 uncultured Pseudomonadota bacterium
ATTAGTAGCGGGGGCAGGATTTGAACCTGCGACCTCTGGGTTATGAGCCCAACGAGCTACCTGACTGCTCTACCCCGCGCCATGGTTTGTGTGGCGGTTCACGCCAGGAACTACGGGAAAACGGGAGAGCGGGAAACGGGATTCGAACCCGCGACCCTCAGCTTGGAAGGCTGATGCTCTAGCCAACTGAGCTACTCCCGCATCTCTTTCAACGGTAGAGGAGGCCCCTCACCTTGTCAAGATTACCGGCTTGTCAAGATTATCGCCTTGTCGAAATCACACCTTGCCAGGACGGTATCCAGCCTATCAGGCGCGGGAAGCCGCGGGCGTCAACACTAAAGATTCCAGCCGCCGGAGACAACGATGTTTGCGCCGGATACGTAGGCGGCTGCGGGCGAGAGCAGGTAGTCCAGCGCGCCCAGGATGTCGGCGGCGGTCCCCGCGCGGCCCTGGGGAATGGGGGAGCCGGGTTCGCCCAGGCTGTTTTCCAGGAATCCCGGCGAGATCATGTTGACCCGGATGCCCCGGGGACCCAATTCCCGGGCGAAGCTCCGGGTGAGTACGTGTACCCCCAGCTTGGAGACGTGGTAGGGCGTGGCCTGGCTGCGGGCGGCGATGCGGTCCGCGCTGGAATCCCCCAGGTTGATCACCTGCGCGGCCGGATTGGTGACCGAGCCCGGCGGGGGGGTATCGGTGATGCCGCCGGTGGCCGCCCCTGCTTCCGCTGTGGCTTCCGCAGTGGCTTCCGACACGGCTGCATCGAGGAGGGGCAGGGCCCGCCGGGTGAGGTGAAACACCGCCGTGCAATTGACTTGCAGCACCCGGTCCCACAGTTCGGGAGAGGTATCCAGCAGACCGGTATCCGGGTAGATACCGGCGTTGTTGACCAGCAGGTGGAGGGCGTCGCACCCGCCGGCGATCTGGTCCATCAGGGCGTCCCGCTCCGTGGCGTTGGAGAGGTCCGCGGGGTGGAGGCTGGCCTCGCTCCCCCGCTCTCGGGCTTGGGAGGCGGTCTGGGCCGCCCCTTCGCCGTTGCGGTGGTGGTGGAGAAATAGACGGGCGCCGGGGCCGGCCAGGTGCAGCGCGATGGCCTGGCCCAGCCCTCCCCCCGCGCCGGTGATCAATGCCGTGCCGGTCCAGTCCACGATTCCGCGCTCATTTCTTTTTCCCCCGGGTCACTCTCAGACTGACCGCCGGGCCGGCGCATTCATGAATGGCCTCCGGCTTGCGGACATGCAGGCTCACCGCAGGTAGGGAGAAGGTTTCGCAAAGGTGGACGCCCAGGGAGCGGCCCAGGGTTTCCAGCAGCCGGAACTGGCTCTCCTTAAGGAAGGCGCGGGTCTCCCGCGCCACCGCGCCGTAGTCGATGGTGGTATCCAGGGTCTCCTTTTTCACCGCCCGCGTGAAATTCACCGGGATGACCATGGAAATGACCAGCGGTTGTTCATGCACCCGTTCCTCCGGATGCAGCCCTACGATGCAGTGCACCCGCAGATCCTCGATATGAATCTGCTCCTGTTCGAACTTCCAGGTTGCCTTGGCCATGGAAAATTCCCCGTGTTCAATAAATGTTTTCCCCCGGGTACCGG
>CAZOXD010000180.1:1689-10445 GCA_964583525.1 uncultured Pseudomonadota bacterium
GGGATTTGATCGCACCCGGCCTTCCGTGATGGCTGTGCAGGCGGGATTTCGGATCCCTTAGATCCGATCGACCAGCTCCGCGCGTTTCCGGCGGTGTTCTTCTTCGGTAAGGATGTTTCTGGCCAGCAGGCCGTCCAGGTATCGCAACTGCTCTTCCAGCCGATCCCCTGCCAGCTTCCGGCTTTGTTCACGGGTGCGCTCGGCGGCGGTTTCCCTGAAGGTCCGGCGTAAATCTTCCGGGTCCAGCGGATGCTCCCGGTCGAAGTACAGGCATGCCGTGCGGCCCAGGGCCCAGGTGGCCCCGTAAATGCGGGACAGGTGGGGCAAGGGCCCGGCCAGGGGCAGCATCTTCATCATCTGCCGGAAAAACAGGCCTCCGCCCAGCGCGCCCGCCAATTCCAGGAACACTTTCCGCCCCGGATTGTCCGCCCCGTAGATTTTGGCGATGGCTCTCACCATGGCCATCTGCACCGGAAGCTCCAGGAAGGGAATGGGCGTGGCGCCCATGGCCAGGGAGGCCATAGCGGACAGGCGGATCACCTGCTCGGCCTTCTCGCGCCGTTCCTCGGGAGAGAACCCGCCGAAGTTCCCCGCCAGCAGCCGGCGCAGGGTGTCCTCGTAATCGCGCAATTGCGAGTCGCGCGTGAGGCTCTTCCAGCGGTCTTCGGACCAGCCCTTCAGCTTGTCAATCCCTGAAAGGCCTGCCTGACCCGATTTTCCATGCGAGAACATAGGGATTGTACCTCCTCGAACCGCCAGCGTTCCGCGATGGCGCGCAGTTCCCTGCCATGGCGGGGGTGAAAACGGTGCTGGTTTTCTGGATCGAAGAACGAAAGCCGTTCGTCCAGCTTTCCGATTTCCAGGTAGTCCGGCTCCATGTGCGCCATCTTCTCATGGAGGGGCGGTGTAGTCCAATGCGGTGCAGTCCAATGCTGTGGCGTCCAATGGGATTGGGCATTCTCCCCCATTTGCTGCTCCGCTGGAAGTGTATCACACGTGGCGGCCAGGAAGTAGGCCTGCTGCAGGAACTCGTATCCGATCATTCCGCCCACAGCGTACTTGAGGGACAGGGACCCCCGCTCGGCAAAAGAACCCGGCGCGTGCTCGTTCACAAGGCGTTCCAGCATCGTCCAAACCTCCCCCGCCATTCTGGAGACCGGCATTTCCCGTCCACGCCAGGCCCGGGAGATGGCCTCGATCAGTTCTTGCGAGAGTGCGGCCTCCCCGCAGATGGGGCGGATGCGGGTGAATGCCTGGAAGTTCCACACCGCCGCGCCGGAGGCCTCGTCCGGGATGAGGAAGTTTTTGTAGGCCGTCAGGGAGGGCACCAGCACGCCCTTGTTTCCGAAGGGGCGCAGGCGGTGATCCAGCTCATAGAGCCGCCCGAACTGGGTGGGGGCGGTGAGGAGAGTGCCGATCTTTTGCGCCAGCCGGGTGTAAAATTCCGTATGGGTGCGGCCCTTGCTGGTGGTTCCCTCCCCCCGGTGGACGAAGATCAGGTCCAGGTCGGAATCGAAGCGCAACTGGCGGCTGCCCAGCTTTCCCAGCGCCAGCACGGAAAATCCCGAGACGCCCTCCTCGTCCGCCCCCTCCGGGGCACCCATGCGCCGCACCATCATCCTCCAGACGAAGCGGGTGCAGGCGGCGACGGTGGCGTCGGCCAGGCCGCTGAGCATTTGGGTATGGACGCCATCGGCTTCCCGCTCCAGGTACGCCGTCAAGGCGCGGATGGTGTTCTGCGAATGGAGGCTCTGCAATTCCAGGAGGAATTCCTCCTCGTCCGCTGCTTCCCGGACGATGTCCTCCAACTGTTCATGGAGCGAGGACCAATCCTCCCGCAGGGCGAAGAAAGTCTCCACGAATTCCGGATGGCGGATCAACCGCCCGGCGTGATGCCCCCCCTCGCAGAAGATGGCGCCGATCCAGGGGACGATGGTGGGATGCGCCTCGATCAGGGAATAGATGGCGTTGCGGGTGCCGATCTGCTCGATAAAATCCAGCCAACGCGGCAGGGCATCCTGGGTGCCCCGGCGGTAGACCTCCTCGCGCGCCAGTAGCCCAGCCAGCTTGAACACGCAGCGCTCCCCGATGCGCGATTTCATCATGTGGGAGAAGATCCGGTCCACGCGCTCCAGCACGGCCTCCACCTCTTCCGGGCGGGCCTGGGCCGTCACGGCATGGCGCCAGCTTTCGGAATCGGGAAATTTCTCCGTCCCCAGTCCGGCGAACAGTTCGGCGAATCGCTTCCCAATCCGCTCCCGCGCCGCCTCCAGGCGCTCCCGGGATTGCGGCAGGCGGGAAGGAAAATCGGGCTGAAAATCGTGCAGCACCCGGGTCAGTCCGGCAGTGTCTTCTGGAAGAAGGTGGGTCTGGGCTTCCTCCACCATCTGAATGCGGTTTTCCAAGGTGCGCAACAACCAGTAGTCCTCAAGGATGGAATCCCGCTCCTCCCGGGACAGCACGCCGGTTTCCTCCAGTTTTTCCAGGGCCGCCTCGTGCCCTGTCACCTGGAGCGCCGGTTTTTTTCCGCCATAGAGTAACTGCAGTGCCTGCACCAGGAATTCGTTTTCCCGGATGCCCCCCCGCCCCAGCTTGAGGTTACGCTCCAGAGTGGCCTGGTTGACGCGGTCGATATCGTGCTTGACGATGGCGATTCCCTCAAGAGCTCCATAGTCCAGGTAACGGCGGTAGACGAACGGGCGGATCATCTCCTCGAAGCGGCGGGTCAGGCCCGCCTCCCCCGCGACCACCCGCGCCTTGAGCATGGCGGCTCGTTCCCACTCCCTTCCATGCTGATAATAGTACTGCTCCATGAACCCCATTCCCGCTGCCAGGAAGCCGGCGCTTCCTCCCGGGCGCAGGTCGCAATCCACGCGGAAGCCGAACCCGCTCCCCTGGGAGGCGGAGAGCAGGCGGATCGTCAACCGGGCCAGGCGGATATGGAACTCGTCGCTGCTGCCCCGGCCTTGGGGGGAATTCCCATTTCCATTGGAGATCCGCGCCGCCCGGGCCTGCCAATCCTCCCACCATCCCTGGCCGTCTCCGGCAGCGGTCCCTCCGTGCAGCGGAGGAGGCGTCATGGATTCTCCGGGAATCCTGCAGGGGGTGTCATCGCCCTCCTGGATGAAGATCAGATCTATGTCGGAAGCGTAATTCAACTCCTCGCCCCCCAGTTTCCCCATCCCCACCACCGCCCCGCCGGCCAGGGCGCCCTGGCGATTGAGGGGAATCCCGAAACTGCCCGCGAGGTGAGTAAACCCGTATCCATAGGCGATGCCGATCATGGCGTCGGCCAGTGCGGAAATCTGGGCGCAGGTCGCTGGAGCATCCTGAAATCCCAGCAGGTCCCGGGCTGTGAAACGCAGGAAATTCGCGTATTTCCAGTCACGGAGGCGGGTCATCAGTTCCGATTCCTCCAGTTCCACCGTCTCCCCGTATGAAGCATGGAAACTCCAGGGAAGGATGGAAACCCCTTGCCGCCCCTCCTCCTCCCTTTCCCCCAATGGATGAGCATCGCTCAGGTTCACCAGCGCTCCCGTTTCCAGCAGGGAAGGCCGCCCGGAGAGACGCCGCAACAGGAAGGGCGCGGCGTAGGCGATCCGCCCCAATGCCGCCGCCGCCAGCGGATCGGACAATGCATCCGGGAGCAGCCCTGCATCGGCCAGCCGTTCCAGCAGCGCGGCTACGCCGTGCTCCAAGCGGACGGGATCGGCCACCGCATCCCGGGTCACGGACAGGGCCTGCTCCAGGGAATCGGCCGCCTGGGAGGGCAACCCGAACCTTTGCTGCCACGAGATACGGTTGTCCTCCATGGGGTTATCCGCGGATAGAGGCCGGTACAGGGGAAGAAGGTGGGTGCTGGTAGGTATTAGCCGTTACCCGATCGAATCTCAAAATGTGTATATGCTGGACTCGAAGATCGGTTCGATGCGGTTTCCCCATTCTCCGGCCCACGTTTCCAGCAACCGGTCCGCCTGGGTCTTCCCGCTCTCCACGATTTCCCACAGGGGTGAGAGAAACTTGGCCTCGTTCTCCCCGCCCGAATCGCAGGCGTCGAGCCTATTCAACCCCGCGGAGGCGATATCCAGCAGGTCCGCGCACCAATCCCGCAGGGGTTTGCCCATCACGCTGGCTCGCAGTCCATCCTGAGCGGCATCGCCTTCCAGGTTGGGGAACAGGCCCACCGGAATCTGTCCCAACAGGCCCTCCACTTCGCCCAGGGCGGTTTCGTCGTAAAACAGGCCCCGGGTCAGCGCGGAAAAGGAGCAGATCATGTCCAACGGGCCCGTGTCGGCCATGCGCAGTTCCAGGTATTGCTTCAAGCGCACCAGGGGAAAGAGGGTCGTCAGGTGCAGTTCCCAATCCTCCAGGGTGGCCTTGTGCCCCTCCAGGCCCTCCTCCATGAAACGGCGGAAGCTCTTCCCCGCATAATCGAGGTAGCGGCCCTCCCGGAATATGAAGAACATGGGGACGTCCAGGGCGTACTCCGCGTATTCCCGGTATCCGAACCCCGGTTCCAGCACGCCGGGTATGAATCCACACCGGCCGGGATCGGTGTGCCGCCATACCTGGGAGCGGGTGGAGAGAAATCCCGTGAGGGAACCTTCCGCAAAGGGGGAGTTGGCATAGAGGGCGATCAGAAACGGGGAGAGAGCATGGCCGGCCCGCAGCTTGCGGGACATGTCCTCCTCGTCCGAGTAGTCGATATTGGTCTGCACGGTGCCCGTGCCCCGCATCATGTCCAGGGCCATGTCCCCCCGGGTGGGCAGGTAACGCTGCATGATGCCGTAGCGCGCCTTGGGCATCAGGGGCATTTTTTCCGAAGGAACGATCGGGTTGCGGCCCAGGGTGAGCAGCACCAGGTCCAGTTCTTCGGAAATCTCCTTCAGTTCCCGCAGATGGGTGCCCAGTTCCCGGCAGGTATCGTGAGCGGTGGGGAGCGCCGCGCCGCTCAATTCGATCGCACCGCCCGGTTCCAGGGTGATGCTGCTTTCCCCCCGGCTCAGGGCGATCAGGTTTTCTCCCTCCAGGATCGGCTCCCACCCGAACCGGGTATGAAACTCGGACAGCACGGCCAGGATGCCCCGTTCCCCTTCATAGGGAACGGGCTCCCAGGTCTTTCGGGCAAAGGCCATTTTTTCATGCTCGGTGCCAATCTTCCAGGATTCCCGAGGGGTTTCCCCCTCCCTGAAATGCTGGATCAAGTCGTCGATGGATTGGATCAGCGGCGAATTGCCCTTGAAAACGCTGGTGGTCATGATTTTCCCTGGGGGCCGTTTTTCACGGGTAAGCAAACCGAAGAAACACCATGAACGGCCGCACCCGGCTATTCTCCCCGGACCGCCGAAACACTCTCCCCACTTTCCCTCTTCTCTGAAGATACTGTTTCCAGCATGCGCTTTCCACCCTGGCAGATCAAGCGGGCCGGATGGGCGGTAGCGTATCGGATTCAATTCAACACGTGCTCTGCGAGACGCGCACAATGTTCGCTCTTCAGGGACACGGTGATTTACAATCCATTTATTATTCATCCTGTTATCGCATCCGAGTTGTTCGAGGATGGCGCAATCAGCGCCTTTTTCGCAGGACGCGGAATCGCTGGTATATCCAAAATATCGCACGGAAAATTTAAATTGACCTCCTCCCGAATGGGCGGGTGGCAGCGATTTCCGGGAATTTCCTGAATTCCCGGAAATCGGGGCCCGTTCCCGCTAGGCAATGCCGATTAAAAATGGTAAAGCCAAATTCGATTGGGAGGTGCGGTTTCAAAGCCGTGAATTGCGTGCGCCGGGGATGCGCTCCGTCCACCTTCGACGAACAAACGACGCAGTTGAATCCGGTGTGATTCCACGGTGTTTTCTTCCGGTGTAATTTCCCGGTGTTATTTCCCGGTGTAATCTCTCGGTGGCGCCCACCCATGCACGATGCCAGGGAATAGGCACGGAAAAACCGCAGAAATGCTGCGGAAAATCCACAGAAATGCTGCGGCAGGGCGCCGGATTCAATTCATATGGGCGGCCGGGGATTTCCCGGTACCGATCCATCATCCAGCCCGGATTCTCCATGAATCGCCTGGTTCTTCAATTTACCGCCAATCTTCATGTGAAGAACTATTCGGAAAGCAGTATCCAGAACCATAGGCTGGACCTGTTGCGTTTCAAAAGCTGGCTGGAGGATCAGGATCTCGCGCAACTTCCCGGCATCCAGACCCTGGACCCCGGAAACATTCTGGACTACCGGAATCATCTCTCCACATGGCTCAAACCCCGTTCCATCGCCCGTCACCTTTCCTCCCTGCGCCTGTTCTTCAGGTTTCTGGAGGAATCCGGATTGATCCGTCTAAACCCCATGGACAAGGTGGTCTTCCCCAAGGTGGTTCCCATGCTGCCGGCCATGTTGCTCCCCAGCGAGATCGCCGCTCTGCTGGACTGCCCATCGGAGGAACATTATCTGGGATTGCGGGACAAGGCGATTCTGGAGGTGTTGTGTTCCACGGGCGTCAAATTGAACGAGTTGATCGCCCTGAACGCGGATTCCCTCGAATTGGACATGGGGTTTCTGCGGGTCGAGGGAAAGCGGAAACGGATGGTGCCCCTCACGCCGCGGGCCGTCAAGCTGCTGAGGCGCTATCTGCAGGAATCCAGGCCGGGGAGGGTGCTCCATCCCGAGGAACTCTGCCTGTTCCCGGGCCGTAACGGCACCCGCATCTCCCGGGTGGGGGTGTGGAAGCTGATCAAAAAACACGCCCAGGACGCCGGAATCGATAAAAACTTCAATCCCCGCACCCTGCGTCACGCCTTCGCCATTCACCTGATTTTGGGAGGAATGGATCTGGACGGGATCAAATTCCTGTTCGGGTACAAAAAGCTGGAGGCGGCGGCGCTGTACGAGCATGTCAACACCCCCGATTTCAGGGCGGCCTATCAGGCCTACCATCCCCAGGCCAATCCCCCTCAGGCGGGAGAGTAGCCGTAAGAGTAGGCGGAGCAAACGGGGTCCCGCTGGAAAACTCTTGGGGCAGTCATTCGGAACCGGTGCAGGAAGGCATCCCCGGGATCGATCCTTCCGAAGCGGGGCAGGCGATGTAGTCCGGCATCAGGTGGAATAGGAGGAAAAGGCGGTGGTTCCGGCGCGGGCGTGGGAGTCTGTTTTCACGTTCACCACCGCCACCATGCCCTGGTCCACCTTCTTCTGGGCGCGTTCCAGCGCCGGGCGGATGTGGCCGGGTTGTTCCACATACTCGCCATGGCACCCCAGCGCTTCGGCCATTTTATCGTAGCGGGTATACCCCAGATTCCGGCCTGGTTTTTCCCCCAGCGGATCGGCGGTCCAGCCGCCGTTGAGGCTGATCACCACCAGCAGCGGAATCCCGTGCCGCACGGCGGTGTCCAGCTCCATGGCGTTGAGGCCGAAGGAGCCGTCCCCGTGGACGACGATCACCTGCTTGTCCGGCTTGGCCAGCTTGGCTCCCAGCCCGAAAGGCAATCCCACCCCCATGGTGCCGAAGGGTCCGGAATTAAGGCGGTGTCCCGGCTCGAAGGTGGGCATGGACTGGCGGCCGTAATTGAGGATCTCCTGCCCGTCCACCACCAGGATGGCGTCGCGCTGCATGAAGTTCCTTACCTCCTCGCACAGGCGCAGCGGATGAATCGGTGTTCCGTCCAGGGGCGGCTTGGCGGCGGCGGCTGCCCTTTTGCCGGCCTCTCCCTCGGCCAGTTGTTTACGCCAGGACTCGTAACGGTCCGGGTCGATTTTCCCGCCCAGCGATTCCAGGATTTGCTGGAGCACCATTTTGCAGTCCCCGACGATTCCCACATCCACCCGGCGCGGGGAGGCGGCGATCTCTTCCGGGTCGATATCGATGCGGGCGATGGTGGCCTGCGAACCGAACCTTGGCGGCGCGGCATGGCCGATGATGTAGTTCATGCGGGTGCCCACGATCAGGATCAGGTCCGCTTCCCGGAAGGCGGTGGAACGCATGGTGAGGTGAGTCAGCGCGTGGTCATCCGGGATCACCCCCCGTCCCTGGGGCGTGGTGTAGAAGGGAATGCCCAACTTTTCCACCAGAGCCTGGAGTTCTTCCCAGGCCCTGGACCAGAGCACGCCACTCCCGGATATGATTACCGGCTGGCGGGCCTGTCCCAGAGCCTCGATCAACTCGTCGATCCGTTCGGGCTCCCCCATGGGGCGGGAGGCGAGCAGCGGGCGCCCGCTGAGGCTCCAGTCCACCTGGTCCGCCTCGATGCTCTCGTAGAGCAGGTCCCCGGGAAAATCCAGATAAACCGGGCCGGGCTTTCCGCTCATGGCCTTTTGCAAAGCGACGTTCACCTGCTCGGGAATGCGTTTCAGATCATGCACCCGCCCGCTCCACTTGGTGCAGCCGTCCATGATGGCCAATTGGTCGATTTCCTGGAAGGTTTGCCGGCCAAATTGCTTGATGGCGCTGGAGCCGCCGAGGGCCATCACCGGCACGCAATCGATGAGGGCGTTGGCGATGCCGGTGGTGAGGTTGATCGTGCCGGGCCCACTGGACGCCATGCAGACGCTGGGCTTTTGCAGCAGCCGGGAATAGGCCTGCCCCATGAAGGCGGCCGCCTGCTCATGACGCACATCAATGGGGCGGATGCCCTCGGTGATGCAACAGGACTCCGCGAGGAGCATCGGGCCTCCCATCAGGAAGAACAGGATGTCCGTCCCCTCGTTTTTCAGGGAGCGCGCCAGAATTTCCGAGCCGGTCATTGCCGCCATGGTGGGGT
>CAZOXD010000181.1:0-1522 GCA_964583525.1 uncultured Pseudomonadota bacterium
CGGGCCGTTCCGGGGGCGGCTCGTTGTGATGGGAGGGCATGTAGGAGAGAAAGTTCCGCACGGCGTCCAGGGCCTCCTCGTCGCTTTCCGCCACCTGATCGGCCAACCCGGTCACTTCCGCATGCAGCCGCCACCCGCCCAGTTCCTCCGGATCCACCTCTTCCCCCACGGCCAGGGAGCAGAGACGCGGGCTGGACACCGCCATCACCGCGCCCTTGCGGATCACGTTGAAATCCGAGATGCAGGCGTACCAAGTCGAAGACCCGAAGCAGGGCCCCAGCACCGCCGAAGCCCAGGGCGTTTCCCGGGTGCGCCGGTACTGGTGGGGGTCGTGCCCCAGCATGGCGCCCATGCCGGCGGCCCCCATGGTATCGGGCATCCGCGCCCCGGAGGATTCGCCCAGCAGCACCAGCGGAATTCCCCGCTCGCTGGCCACCCGTTTCATCTGGCCGATCTTGCGGCCGTTGATGACCGTGGAGGAGGCTCCCTTGACCGTGAAATCGTTGGAGACCAGGGCCACTTCCCGTCCCTCGATGCGGGCGTACCCGGCGATCTTCCCGTCCGCGGGCGCCGAATCCGCCCCACTGAAGAGCCCGGATTCCAGAAAGCTGTCCGGATCGGTGAGGTGGGCGATGCGCTCCCGGGCGTTGAGGACGCCGGCTGCGCGGCGGGCCTCCAGCTTGACCGCCCCGCCCATGGCCAGCGCCCTGGCCTTGCGCTCCTCGAATTCCCGCAATCGCTCCTGAAGGTTCATGCGCGGTTCTCCCCGGCAGACTGCCCGCCCGTTGGTTCAGAAATCGATTCCCGTTGGAACGCCGCCCCGGAAGCTTGCAAGGCGTCCCATTCCTCGTCCGTATATCCGGCCAGGGATTGCAGCACCTCGCGGGTGTTCTCTCCCACGTACCTCCCGGCCCAGCGGATTCCACCGGGGGTCTGCGACAGCTTCGGCACCACGGCGGGCAGGGTCACCTTCCCGAAATCCCGGTCCGGAACGTCCACCAGCATTCCCCGCGCCTGGTAGTGCGGATGCCGGAAGATGTCCTCGATGGTGAGGATGGGAGAGGCGGGAATTGCCACAACATGGAGCCGTTCCTCCAATTCCGCCAGGGTGTGAACGCCGCACCATTCCGAGATCAGCGCGTCCAATTCATCCTCGTTCTCGTTCCGCGCTTCCGGATGGGCGAAGCGGGGATCGTTCACCAACTCCGGACTGCCCATGCATTCCGCCAGCCGGCGGAAGTTCCCCTGCGCCGGTGCGGCGATGAGCAGCATCTGGCCGTCCCCGGTATGGTAGAGGTTGTTGGGCACGTTGTTGCCCAGCCGCGATCCGGTGCGCTTGGGAATGGTTCCCAGGGCCGCGAAGGCAGGCACATATTGCTCCATGATGCTGAACGCGCCTTCATAGAGGGCTGCGCCCACCACCTGACCCCGGCCGGTGGTCCGGGCGTGTTGCAACGACATCACCGCTCCCAACGCGCCATAAATGCCGGTGATGTAGTCGGTCAGGGAGACCGCCATCCGG
>CAZOXD010000181.1:1622-10424 GCA_964583525.1 uncultured Pseudomonadota bacterium
ATCCGGATCGCCGGTCAAATGCCGCAACCCGCCCACGGCTTCCATGATCACGCCGTAGCCGGGGCGTTCCCGGCAGGGGCCGTCCTGCCCGTATCCGCTGATGCTCACCATCACCAGACGCGGATTGTCCCCTGAGAGCGTGGCGTGATCCAGTCCCCACTCCTGCATGCGGCCGGGCCGGAAATTCTCGATTACGATATCGCACCGGTTGGCCAGCCTGCGGGCGGCCTGCTGGGCCTCGGGGCGGCGCAAATCCAGGGAAATCAACGCCTTGTTGCGCAGGATGCTGGCGGCGTAGAGGGACTTGCCGTCCTTGCGCTGGCCCATGGTGCGCACGATGTCACCCGCCGGAGGCTCCACCTTGATCACCTCGGCCCCGAAATCCGCCAGCAACCGCCCGCAGAAGGGCCCCGCCACGGTGGTGGTCAATTCCAGCACCCGGCAGCCTGCCAGCGGTTGGCCCGATTTTCCCTTGTCCATTTTGCTCCCCATCCGCAATCCTGTTGTTCCTTTTTTTATAGAAGCTCCAACAAAACCCGAATATCGAATATCCAAAAATATGGTGAATTGATTACCAGGTTAGGAATTGTTTCAAAGGCGAAACCCCTCCCCCACACCGCTTACGCGGTGTCTCCCCTCCCCGTACACGGAGAGGGGTGCCTTCCAATGATGTTCCGTGGCGGATTTCCCTCTCCGCGTGCGGGGAGGGAGGGAGCGGCGCGAGCCGCGGAAGGGTGGGGTTTCTACGGGATCATAAGTAAGATATTCAATTTTCAAATCAACCACTCCCATTGGATTGTCGTTGCGATCTCACAGCAGAAAATGCTGGTAGCGCTCCAGGTATTTTCTGGAACTGACGATATTGCGCCGTTTCAGCCGTTCCGCCGCGGCCGCATCCCCGGCCTGCATGGCCTTCAACAACCGGCGGTGCTCCTTCAGGCCCTGCCGGGCCCGGCCGGGCAGGATGATGATGCGCCGGATCAGCAGCCGGGTTTTGTCCCCGATGGCGTCCAACTGGTCTTGCAGCACCGGGTTTTCCGCCGCCGCGATCATGGTTTGCTGGAGGGTTTCCACCGCCTTGAGATACGCGTCCAGCCGCCCGGCGTGAAGATGCTCCTCCATGGAGGGCCCGAAGGTCTCTACCAGGGGGAGCCAGGTCTTCCGGGGCGCCTTTTGCGTGGCCAGCCGTGCGCTGAGACCTTCCAGCATTTCCCGCACGTCGAACAGGTCGTAGATTTGCCCCGGCTCCAGCCGCGCCACCACCGCGCCGCGGTTGGGAATGCGCTCGATCAACCCCCGTTGTTCCAGCGCTCCGAAGGCCTCCCGGATGCGGGCCCGCGATACCCCGAATTGCACGGCAAGCTCCGCCTCCCGCAGCGGCGCGCCCCAGGCCAGCTCCTGGTTGGCGATCCGCTCCCGCAGCGCTGCGATGATATCTACGCCCCTGGGCTGGCCAAGGGCCGCATTGGCTTCCATCTTCACCTCGGCGCCTCTCTGTACATCACCGAACCTCTCCGTGCCTCTCCGCATATCGCTGCCGCCAGGGTTGCGAACCGGGTGATGTCCCGGATCGTGATGCGATCTTCGCGACTCCCGCTGCCCGTACCTGCGCCCATGAATCGCGCCAGACTACAGTCCGGAGTTTCCAGCCGAAATCCTATAAATTGTCGGCTGGATTGTCAACAATATATTCGACAATAACTCCAACCCTCGCTGGGATTCGATGGTTGGCAGCGATTTATTTACGGGTGGTTGGGTGGATCACGGATCCCATGGGAGGGATCGGAGGCAGGGCAAGATGACAGGAGAAAACGGGTTTGCAAATCCTGCGCGCATCTTGGACGCAGGCGGAAAAGAGGATCCCCACCCTATTTGATCATGGTCTCCGGGATGAGGAGAATGATCTGGGGGAATGCAAGCAAGATGGCCACATTGATGAGGTCCACGAAAACGAACCAGCCGCAGCCACGGAATATGTCGCCCATCTTCACATTCGGTGCGACGCCCTTGAGTACATACACGTTCAGTCCCACGGGGGGAGTGATCAACCCGATTTCGATCATGCGCACCACGAGCACTCCGAAAACGATCGGATTAAAGCCCAGATCGCGGACGGCCGGAAGTACGATGGGAACCGTGAGCAGCAACATGCCGATCCCATCCAGGAACATCCCCAACATCAGATACATCGCCAGGATCGCGATCAGGATGACATAGCGGTTCACTTCCATGCTCAGGATCGATTCGGACAGAGCGGCGGGCATTCCCGTGAAGCCCAGGAAGTGCACGAAGATCAACACACCGGCCACGATGGCGAAGATCATGGCCGTGGTGCGCGCTGTTTCCAGCATCGTATCCTTGAATTCCTTGCGGGAAATGCGGTGGAGCAAGGCCAACACCAGGGAGCCCAGCGCGCCCACGGCGGCAGCCTCCGTCGGGGTGGCGATCCCGCTGTAAATGCTCCCCATCACCAGGATGATCAGCACGATCATCCCCCAGGTGCCTTTCAGGGAAACAAAGCGGTCACGCCAGGTGATTCCCTTGATGGGCGGGCCGAGCTTCGGATTGACCTTGAAGCGCAGGATCAGCATCAACGAATAACTGAAGGCTTCCAGCAGTCCCGGCAGTATTCCCGCCAACAGCAGGGCGCCGATGGACTCTTCGGCGATAAAGCCGTAGATCACCATCAACACCGAGGGGGGAATCATAGTGGCCATGGTGCCCCCCGCCGCCACGCACCCCGTGGAAACCTTGTCGTCGTATCCGTATTTCTTCAATTCGGGCAGGGCGACCCTCCCCATCACCGCCGAGGAGGCGGTGGAGGCCCCGCAGGCGGCCGCGAACCCCGCCGCGCCAAAAATGGTGGCGATGGCCAGGCCGCCCGGCAAATGCCCGAACCATTGCCGGGCCGTCCAATAGAGATCCCTGGTAATTCCGGCATTGTAGGCGAAGTAGCCCATCATGATGAACAGCGGCAATACCAGCAGGGTGTAATTGGTCAGATGGCCGGCAGGAATCAACCCGGACAACCCGGCGGCTGGATTGAAGCCCCGCAATATCCACAGGCCGACAAACCCGCACAACGCCGTGGCATAGGCGATCCGCATCCCGGACATCAGCATTAAGGTAAGGACAAACAGAAAGATGATACCGGTTATTACGGGGTCCATAAGGCTCACGGTATTGAAAACGGGAAAAATCCAGGATTCCCCTGTTTACTCTGTGGGGGCAACCTCCTCGGAGTCCCGGGGAGAAGGAGGAAAGCGGGACGGTTTAATCCGGCTCAACATCTGCAGATACAAGCGCAGCGTACACAGGAAAAACCCCAACGGGACTACGCCGGAGGAGGGCCAAGTGGGAAAATAGGGCGGTGACATGGTGACATCATCGAATTCCCAGCCCCTTAAGGCATGCTTGGCGCTGAAATAAGTCAAAATGGTGTAGGTCATTGCGGAGATGGCCAGGGCGCCGATATCGGCATATCGCGCGGCCCTGGGGGGCAGGTTATCGACCACAAGGGTCATCCCCACATGACCCCGATGGGATTGCGTGTATGCGACGGCAAGGAACACGATCACCGGCATGAACAACTCGCTTAATTCCAAATGCCCGGGAATCGGGGCATTGAACAGGTAGCGCATCACTACCTCGGCGCATACGAACGCCATCACGAACAGGATGAATCCGGTCGATAGGAAGGTCAGAAGCTCCTCGACCCTGGCCAACCACGGATCGATTCTCACCGCCAGAAACGTAAACACGGCAAAGAAGATCAGGATAACCAGGGCCGGTAAAATAATTGCGGACATGGGATCAGGTTCTCAGGAACCGTGCTTGGCGACCTGGGCCTTGACGAAATTCAGCATTTTCGTTCCCGGACGGCCCTTCCCGTCCTGTTCCTTCCTCCATTTGTCCCAGATCTTCCCGGCATTGGAGGCCAGTTTTTTACGTTCGCTGGCGGGGAATTTGACAACTTCAAGGCGCTTTTTGAAGATGGGCAGCCATTTCTTGTCCGCGGCTTCATAGGCCTTTTTCATTTGCAGCACCGCTTCCCATTGAATATTCTTTACCTTCGACTTGATCTTGTCCGGGAGCGCATTCCAGGCATCAATGCTGACGGCGTTGAGGCACATGAATCCGCTCATGGCGATGCCTTCGGTGGCATACTTGGAAACCTCGTACAATTTATAGGAACCGAAGGCGTAGGTCCAGGGGAATCCAAAGCTGTCGATCGTTCCGCGGTCCAGCGCCTGGTAGCCTTCCGGAGCCGTGACCATGGTGGGCACCGCGCCGAATTCCTGCAGCGCCTGGGCATTGAGCCCGGAAATGCGCATTTTTACGCCCTTCATGTCCGAGGTACTGGCGATGCGCTTGTTTCCCATGAACTCGTAGGGAGGGAGCAGTCCGGGAGACAGATAACGGGCGTTCCAGCGGCTTGCCATTTCCTTCTTGATCGCCGGGTGATCGAGCACGGCCATTTCCACCTTGGCGCGGGCGATCAAATCCCCGGGCAGCAGAAAAGGCAGTTCCATCACGGAAAGCAGGGGCAGCTTGTTGGGATGGTACCCCACGCAGGTGGCGGCGGCTTCGAAAACGCCGATCTTGATGCTGTCCAGATTCTGCCTTCTCGGGCCCAGCGCATCCCCGTAGTTGATCTTCAATTCGAAATCTCCGCCGCCGGCCTTTTCCATCAATTCCTTGGTGACCTCGATCCCTTTCGTATAGGCGCGCTTGCCGCCCCAGACATTATAATTCCAGACGGTCTTGGCGGCCCAGGTGCTCCCGGGGAACAGAACCAGGGCCAGGAGGAACGCCGAAATTTTCCATTTTGTGCGAATTGACATGATATTCCCCTCTCCTCATGAAGTTTTGGGAAAGCGGCGGCGGTGCCAGGCACTCATTGCCGGAATTCCCATGTTCCCAAGACCCCGTCAGGTATGAACCCGATGGAATTTTCCCGAGGTGCGAAGTGCTACTTTGTATAAGCTTGACTCCCGGTTGTCAAAGGAACGATTCCACCGGGAGGCTTTTCCGCCACAAAATCCATGCAAATGAGGGATGTTGGCCTTGGGATTGAGACTTCGGGGGAATCCACCCGGGATGGAAGTGGCGTAGAAAGGCGGGGGCGAATGGGGAGACGAATCTGCCGGACCCTCACCCAACCCCTTTGGGGAGATAGCGGATCACCTGGACGGCTTCCATGGTGATCAGCCCGCCACAGCCGGCCTCCTCCATCAGCTCATCCAGGGGCTCGAGAAAGGCCTCGATGCGGGTCTCGGAATCCACGATTTCCACCACCAGGGGCAGGTCTTCCGAAAGCCGGAGGATGCGCGCCGTGTGGAGCGTGCTGGAGGCGCCGTAGGAAGCCACGCCACGGAGCACGGTCACTCCCGCGATGCCAACGTGGCGGGCGGCTTCCATGATCGCCTGGTGGAGGGGTTTCCCGCCGGCCTTATCCAGCTCGCCGATGAACACCCGCAGCAGCTTGGCGGTTCCCGCCAGCCGGTGTTCCCTGTGCTTCTGGTGGCCTTGCTCCTTGTCCATGTCGTCCTCCATAGAGGGGAATTCCAACGGGGCGTCTCTGGGAGCGGGGTGCGGTCCTGGAGAAGCGCCCAAGAAAAGCGCCCGGCCTGAATTCCCGATCACAGCACCCGCGCCGCCACGATGCCCAGGTAGGCCGCCGTCAGGCACACCACCACGTTGAGCAGAATATTGCCCGCGGCCGTCTGCCATTGCTGGTCCTCCAGCAGGACCAGGGTTTCATAGGAAAACGTGGAGAACGTGGTCAGGCTTCCGCAAAACCCGGTGGTGATCAACAGCCTCGTTTCAACGGAGAACAGGAAGCGGTCGGTTCCCAACTGCATCATGGCTCCCAGCACGAACGATCCCAGGATGTTCACGGCCAGTGTGCCGAAGGGGAAGGTGAATCCGGTAGCCGACTGAACCCACCCGGAGAGTCCATACCGGAGCATCGCCCCCACCGCCCCGCCCATCGCCACGGAAAGATAGCTCAGATAGCTCAAATGGCTCATCGCTCTCCGCAATTCGCTGGCGGCTTTGCCGTTGCTCCCGCGCAAACAACCATTTCAAATCCAATCGATTCTGCTAAACTAATCCTTGGTCCCGCATTTGGAGCCGCCTAAACGCGCCGGGTTCATGACGCCTTGGCCGGGGGTTGCTTTCCGATGAAGGGTGGAGATGAAACCTAATACCGGTTCCCGCATTCCTGCCAGATCCGGGGGTATTCCCCGGCCGAACCTCCGGGTGTGAATTGAAGGCCGAAGCAATTACCGAATCCATACTATTCGCCAAAAGGCTCCCCCGGCAGGCCCGCGCCATCATAACCGAGGAGTTGGAGATCCTCAAGCAATTGCGCGAACACCTGCACCTGCGGGTGGAAGCCTGGAATACCGCCAACTACGACGACGAACTGATCGAACTGCGCGATTCCCTGGGAGAAGCCCAGGAAGACGAGGTGGCGCAGATCGTCCACCAGATGGCCAACCTGGCCTCCCTCTCCTCCCACCGCCAGCAACGCGAAGAGGCAGGGGGCCCCCTGGACACCGAATCCCCCTACTTCGGCCATCTGCGCGTGGAGCAGGGCGGGCGGAAGCGCGATATCCTGATCGGCAACCGGACGGTGGCCGGGAACGGGATGCCCTTCGCCATCATCGATTGGCGGCATGCCCCCATCAGCAAGGTGTTCTATCTCTACCGCGAGAACGACGAGTACGAGGAGGAATTCGGCGGAAAAATGGTGGAAGGGAAGATCCTCGCCCACCGCAAGCTGATGATCCTCAAGGGCAGCCTGCTGCGCATCGAATGCGCCCAGGGAATCTTCGCGCTCACCGGCGGAGAATGGAGCCGGATCGAAGCCCAGCGCCCCGCCATGACGGGAGGCGCGGGGGCGGCCCTGCGCCCCGGATCGGTGGAACCCCTGCAGGCCGGTGCTGCGGAAGCCCCCCGGATGGGCGTTCAGCATAGCGATATCCAGCGCACGGACAAACGGCTTGCGGCCATCACCGGGCTGATCGATCCCGCCCAATTCGAACTGATCACCCGGCCCGATTCAGGACTGGTGGTCATCGATGGCGGCGCCGGGTCCGGCAAGACCACCATCGGACTGCACCGCATCGCCTACCTGGCCTACCAGGACCCCACCCGCTTCCGCCCGGAGCGGATGCTGGCCGTGGTCTTCGGCAAGGCCCTGGCCTATTACATTTCCCGGCTGCTCCCCGCCCTGGGCGTGGAAGGCGTGCGGGTGGAGGCCTCGGAGGACTTCTTCTCCGATCTGCGGCGGCGGCATTTTCCCAGGCTCTCCCTGGAATACGAGGAAGCGACCCCCGCCACCGTGATCCGTTTCAAGCAGCACCCAGCCGTGCTGGCCTTGCTGGAGGAATGGGTGGAAAGCCGAGCCGCGGAAATCGGCAACGCCCTCATGGATGCGGCCGAGAACACGTCTTCCGCGGAGCGGGTGCGGGATGCCTGGGAGGCTTACTCCGGTCAACCCCCGGCCCGGAGGCTGGCCGCCTTCGCCAATTGGGTGCGCGGCAAGGAAGTGGCCCCCGGCGTGGGCGGCTTCGGCGAAGACTGGGTGGCCAGGCAAAGGCTGGGGAACCTGTTGGGCGACCGGTATCCGGAACTGGACGATCTGCCGTCCATGGCCTTCGCCATATGGCAGGAGGCTTTCCTGCGGCTGGATCCGCTGCGGGAAGCGATGGGCCGGCTGGCTCCCGGGGAATTCAGCGAAAGCCAACTGAAGGAAGTGCGGAACTGGGCCTTCGAGGCCTACAGCGCATACGAGGAATACCGGGCGTGGCAGAGCGCCAGAAAGGAGCCCGGCGATCCGGTGGAAGGCCTGGAAGAAAATCCGGAAGCCGGAGAGAACGCCCCCCCGGCGCCCCCGCCCCCCTCCTTCGACCGGGAAGACGATACCCTGTTGCTGCTGCTCTACCGGCTTACCGTGGGGCCGTTGAGAAGCCGCCGCAGGAATCCCCTGCGCTTTACCCATCTGTTGGTGGACGAAGCGCAGGATTTCAGCCCGCTGGACCTGCGGGTGCTGTTGGGACTGGCCGCCGATCCGCTGTCGGTGACCCTGTCCGGGGACACGGATCAGCGCATGGTGATCCACAATTCCTTCACCCGTTGGGAGGATGTGATCGAACATCTGGGATTGGATAGCACGGAAGTTTCCCCTCTTCTGGTTGGGTACCGCTCCACCGGGGCCATCATGGCCTTCGCGAAGGAGGTGCTGGGCCCCCTGGCGACCGAAAGGCCCTGGACGCCCACCCGGGAGGGGGTGCCCGTGGAACTGCTGCGCTTTACCGATACCGGTCAGGCCGTGGCCGTGCTCTCCGAGGAGTTGGTGAGCCTGATGCGAAGGGAACCCTCCGCCAACGTGGTGCTGATCGCCCGCTATCCGGCCCAGGCCGACCTGTACCATGACGGGCTCAAGCGCGCCGAAGTGCCGGGACTGCGCCGGGTGGCCGATCAGAATTTCAGCTTTCAGCCCGGGATCGAGGTGACGGACGTGACCCAGGTGAAGGGCCTGGAGTTCGATTACGCCATCCTGCTCGACGTGGACGCCACCACCTATCCGGACGACGACGCGGCCCGCTACCTGCTGCATATCGGGGCCACCCGCGCCGCGCACCAGGTGTTTCTGGTCTGCTGCCGCACGCCCTCGCCCTTGATCCCTTCCAACGTCCGGGTGCACCTGCTGTAGGGGAGAACCTCGAACCTCACCCTTCCGCGCCCAAGGGCGCTCCTTCCCTCTCCACAGGGTGGCGAGGGGAACCGCGA
>CAZOXD010000182.1:0-10423 GCA_964583525.1 uncultured Pseudomonadota bacterium
CCGGAACCCCGATTCACGATTCCTTCATTGATTCTCCATGAAATCTCCATCGGATTCCCGCCACGGCCTGGCAAATCAATCGTTAAACTAGTGTGGTGACTCTGAAATTCACATACTATATTAATGCCTCCGGCGGCCAAGGGCTTTCAGCCCTTGGAACCCTGACCAACTTTAAAAAATTGGATCAAATTTTTTGATAATATTTTGAAATAACAACATAATTTTCGATAAATCCCTCATTAAAAAGTTTGGTGCAGCTTTTTAAAGCTGCCCCCCGGAGGGTGGGGGTTTGGGGGCAACGCCCCCAATACATAATGAACGAACTACAGAGACAGGACACTAGGCGGACGCAATCAATAAAATCTAATGGGGGGGATTTACCTTTATCCGTAATTTCCCGCCGCAGGTGGTTTGAGTTAATACGCCTAAAAACCACAGCCGCAAGTCCTGGCTGCTTTCAATCCAGCCATCGCGGTATCAATTTCAGGGCGTGAATAGGGGCCAAACCACCAGGATGAGGTGGATTTTACTTCTAAAATCGAGGTATCAGAGGGTCGAGGAGTTTTCCAGGTGGTATTGGCGGCTCCATATGGGGAATTTCAGTTAAGTAATATTACGACACTTCCCCCAAGCCAATCCCAATTTTTCTAAAAGGGAACTTGAAGGGGCGCTGCCTGCCTTGTGCGTGCAAATAACTCCGCTGGTCAGCAACGGATGGATATGATCGATAAACCGCAAGTTCCGACTCAACAAAAGACACAAATCCCGGATTTCGCTTACAACTTAGCGGTACGCCAAGGCTGACCCAAGGCTGGCTGGGTGCATACGCCATCGGACAGAAGGTGCCCCGGATAAAAAACCTATGCCGCAATCAAAAATAACCAAAGCCGGACTCATCACCGAGATTGATACGCTCCGAATACGGGTGGGGGAATTGGAACGACAGTTAAACCTTCGGGCAGATGGGGGCTTTGATCTGGGGTCAAAAAGTCCACCGCCCGGCAGAGCCGGTCAGGCAAAACGGACCGAGCCGGACAATACGAGGGAACACACCAAAACCGTGGCAACCCCCATTCCCGTTTTAATTGCTTTCGTGGACGCCGAGCAGCGCCTCCGGTTCAACAATCAAAGCTATTTGGAATGGTTTGGAAGTCAGCGGCGGGACTCGGGGGGCAAACACCTAAGAGAAGTCCTGGGCGACATCACTTATCAGAAAATTCTGCCGCGGGTGCAAGCAGCATTGGCAGGCCACGAGCAAGCCTTTGAGTGGGAAACGCCCGGTGCGAGCGGCGAAACCAGGATTATCCAATCCCACTACGTCCCGCACTTTGGGGAAAATGAGGCTGTCTTGGGCTTCGATGCCACCGTCTTGGACATTACGGAGTTCAGGCGGGCAGAAGAGGAATTGCGGGCGAGCCAGCGGCTTTTGCAGACCGTGTTCGATGCAATTCCCCACGGTATATTCGTGCGGGACAAGGAAGGACGCTACCTGATGGTAAACGAGGTGCTGGCGAATCGCTACGGCCTCAAAACGGAGGAATTTGCTGGGAAACATCTGGGCGATATAGTTTCAGACCTCGGGATCGTGAGGGATTGGCAATCTTACCTGCAATCCGACCAGGAGGTGTTTCGAACAGGCAGAAGGGTTTCCTTGCCGGACAGACTGCTCGAATTCCCCGATGGCTCTCCCCGCACTGTGCATACCGTGAAATCGCCCCTGCACAATGAAGCGGGAGAAGTGGTGGGTGTAGTCGGTGTCACGGAGGACATCACCGAACGCAAACGTGCCGAAGAGGAACTGAGGGACAATCAGCAACTCCTCCGCACCGTGATCGATGCCATCCCATTGTGGATATCCGTGCAGGACCCCCAGGGAAACCGCCTGTTGGTCAACCAAAACCTGTTGGATCTGTGGGGACAATCCAGGGAGGCGGAACTGCCACCCGCCGGCACCTATCCTCACCTCGTGGAAGAGGAAAGGCCCTTGATCGAAAGCTACCGCCGCAAGGTCGTGGAGGAAGGTCAATCCCTGGAATATGAACGGGCGCGGAAAACCGGGAAGGATTCTCAGGAGTGGGTGCGGGCCCGTTGGGTTCCCCTGCGCGATTCGAAGGAGAACATCATCGGGTCCGTGGTCGTAACCTGGGATATTACAGAGCGCAAGCAGGCCGAGGAGGCGTATCGGGAGAGCGAGAAACGTTTCCGAGCGGTCATTGACCATTCTCCAAACAATATTTACCTCAAGGACCTTGAGGGCAATTACCTGTTGGTCAATCGAGTATTCGAGGAGACAATCGGTGTATCAGTAAATGATATTTACGGTAAGAAGGCGACCGACTGGGCCCATAGCGAATTTGCCGAGGCTTATATCAAACATGATCGCGAAGTGATCGACAAGGGTGTGACAGTCGTCCAGGAGGAGATCGTACCTTATGCAGATGGCACCCTCCACACGCATATCGCCACAAAATTCCCCATTTTTAATGAGAATGGAATCCTTGTCTCAATGGGTGGGATAAACACCGACATTACCGACCGCAAACGGGCCGAGGAGGAACTCCGGAGGAGTAAACGCCTGCTGGAGAGCGTGTTCCGTACCGTTCCCACTCTAATTTGGGTCAAGGACCGCCAGGGAAAATACGTCATGGTGACCCGGGAATTTTCCACCCATTATGGTGGGGATATAGAGGACTTCATCGGGAGCAACCTATTGGATTTGGGTTATGTCACACCCTCCACACAACAGGTATGGGACCGGGAAGACCACGACGTGTTCGAAACGGGGGCAACCGTCGAGGTGCTCGAGCAACCCATCGATCTGCAAACCGGAGAACGGCGCTGGCAACACTTGATCAAGGTCCCGCTTCGGGACGATTCGGGTGAGATCACCCATCTCGTCGGTGTGGGTATCAACGTGACGGCCCGCAAACGGGCCGAGGAGGAACTCCGGGAGAGCCAGCGCCTGCTGCAAACGGTGTTCGATACCATTCCCCATTGGGTGTACGTCAAGGACCGGGAGAGCCGCTACCTGGCCGTGAACAAGGCCATGGCCTCCGAATTTCACCTGCGGCCCGAAGACTTTTTAGGCGCGCACACCGAAGAATTTCGGGGGAAATCGAGCATTCAAATCGGGACGAAGGACGAATTGAAATCCCTGGAGGAAATGGACCGCAAGGTGCTGGAAGCAGGAGAATTCATCGAAGAACCCGAAGTGACGCTCACTCTGGCCGATGGCAGCAAACGGATTCACCGCATCATCAAGCTCCCCTTCAAAAACGAGCAGGGAGAGGTACAGGGAATTGTCGGCCTATCGGAAGACATCACCGAATTCAAGAACCAGGAAGCGCTGCTCCGCAAAAACGAGGCTGAATTCCGGCAAATGGTGGAAAACATTCCCTCCGCCATTTTTCTCAAGGACCTGAATGGCCGCTACCGGATCACCAACCGCACCTTCGAGGAATGGATGGGGATTCATAAAACCGAGTTCTACGGGAAGACTGTTCACGATCTTTATCCCGTGGAGGAGGCAACATTTTATGTGAATCATGACCGGGAGGTGTTGAAAACAGGGCATGTGCTGCAAATAGAAATGGAATTTGACACCAGGGAGGGGCTGAAAAGCATCATCAGCAACAAATTCCCCATGCTCGACGATAAGGGGGATATCACGGGCATCGGGGTGATCCTCACCGATATCACGGCCCAGAGAAAAACCGAGGAGCAATTGCGGCAAGCCCAGAAAATGGATGTGATCGGACAATTGGCGGGCGGGGTGGCCCACGATTTCAACAATCTGCTGCAGGTGATCATCGGTTATACGCAAATAACGCTCGAAAACCGGGAGATACCCGAAAAAATCAGATCACACCTTAGGCTTGTAAAGGAATCCGCCGACCAGGCTGCGGAGTTGGTCGGGCAATTATTGGCGTTCAGCCGCAAACAGACCCTCGAATTCCACCTGATTGACCTGAACGAGTTGATCGCCCGGCAAATGAAAATGGTGCGTAGGGTGATCGGCGAGAACATCAAGCTGGAACTGCGGTTCCACGCCGCCGGCAGCACCGTGAAAGGGAATGCCGGCGCCCTGGAGCAGGTGGTGCTCAACCTGTGCATCAATGCCCGGGACGCTATGCCCGATGGAGGGCTGCTGTGGGTCGAGCTGGATACGGTCTCCACGGACGCCGGAATTCACGGCCTGAACTCCGGGGACGGCCAAGGCCACTATGCATGCATTTCGGTGCGGGACACGGGCATCGGCATGGCGCCCGGGGTGCTGGAACACATCTTCGAGCCTTTCTTCACCACCAAGGAGGTGGGCAAGGGTTCGGGCCTGGGGCTTTCCATGGCCTACGGGATTCTGCAACAGCATGCCGGGATGATCGATGTGGAATCGGAACCCGGCGCCGGTTCCACCTTCAAGATCTACATCCCCCTCGTTCCCGGGGAACCGGCCGATGAGACACCGGCGGCGGAATCCATCGTGCCCGGAAGCGGGGAAACCATCCTCCTCGCCGAGGACGAGGAGGATGTATTGGATCTGGTGGCCTTCATGCTGGAAAGCATCGGCTACCGGGTTCTGAAAGCCGCCACCGCCAGGGAAGCTCTGCAACTCCTGGCCAAACGAACCGAACGAATCGACCTGGCCCTGCTCGACGTTGTAATGCCGGAAATGGGAGGGCGGGAACTCTACGAGAAAATCACTCAAATCCGGCCGTCCCTCCCCGTCGTGTTCAATACCGGATACGCCGCGGACACCATCGACTCGCAATTTCTGGAGGACCACAACATCCGCCTGCTCCACAAGCCCTACACCCCGGACGAGTTGTCCAAGACCATCCGCGAATCCATCGAACGCACGGGATGAGGGGAGCCAAAGGGTGGAATTGACCTTCATTGGCAGCCATCACCCCATCCCTCACACTCCCCCGAATTGCCGTTCCAGGGATTTGGGATCCTTGACCCATAAGGCTAAAGGTTTTCCGAAGCCCCCCTGGACATTCCTCCCCGATTCACGGAATCATTTCTTTCCAGTGATGTACCCCCCATTCCATCCCAGGAGGAGGATGCCATGCCCGAGAGCACGACCCGCGGGGCCACGCTGCCCATGCCCTTCAACCTGATGGATTGGATCGCCGAGCACATGAGCGGCGACATGGGCAGCGTGGGCAACAAGGAGGTCTTCAAGGACTCCAACTTCATCTTCATGATCGTCAAGGGCCCCAACGCCCGCAACGACTACCATATCGACCCCTATGACGAGATCTTCTACCAGTTGCAGGGCGCGGTGTACGTGCACCTTATCAACGGGCAGGGCCAAAAGGAGGTGGCCGAGATCAAGGAGGGGGACGTCTTTATCTGCAAGGCCTACACGCCCCACTCCCCCCGCCGCCCCGCAGGGACGCTGGGGCTGGTGGTGGAGCGGCCCCGGATTCCGGGGGAAAAGGATGGAATTGTCTGGTTCTGCGAGGCCTGCGGCGCCAAACTGCACGAGGTGCTCATCCAGTGCGAGGATATCGAAACCCAGCTCAAAGCCACCCTGGACGCATTCAATGCCGACGAGGCAAAACGCACCTGCGGCGATTGCGGCGCCGTCCTGCCCACCAAGCTGAAACCGGTTTAAACGGGAGCCTGGTCTTGCATCCCATGTCTCCTCGGCGCCACTCTCACGCTCCGATTCCGTCATGCTGATCGACGTCCACACCCATATCGTGCCGGAGCGCCTGCCGGATTTCTCCAACCGTCCCGGGGGAAACCGCTGGCCCACCATGGAGCCCGCCGATCCAGGCTGCTGCCGGGTGATGATCGCGGGAGCGAACTTCCGCACCGTCACCGATCAGTGCTGGAGCCTGGAGCGGCGGCTGGAGGACATGAATCGCGAGGGGGTGGAGCGCCAGGTGATCTCCCCCATGCCCAAGCTCTTCTCCTACTGGTTCCAGCCGCGGGACACCCTGGACTTCTGCCGATACGTCAACGAAGACGTGCTGCGGCTGGTGGACACGGGTTCCGGCCGTTTCTATGGGCTGGCCCAGGTGCCCCTGCAGGATCCCGAACTGGCGGCGCGGGAGCTAGCCTCCCTCAAGGCCCAGGGCTTTCATGGCGTGGAAATCGGCAGCAACGTGGACGGCAAATCCCTGGCAGACCCGATGTTCCTCCCCTTCTTCGCCGAGGCCGAGGCCCAGGGCTTGCCCCTGTTCGTCCATGCCCTGGATCCCTCCGGCACGGAGCGCTTCATCGGCTCGCCCTTTCTGGAAAACCTGATCGGCTTTCCCCAGGAGAACACCCTGGCCGCCAGCACCCTCATCACCGGCGGTGTGATCGAGCGCCATCCCGGGCTGCGGGTGCTCTTCAGCCACGGCGGGAGCGGCTTCGCCATCGTGCTGCCCCGGCTGGATCAGGGCTGGCGCACCATGGAGCCATACCTGCCCCGGGAACCGTCGTCCTACATTTCCAATTTCTACTTCGACACCCTGCTCTTCGATCCTATTGCCATCCGCTTCCAGATCGAAAAATTCGGCGCCAACCGGCTGATGGTGGGCTCGGACTATCCCTTCATCATCCGCGAAATCCCCCCCGGCAAGGCGGTGGGTGAAATCCACAATCTCACCGAAGCCGAGCGGGCGGCCCTGCATTCCCGCACCTGCCTGGAATTCCTGGGGGTGGAGGCGTAGGGGAATCCGGCGCAATCACGACAATCAACCACGGAACTGCATGGAATACCGCATGCTGGGGCGCACCGGCGTCCAGGTGTCTGAACTGTGCTTCGGCACACCATGACCTTCGGGGACCTTGCGGACGAGATGGAGTCCGTGCGCCTCTATCATCGCTGCCGGGAGGCCGGGGTGAACTTCTTCGACACGGTCAACACCTACTCCGGCGGCAGGGAAGAGGTTGGCTAAGCAGGCCGGTTGAGAGAGGGGGGCATGATTGGTAGGGTGTGCTGATTTTTCCTGCTGCCCGGAACCCTCCCGGAGCCTCCGCCGTGAAGATCGGATTGTACCTGTCCAACCAGCACCACCTGCAGACCGGAATGGTGGCCGCCCTGGAGGTGATCTCCCGGGGCAACATCGTGTTCGGCAGCGGCCTGGGCTACCGTGGCGTAGGGTTCCACGCCTTCGGGCTGGAAAGGCGCTCCCGGGCGCAGCACCATTGCGGGAACCCCCCGGTCCTTTGAAAGGAAATGAGCCAGGCCCGCATTGAACCCGTACAGAGGACCCATGCCCGCAGCCGCCGGTTCGAAGCAATTTCGGGTGAAATATCCTTACCACGTCATGGTCAAGGCCATCGGGCCCCTCTGCAACCTGGATTGCACGTACTGTTATTACCTGGAAAAAACGGCGCTCTTTCCGAAGGACGAAGTTTTTCGCATGAACGACGGGTTCCTGGAAGAATTCGTCAAACGGTACATCCGTTCCCACCCTGGGCCCACCGTCATTTTCCCCTGGCATGGCGGGGAACCGATGCTTCTCGGGCTGGATTTCTTCAGGAAAGCTGTCGCATACCAGAAAGAATTCCTGCCCCAGGGCTGGGAATGTCTGAACATTCCCCAGACCAACGGCACCCTTCTCACTACGGAGTGGTGCAATTTCTTCAAGGAGAACGGCTTCGCGATCGGGATCAGCATCGATGGGCCCGCGCACCTGCACGATGCATACCGGCGGGACAAACGGGGGCGCCCCTCTCACGAAAATGTTATGCGGGGACTGCATCTCCTGCAGGAGCACGGCGTTCCGCACAGCGTCCTCTGCACCGTGAACGACGTCAACGTGAGGGAGCCCCTGCAGATTTATGATTTCTTCCGGACAGAGGGTGTCACCGCGCTCCAGTTTCTCCCCATCGTGAATTCGCTCGGGGACGGACGCGCCTCCCCGGAATCCGTGGAGCCTCTGGCCTACGGCCGCTTTCTTGCTGCTATTTTTGACAAGTGGTTCCCGCACGACATCGGGAAGGTCTGGGTGCAGATATTCGAGGAATGCATTCTGATTTTACGGGGCAAACCACCGACCATTTGCCTGTTCCAGGAAACCTGCGGCGATTCCCTGGCCATGGAGCACAACGGCGACCTCTACTGCTGCGATCACTTCGTCCGGGAGGATTACAAACTGGGCAATATCCGCAGCAAAAGCATGAAGGCGCTGGTGGAATCCCCCATGCTCAGGAAGTTCGCCCGGGCCAAGCGGGATGCGCTCCCCGCCTTCTGCCGCGCCTGCGATGTGCGGTTCATGTGCAACGGAGGATGCCCGAAAGACCGGTTCCTGCACACTCCGGAGGGAGAGCCGGGCCTCAATTACCTCTGCGAAGGGTACCGCCACTTCTTCGGATACGTGCGCCCCAGGTTCGGCCAGCTCTTTCGCGCCATGCGCGCCACCCGCCCGGCTGCGGGAAAAGAGGGGCAGCCCCGGGCCGAGTCCTCCGAACGGACCGCGCCGCGCCGCAATGACCCCTGCCCCTGCGGCAGCGGTAGGAAGTACAAGGCATGTTGCCTGCGCAAATCCGGGAATCCGGAACCCGCGGGGACATGAACAAGGGCCGCGAGGGAAGGGTGCGCCGATTCCGGCGCTACGGTGCCGAGAGGTCGTGAAGGAATAACATGGCATCCCACCGATTTCCCGATTCCAATACAATCAATACAATTGTTGCTGAAATCATCCCCTGTATTCATTATACTCGATCTCTGAACAGTCCGTGATCCTCATGGCGGAAGGGAATGGGGCGATACCATGGCATCCTCCGGGAGCGAGCGCAGGTTGTCCGCGATCCTCAGCGCGGACGTGCAGGGTTATTCCCGCCTGATGGGGGTGGATGAGGAAGCCACCGTCGAGACCCTCACTGCCTACCGCAAGGTTTTTTCCGATCAGATCAGCCGCTACGGGGGGAGCCTGGTCAACGCCCCGGGGGACTCCATTCTGGCCGAATTTCCCAGCGTGGTGGAAGCCGTCCGTTCTGCCATGGAGATCCAGCGGGAGCTTGCCCGGCGCAACGCGGAGCTTCCCGACGACCGCCGGATGGATTTCCGCATCGGCATCAACCTGGGCGATGTGTTGGCGCAGGATGGCGCGATTTATGGCGACGGAGTGAACATCGCGGCGCGGGTGGAATCCCTGGCCGAGGCCGGCGGGCTCTGCATCTCCGGCAGCGCCTTTGCCCAGGTGCGCAACAAGCTCGATCTGGAATACGAATTTCTGGGCAAGAAGCAAGTCAAGAACATTGCCGAACCCGTGCCCGTGTACCGGGTGCTGCCGGCGCCGGAAGCCTCCGCCCGGAAAACGGCGGGAACGGCGGGGAGGGGACAGGGGAAATGGCGCATGGCCGCCCTGGGCATAACCGCGCTGCTGGTGGTGCTGGTGGGGGTGTTCGCCGCCTGGCGGTTTGTGGATTGGGGGGATGCTCCGCTGCCCGGGGATGCCGGGACGGCAACGAAGGAAATTCCCTCCATCGCCGTGCTGCCCTTCGACAACCTGAGCGGCGACCCGGAGCAGGAATTCTTCGTGGACGGGTTCGTGGAAGACATCATCACCAACCTCTCCCAGCTTTCGGGCCTGCGGGTGATCGCCCGCAACTCCACCTTCACCTACAAGAACCAGCCGGTGAAGGTGCGGGAAGTGGCCCGGGAATTCGGCGTGAGCCATGTGCTGGAAGGCAGCGTGCGCAAGGCCGGGAATCAAATGCGGGTGACGGTGCAACTGATCGACGGCGCCAACGGCCACCACTTGTGGTCCAAGCGCTACGACCGCCAAGTACGGGACATCTTCGCCCTCCAGGACGAACTGAGCCGGAAAATCATCTCTGTGCTGAAAGTCCACCTCACCCTGGGGGAATCGGAGGGCATCCAACGCGGCAGCACGGAAAGCGTGGCAGCCTGGGAATACTACCGCAAGGGAATCGAAAGCTATTACAAGAATATAAACATTCCGAATCCCGAGGTACGGGAATTGATGGAAAAAGCCCTGGAAATAGATCCCAAATTCACTGCCGCCATCGTCGGATTGGGCCGCACCTACCTCACGGAGGGGTATCCCAGGAACCAGAGTAGTAGATTCGGAGATCCGCTGTCAGTGGCGGAGGATCTGGCCGTGCGAGCCCGGGAACTGGATGAAACCATGGCCGGCCCCCTGGCTTTGCTGGGCAATATTTACTTCTTCAGGGGACAACATGACCAGGCCATCGAATACTTTACTCAAGCGCTGGTCCTGGAACCCAACAACTGGAGCGCCCAGGCGGAACTGGGTACGGTATATTCCTTTGCCGGGATGGGGGAAGAGGCGGTCGCTCTGCTCGAATCCGCCCGGCGCCTCAATCCGCGCCTCTCACCGGAATATCTGTTACATCTGGGCCGGGGATATTATTTCGCCGGGAGGTATGATGATGCCATCGACTCGATCAGAAGGGGTTTTGCCCTTCGAAAGCGAATTTTTATAGGAAATAT
>CAZOXD010000183.1:0-4014 GCA_964583525.1 uncultured Pseudomonadota bacterium
AGGGCCTTGTTTTCCTTGCCGATGCGTTCCAGGTCGTCTCCCAGCACCCGCAATTCGGTGGGCCGGTCGATGCCCTGCCGCAATTCCCGGGCGGTGAGGCGGGCCAGGCGGACGATCCGGCCATCCACCTCGTTGGCCGCCACCCGCCGCAGCACGGGCAGGGCGTCCACATCCCCGAGGCGCTCCATTCCGCGCAGGGCCGCCAACTTCCCCCGGAAGGCCGCAGCGGGGTTGTCCCGGTGTTCCGCCGCTTTTTCCAACGCATCGAGGACGGTTTTGCGCAGGTGGGAATGGCGGCGGGCCAGTTCCGCGGCGGCCCGGATGGCGGCGGCGCGGCTGAGGGCGGGCGCTCCATAGCGCATTCCCTCCAGCAGCGCGGGCAGGGCTTCCGCGTCTCCGAGAGCCCCCATCCCGCCGAAGGCGCCGGAGCGGATCACCTCCATGTGGGAGGGCTTTTCCAGCGCCGCCTCCAGCAGGGCCAACGCTCCCGGGGTCCGGCACTCGCCCAGGGCCCGGAAGGTCTCCGCTTCCACGTAATAGGAGGCATCGCCGCGTTTCGCCTTGCGCGTCAGGGCGGAGGCCACCTTCCCGTCGTCCTTGAAATGGCCCAGGGTTGCGATGACCTCCCGCCGGCCCTTGGGGTGGGGGATTTCCAGGGCGCCCAGCAGGGCGTCCCGCGCGGCCCCGCCCCCGATTTTCCCGAGGGCCCTGGCGATCCGTACCTGCACGCCCCAGAAGCCCTCGCGCTTCAATTGCCGTCCCAGGGCCGCCACAATCCTGGAGGAAGGTTTTTCCGCCAGCGTGTTGGCGGCCCGGATTCGCGAAAGCACCCGGGGGGCGTTGGCCAGTTCATAGAGCAGCAGATCCTGGGGTTTTTCGAACTTCAGGCCCAGGGGAGGGCATTCGAATTCGGGGTCGAAGAGAGCCATCTTCGGCTTGCCGCTCAAGCGGAACAGGAATTGATGCTCCTGCCCTGCGATGGAGAGCGGAAATTCCTCGCTGCGGGACCCCACCTGAAACCGCACCTTTGCCGGGAGACGGAAGTAGCGGTTTGATTTTCCCTCCACACCCGGTTCGGTGACCGTTTGGGTCTGCTTCACGGTCAACTTGGCCAGTTTCTCCTTGTTGTCCCAGGCGAACCGGATCTCCAGCCGGGGGTATCCCGCGGAGAGGATCCACTGCTCGAACCACCAATCGTAGTTTTCACCCGTTTCCTGCTCCACGGATCGGGCGAGGTCCACCGTCTCGGCGACCCCGTAGCTGTGGGCTTCCAGGAAGCGCTTGAGCACGCCCCGGAAGGGCCGGTCGCCCAGCAGCGCATGCAGGTTGCGCAGGCGCACGCCCCCCCCCGGGTACAGGTGGGCGTCGAAGAGGTCCATCGGCTCCTCGTACCGGTCGGTTACGATCGGGCGCCGGTACTGCCCTTCTTCATGGAAATAGGCTTCCGCGTCACGCAGCATCTCATAGTCGAACTCGTCGGTGCCCAACCGCTTGCGGGTATACAACGCTTCCAGATAGGTGGCGAAGGATTCGTGCAGCCATGCATGGGACCAGTTGCGCGCCGTGACCAGATTGCCGAACCAACTGTGGGCCGCCTCGTGAGCCACCAAATCGTCCGAGGAAAAATCCAGGTGCGCCCGGTCGTCGTGGAGCGTGAGATCGGTCTGGGTGGTCACGGTGAAATTCTCCATCCCCCCGAAGATGAAGTCCGGAACCGCCACCTGGGTGTATTGCCTGTAGGGATACGGCACGCCGGTGAAATCGGAGAAAAAACGCAGGATATCCCCCGTTTTCGCAAAGGCGTTGCGGCCCTCCTTCTCCCGTCCTTCCTGCACGAACCAGCGCACTTCGTACTTCCCGCTTTTTTCGCTGTGTTTGGCGAAGCGCCCCGCCACGATGGAAAACAGGTAGGTGGAGTAGGGCAGCTCCAGCCGGTAATGCCACAGATCCTCCCCCTGGGCGGCCCTGGGGCGGTGGGCGACCAGATCGCCATTGGACAGGGCGAAATATCCCTCCGGCACGTAGAGCAGGGCTTCGCTGGTCTGCTTGAAGCGGGGCGCATCCAGGCAGGGAAAGTAATAGCGGGAATCCTCGTCCTGCCCCTGGCTCCACACCGTCTGGAAGCGTTCCGGGTAGGCCGGGTCCGGGTTGGTGAAATAGAGCCCCGCATTGGGCCGTTCCACGGCGTGTTCCAGAGCCACCCGGAAGGACTGGCCCTGCTTGAATCGGCGTGGCAGGTTCACCAGCACCCGCTCCCCGTCGTAATCGTAGGATGCGGACTTTCCATTGACCCGTACCTTGCCCATCTCCAGGCCCACGGCATCGAAGCGCACGGAGCGGATTTCGCTGGCGCGAACTTCGCATTCCAGGGTGGTGGTTCCATGGGCGCGTTCCCGGCTGACATCCAGGTGCAGTTCCACCCGCAGATGCTTCGCCGATACGGGCGCGTCGGGGGCAAAGCGCGGGGCCGTCCCCGGAGGGGCGAAAGCCCTGCGGTCGAAGGTGTGCCCCCAGTGCAGATTTTCCGAGCCTTCCCAGTGGCATTTACAGGTGCGGAGAAGATGATTCATGAAATCGATCCATGCAATAGGGTTGAGCAATGTGCAACAGTAATTTGGATCTCCAACGGCGGCGCTCGATCCGGGGTGCTTCAACAAAGCGCATTCGACGCTGTTTGAAAACCCAAAAGGGGCACTTCCCTTCGACGAGCCCTGTACAGGCGAGACGAGCCCTACCGGGCTCTCTTCAGTGACACGGATTGATAAATATGCCAGAATTTAACTGCTTACTTAAGAAGCCCCGCGAAGTACCTCCATTTAGCACTCGCGGGGAGTCTCGCAGGAGGCGGCCAAACGCATTTTTCAGATACAACCTGGCAATGTAGAGGGATTATGACGGTATTGGAATGGCAGGAGGAATATAAGAACCTGCTGAAATCTGGAAGGACTGCCGGGGAGATCGTGCCCATGGCGGACGGAATGGAGCGGAGAAAAAATCCACGCTTCAAGCTGAAAACCGGATACGTCTGGATCAAGGTTGAGCCCCGGTTTCAGGTGGTGGACGTTTCCGTCACCGGAATCTCGCTTTTCTCCGATTTTCAATTTCAGCCGGGCAACGTGATCACGGTTACCCTGGGCAAGGCCTTTTCCGTGGAAGCCACGGTCATCGACTGCCAGTTGGTGGTATCGGACGAAATGTTCTTCGAGAACAAATATCTGGTTCGGGGCGAATTCGAGGGCGAGGATATCGGGATGCAATTCCTGGTGATGATCAAGGAAATGGACGATCTGGAAATCGAATTCAGCGCGGTGGTGGATCAAACCTGAAGCCGGATTTCACGTAGCGGTTCGGCAATGACCGCAACGTCCATCCGTGGTCAGGGCCCCCCACCCCTTCCACGCCCGGCCCGTGATGCGAAAGGCCGGTGATTCGAAAAGCCCGTGGAAGCCAAAATCAAATGCGGCAATGGGCGGGGGCAGCCGTGACGGAAACATGGCGCCCGCTCCACTCCCCGGTATCGCCCGCGGAGGCGACGGCGGCATCCCTGCCGCCCACCAGCCCGGTAAGGTCGAAGGTGAGAGTGAAGCTGCGGTCGATATAATAATTTGGGACACCATTTTCCAGAGTCGAAGCAACTTCCTCCTTGTACGTCATGCGCACGGTGTAACAGATGGGATGGTAGTCGAAAAACACCTGCCTTTTGTCGATGCGCCGGTCCAGGGGGGGTGGGTCGTCCTTGAGGTTCACCCGCGCCTGGAATCCAATCGAAGCCTGGTCGCCCAAGGCCACTTCTCCCTGAAATCCCAGGGATTCGGTGGCCGGATACAACCTGTTTTCCGGAGTGCGGTAGGCGAATTCGTTGAAGGCATAGGCTGTCTTGAATAGCGTATGGGAACCAAGGGTACCGTTTATTGCAAGCGAGGAACGGGTGGAGCGTTTCAACTGGTGGTGGTAATTCACCCCCAAATCGATGCTGTACCACCCTCCGTTCAAGTTGCCCTCCACGAGCAATGG
>CAZOXD010000183.1:4114-10357 GCA_964583525.1 uncultured Pseudomonadota bacterium
CCCCTTCCTGCTCAAAACTGCTCCGCGCGGTGCGGGCCAGCCAGGTATTGTCCAGGCGCAAGGTGATCAAGCTGCGGGTCACCCTGCCCGGCAGCACCTGATCGTCCATATCCGGATATTGCTCCGCGTCTTCCGTTTCGGAGAAGATCAGCCGGGGGGTGATGCGGTGCTTGATGGCCGGGTAACGGTCGCCCTCTCCCCGGTAGACCCGCGCCAGTGAGGTGCGCAACTCCACCTCCCGCTCCCATTGGCGGAAGGAGCGGTCCTCCTGTTCTCCGCCGCTGGAATCGGTCAGGCCGGTATAGGACACCACGTGTTGGGTGTACCGGCCGCGCAGCTCGAACGCGCCTCCCAGGGAAATCGGCAGCACCAGGGACGGGCTGGCTGAATAGACCTCCCCGCTGATTCCTTTCCCGATGTTGAAGCGAGTGGCCGCCAGGGGGAGGTCGAGACCCAACGGAACCGCTTCGAACGGGCGAGCCCCCAGCCGCGCGGAAAAGCGCGCCTTCACTTGAGGGCGGTCCTCGAGATCGGATTCCGCCAACTCGTCGGCAAAGAGGGATTCCTCGCTGTAATCGGCATTCTGTTCCGAGGTGAGCGAGGCGCCGCTCCAACCGGATTGATGGGTGAGGGAAAGCTGGTAGGTGCGATAGGGGCGGGATTCGGTGACGCCCTGGTATTCCCTGCGCACCTGCCCGTCACTGGAATGATGGAGGCCAAAGATAAAGCGGGCCGATTCCCCCCATCCCTGATTGTGGACCCAATCCCAAAGGAATCGGGAGGGATAGGGATCGTCCGCTGCGCTTGCGGGAAAGGATACGGTGTTTTCCTCCGCGAATTCCCGTGGCCGCTGCTCCTTCAATCCGAAGAGGGCGATCTGGCCCTGCATGCCTTCCATGAAGGCATAGTTGTACTCCAGGCCCAGCGCGCCGCCCCGGTTTTCGATCCACTCCGGGATGACGGTCAGGTCCTGATCGATGCCCAGATTGACGAACACCGGCACCTTCAGCCTCCATCCCAGATCCAGGCGCGGCAGGGAGGATTGTTCCCGGGTGATCTCCGGTATCAGAAATCCGGTCTGCCTTTCCTTGACCGTGGGCCAGGCCACAAAAGGGAGCCAGAATACCGGGACGGGGCCGATCCGGAAGACGGGATTCCAGGCCACGGCGAAGTCGTCCGGACGCAGATTGAGCTCGCTTGTGGACAGGCTCCATCCACCCGCAACATCCGCGGGACAGGTCGTGAGGGTGCAGTCCCGCACCTCCATTCGTCCATCGGGGTGAAAGATCACCTCCCCCCCGGTCAGGTAGAGCCCGCTTTTCCCGTCATAGAGGCTGACCTGACGGAGGCTCAGCCTGCCGGTGGAACTGTCCAACTCCATCTCCTCCGCCGTTCCCAGATAGGTGCCCTTTTCGAACCGGATCAACCCGGTGGCGCTGACCCGGTTGGCCTTCTGGTCCAACTCCACCCTGGTGGCATAGAGCGAAAGGTCTTCCCAGGTCAGGTGACCGTCCTCATAGGCATACTTTCCCGCTTCCCGGTCGAAGGTAAACCGGGGCGCATCGATGCGCAGTTCCGAGGCGAATACCCCCCCACGGATCGGGAGAAGGAAAAACGCCAGGCTTGCCGCCAGGAATATGGATGAAGAGGCGATTGCCCGGCGGAATCGGCCGGAGGCCGGAATCGTGGAACCCATGGTCTCCCCACCCCCCCGATCAGGCGTGCCCGGATTGATATTGACCGAGCATGGATTCCAGATCCGTGCGCGAGAAGGTGTACAACTCCGCGCAGAAATGGCAGTTCACATCCGCCCGGCCTTCCTGCTCGATCATGTCCTGGATTTCAGCCGGTTCGAACATCCGCAGCACGGACTGCACCTTTTCCCGGGAACATTCGCAATGAAAGCGGGGGGCGAGTTCTCCCAGCAGGCGGAAGACCTCCCCCCGCGGGGTAACCCGGTGCAATACCTTCTCCAGCCCGTGGGGTCCCTCTTCCAGCCATTTGCGGAAATCCGGGGAATCCACAACTTCCCGCAGGGTTTCGAAGGTTTTCATATTCCCGCCGGGAAGGGGTTGCAACAGCACGCCGATCGCGGAATCCACCCGGGCCGGTTCCGTGGAAGGCAGAACAAGGCCCACGGTCATGGCCGATTCCACCTGGAAGGAAAGAGAGAGCAGATGCGCCATGTCGCGGGGAATATTGCAGAAAACCCCGGCCGTGATCCCCGTGTGCGTCACCTTGTTGGGGACGCTGGTGATGGCCGAAAGGCGGCCTTCCCCCCCCAGCGCCTCGTCCAGGGTGCTGACTTCTCCCAGCAGCCGCAGCCTGTGGGGGAAGCCGCGCACCTCTCCCCGCTCGTTGGTGTCGGTGAGAATGGTGCCCACCGGCCCCGGGTACATCCAGCGCAGGGTGTACTTCTCGGTCTGCTTGAGATTTACGCTGAGCAGGCTGGAGGCCGTCAATGCCTCGCTCAACAGCCATGCCGCCATCCAGTCCGCCTGGTGCCGCCTCACGGCTTCGGAGCAGAGGGAGGCGGTCTGGCAAATGGCGAATCGGATATTGGAAACAGGGAGGAAGCCCCGGATCAATCGGTCATCCATGTCTCGAGTCTCTCCACTCCTTCCCGGGCCGCGGAAGATGGAATTCGTTGCATTCCGCTGGTGCTTGATGGCGGAACTTAGGACGGATCGGTGATTCCGGAATCCATAACCCTCCGCTCCCGCAGAGTTCCCGCAGAGTTCCCGCGGAGTTCCTACCTTTGCACGATTCAGGAAAAATCGGAATGCGCATGGGAACCGGAGGGGACCTGCACCAACCGCTCTATGTGCCCGGGTAGAATTCGCTCAACTCCGGGTAGGCTTCCAGATCGTACTCCACCCCCATCAGATGCAATCCCCCCGCGGGCGCGGTGGAGAGCGCTTGTTCCCGGTCCCGGCTTTCCACGATGTCCTTCATTTTGTGCGGGGGAACTTTACCCAGTCCCACGCCCAGCAATGTTCCCACGATGATCCTGGCCATGTGCTGCAGGAATCCGCTGCCCTCCAGGTCAATCCGGATCACTGGTTCCGGCTCATCTCCCAGGGAGATATCCGCCCGGGCAATCGTCCGCCTGGGGCTGGCCGCAGCGCATTTGCTGGAGCGGAAGGCGCTGAAATCATGGGTGCCCAGCAGATGCCGGGCGGCCTCCCGCATGGCAGCCAGGTCCAGGGGGTGGCGGACCCACCACACCCGGTCCCGGCCAAAAGCCGGCGGAAACGGGTGATTGAAAATGCGGTACCGGTACCATTTGCCGGTGGCCTTGTGGCGGGCATGGAAATCGGAGGCGACGGGAACGATGGCTTTCACGGAAATCCAGGGGCCGGCGATTGCGTTGATGCTCTTGCGAAGCTTGTAGAGGTCCTGCCCCTTGGGCACATGGACGTTGGCCACTTGGTTGTGGGCATGCGCCCCTGCGTCGGTGCGCCCCGAACCGTACACTTTTATCTTCTGGCGAGTGATGAGCAACAGCGCGTTTTCCAATTCTTTCTGCACGCTTGCGGACTGGGGCTGAATCTGCCAGCCCTGGAAATGGCTGCCATCATAAGCGATGAGAAGGGCAAGATTCTCCGTGGCATCCCGGGAGTGCAAAGGCGCGGATGTTCCGCCGCCGGAATCGCCGTCTTTTGCCACGTTCTTTTCAGGGCGGTTCATCGGCCGGCACGCGCCTTGCGGGGACTGGATTTCTCCATGGGGAAAACTGGGAGGAACGGGAAATGCCCGGAAAATATCCGGAAAATATCGCTGCGGAGCCGGAGGAAGCTGTGACGATTCGATCCAGCTTTGGCTCCACTTGTTCCGGCCGGAGGGTATCGAATCTACATGGCCCGAGCCACCATCTCCCTGATTTTTTCCGGGCTGTTCCCTACGAACATGTCCACCTTCGCTCCGTCCTTGAAGAGAATCACGGTGGGAATTCCGGTAATGCCGAATTTCCCGGGAATTCCCGGATTGGCATCCACATCCACTTTGGCCACCCTCAACTGGTTATCGAATTCGTCCGCCATTCTCTCGATGGCCGGGGACAGGGCCTTGCAGGGCATGCACCACTCCGCCCAGAAATCCACCAGTGTCAATCCTTCGCTGATTCCATTCTCGAAGGTATCGTCCGTCAAATCGACCACATTCTCGCTTGCCATAAGATTTCCACCCATTTAGGAATGCAGATGACGCCCAATAAGCGCCATGCGGATTAATTGGATATTGGTTATCAAAGCCCCGGACGAACACCATCCTTCCATGGACCCAGGTTCCGGGAACGGCCCTGAAAGGCCAGTATACGGACCGGATTCCGGTCCGGCAACCAATGTGTCCCGCCGGCTTGCCGCCGACTTGCCGCCGGCTGAAGTGAATATTTACGTGAATCCAGGATAGAAAACCGTGGCCAAAAACCTTACCATTTCCATCCACCCCATCCCCGGACTTCCGGAAATCCAGCCGGGGGACGATCTGGGCGGACTGATTGCAGAGGCGCTGGCCAGTGATAATTTCACCCTGGCCGACGGCGATGTGGTGGTGGTGGCGCAAAAGGTGGTGTCCAAGGCAGAGGGGGCCAGGGCCGACCTGACCACCATCGAACCCGGACCCTTCGCCACCCAGTGGGCCCGCCGGTGGGGCAAGGATGCGCGGCTGATCGAGCTGGTGTTGCGGGAAAGCCGGCGCACCGTGCGCATGGAGCGCGGCGTGTTGATCACGGAAACCCATCACGGGTTCGTCTGCGCAAATTCCGGCGTGGACCTTTCCAACACCGGCGGGGGGGAGTGGGCGATTCTCCTCCCCAAGGATCCCGATGGTTCCGCCAAGGCCCTGAAACAGCGGCTCTCCCAGGGCACGGGGCCGGCCGGGAGCCCGGCTGATGGCCCGGCAGACAGCCCGGTAAAATTAGCTGTGATCGTCTCCGACACCTTCGGCCGGCCCTGGCGGGTGGGGCTAACCCAGGTGGCGCTGGGAGTGGCGGGCCTGGAGCCTTTGCTGGACCTGCGCGAATCGCCCGACGTGGACGGACGCACACTTCACGCCACCGTCATCGCCATCGCCGACGAGTTGGCCAGCGCCGCGGACCTGGTCTGCGGCAAGACCAGCCGCATTCCCGCCGCGGTGATCCGCGGGTACCGGTTCACCCCCGGGGAGGGCGGCGGCAAGGCGCTGATCCGGGCGCCGGAGATGGATTTGTTTCGGTGAGTATTCCGGCATAACATAGGGTAACCTCCCTCCCCAACCATCATTGTGGGTAACAACACATGAGCGAAGGCAGTAAAATCGGTTTTATCGGCCTGGGCACCATGGGGATGGGCCAGGCCCTCAATCTGGCCCGGGGAGGCAAGCAGGTGCTGGTGTACGACAACCGGCCCGAGGCCATGGAGGAAGCCGCCCGCACCGAAGGCGTGGAAGCGGCGCAATCCCCCCGGGAAGTGGCCGGCCGCTGCGCCGTCGTCTTCACCTGCCTCCCGGACGACCCGGCGGTGGACGCGGTGTATCGGGGGGAGGAGGGAATTCTCCAGGGGGCGCGGGAGGGGCTGATCACCTGCGATCTCTCCACCGTCAGTCCGGAATTCACCGCGGGTCTGGCGCCGGAACTGGCCGCCAAGGGTGCGGCGCACTACACCGGTCCCATGCTGGGCTCCAAGGCCCAGGCCGAATCGGGAGACGTGTTTTATATTCTGGGGGGGGATGCCGCCCATCTGGAAACGCTGGCCCCCCTGCTCGATCTCTGCGGCCGCCTGCACATCCATGTGGGCTCCGCCGAGACGGCCAACAAGATCAAGCTCATGCACAATGCCCTGGGCGCGGTGAACTACGCGGCCGTGGCCGAGGCGCTGGCCCTCTGCGCATCCTCCGGCGTGGACATCCAGACCTTCTACGAGGTGGTGCGCAACGGAGGCGGAATGGCCTTCGGCAACTATTTCGATCGCAAGGTGCCCACCATACTGGAGGGTGACTATACCCCGCGCTTCAAGCTCAAGCTGGCGCACAAGGATTCCCGGCTGGCCCGGGATTTCTTCGCGGACAAGGAGGTGCCCATGCCCATTCACGACCATGCCCGGGCACTATTGGACGAGGCCATGGCCGCCGGGCACGGGGAGGAGGACGCCTCGGCGGTGACCCGGATTGTCGAAAAACGCACCGGCGTGAAGATTTCCCGCGATTGACACTCGCCAGCGGATAAATTACGGGCTCAAAATGGGGTGTGATTAAAGGCAAAAACTG
>CAZOXD010000184.1:0-10316 GCA_964583525.1 uncultured Pseudomonadota bacterium
CCCCTCCCATTGATGTCCATCAGCTTTTATTACGACCAACTTGCCCTCCCATTGATGTCCATCAGCTTTTTTTTACGGCCAACCTGGATATTTTTGATTTGCGTCAATGTTTCCCCTTGGTCATCGCTATAAAATTAAACCATTGAGGATTGAATGATTTCTTCATGAAATGGGCTCTTCATGACAAGAGCATTTCGCCGAATGAAAAGGAATCGTTGAGAAGGAATCCTTCCGTTTAAAAAGGAGCTGGGCGGGGAAACGAGTGGAGATTCAATGGGCGGGAAGGGAAAATGGGGCTCCAAGCCGTTTCGCACCGGAAAGGGAAGATGGTTCGCCCTGCTGGGAGGGGCCGGGCTATTGCTGGTATATCTATTTGCCGGTCTGGATATCGGGCAAACCGAAACGAATCAACCCATCCGATTCAATCATCAGGTTCACGTCAAGAAAGAGCCGTGCAAAACCTGCCACAGGTTTTACGAAACCCGGCAGGTTGCCGGGCGTCCCGATCTGTTCCTCTGCATGGAATGCCATACCAATCCGGTGACCGAAAAGGAGGAGGAGAATATCCTGCGCAGGTTGGCGGAAAACCGGCAGCCGTTGCGCTGGAATCGTCTCGCCCGCCTGCCCTCCCACGTCCGGTTTTCGCACCAGCGGCACATCGTGGTGGGGAAGGTGGAATGTAGGATTTGCCACGGTGCGATCGCTCAGACGACCGCCCCCCCGGACGAGCCATTGGTTTCCATCGATATGAATTTCTGCCAGGACTGCCACCGCTCCGAAAAGGTGTACCTGAACCGTGAGGCCATCAAGGCCATCGAGGAGCTGGAGGTGGGCCAGGACACGCTGGAAGCCCTGATTTCCCTGCGCAACAAGCGATTTTCCTCCAGGGGCGATTTTCTCGCCGGATTGAACCTGCTCCTCAATCCCCCATCGGATGCGGCTACGGAGCAGCAGTCGGCGCAACAGGCAGCGCAGCCCGCGGAATCTACTGTGTCCACCGGGTCCACCGGGATCACCGGGATTACCGTCCCGCCGGCGGAGGAGGAAATCATCCTGAAACATTTGCAGGAAGCACGGCCCGTGACCGTCGATTGTATCGCCTGCCATTTATAAGGGCAGGCATCGCATCCCGAACCCGGCTGCAAGGGAACTCATGAAACTGACCCGCCGGATATTTTTAACCTCCGCAGGCGGCCTTGCTGCTGGAGCGGCCGCCGGTGCTGCCGCCGAGTGGGCGCTGGGGCAGGCGATCCCGAATTCGGCCGACATCCTGGAGGAATGGAGCAATTACGAGGAGCAGTTCCGGGTTTCCATCTGCAAACAATGCCTAGGGGGTTGTGGAATGCTGGCCCGCGTGGTGGACGGCCGGCTGGTGCGGCTCACCGGCAATCCCCTCCATCCGGTCAACCGGGGCGGGCTGTGCATGAAAGGCCTGGCTGCCGGACAGGCGCTCTACGATCCGGACCGCATAAAAACTCCCTTGCTGCGCGTAGGAAAACGGGGCGAAGGAAGCTGGAAAGCCATCGGCTGGGAAGAAGCGATCCGGCTGACCGTGGAGCCATTGGCAAAGTTGCGCGCCAACCGCCAGGCGCACACGGTGGCCTTTCTCGGCGGGCAATACCGGGGCTTGACCGACTCGCTCTTCGCCCGCTTCTGCAAAGCCTATGGCACGCCCAATTACCTCCGCACCCGCTGCATGGCGCCGGAAAGGGCGCCGGCCAGCGTCCGGTTCATGCAGGGTCTTAAGCAGCCGATCAGTTACGACCTCGCCCACACCCGCTATCTGCTGACCTTCGGCTGCAACCTGCTGGAAAGCTGGCAATCCACCGTTCACCAGCAAATGGCCTACGGCATGATGCGCCAGCGCCCGGAAGGGGAACGGGCCGTGCTGGTGGTGGCGGACCCGCGGCTTTCGGTGACGGCGGCCAAGGCGGACCGCTGGCTTCCCATCCGGCCCGGAACGGACGGGGCGCTGGCCCTGGGACTGGCTTCGATCATCATCCAGGAGGGCCTCTACGACCGCGAATTCGTCCGCGAGCACACCTTCGGCTTCGAGGACTGGAAGGAGCGGGACGGGACGGAACATATCGGATACCAGAGGATGGTGCTGGAGGAGTACCGCCCGGAAAAAGTCGCCGGGCTGACCGGAATCCCGGTGAAAAACCTGTTCGAAGTGGCGCGGGGCTTCGCCACCACCAAACCCGCCATCGCCCTTGGAGAGCACGGCCCTCCCTTCCATGCCCACGACCTTTATACCCGGATGGCCATCCACAGCCTGAACGCGCTGGTGGGGAATATTGGAAAGGAGGGCGGGATCGTGCGCCAGGGAATACTCCCCCTGACACCGTTCGAGAAACTGGAGCACAACCCGATATCCTCGGAATCCCTGGCTCAGCCAAGGCTGGGAGACCCCGCCAATCCTGCGTTGCTATCCGGAGAAAACGAGGTAAGCGGCCTGCCCGGGGCCATCGAGCGGGGGGAACCCTACCCGCTGAATGCGCTGTTCGTTTATTTCACCAACCCGCTCCATTCCCTTCCCGCCAGCGGGGAATGGCGGGCGGCTTTGGACAAGGTGCCGTTCATCGCCAGCTTTTCGCCTTTCATGGACGAAACCACCCAATGGGCCGACCTGGTCCTGCCCGATCATACCTTCCTGGAAGGCTGGCACCAGGATCAGATCAACCATCTGGCCGGGATCAGCCTGTTCAGCGTGGGGAGGCCGGTGCTGCCGCCCCTGCACGACACCCGCCAGACGGAGGATGTTCTGCTAAACATCGCCCAGGGGTTGGGGGAGGGCCTGGAAATCGCCCTGCCCTGGGAGAGCTATCAGGATTTGCTCTATGAGCAGGCGCGGGGATTGTTCGAGGCGGGGCGTGGGCATATCGTCATGCGGCCTCTGGACGAGGGCTTCGAGGAAATCCTGGCGCGGCAGGGGTATTGGCGGGAACAATTCGACGACTATGACGATTTCTGGGAGGAACTGATCTCCAAGGGAGCTTGGTGGGACCCCAACGATACGTACATCGGGCCCCGGCAACTCTTCGCCACGCCCTCCCACCGGTTCGAATTCTATTCGCAACTTCTGCGCACGGAAATGACCGCTATGGCCGAAAAGATGGCCGGAAAGCTGGCGGGAGCGGGCACCGCCAAACCGGCGGAAGAGGGAGCCAAACCGGCGGGAGCCGGTGCCAATTGCGAAGCCGCCCTGGACCGGTTCGCGGACTTCACCGGTCTGCGGGCAAAAGGAGACTACCGGTTCCTGCCCCACTATCCGGAAGGAAGGGAAAGTCCTGCGGAGGAGGAGCCCTATCCCCTGGTGCTCAACACCATGAAGTTGATGTCCCAGCCCGGGGGCCGGGGCGCCAACCAACCCTGGCTCCAGCAACAACCCGCCGTGCACGTGGATGCGGGCTGGGAGGGGTGGGTGGAGATCAACTCGGAATGGGCCGCCCGGAACGGCATCGCCGAAGGGGATTGGGTGTGGCTGGAATCGCGGGCGGGAAGGCTGCGGGTGCGGGCCAAGCTGTACCCGGGGCTGCTCCCGGGAGTCGTCAACATGCCCCTGGGACAGGGGCACAGGGCCTACGGACGCTGGGCGGAAAACCGCGGAGCCAATCCGAACGATCTCGTCGGAAAACATACGGATCCGATGCGGGGACTTCCCGTTTGGGGTGAAACCCGGGTCCGCCTGATGAAAGCCTGATTAGGAGGAATTCATGCCACGCTGGGGCATGGTCATCGATCTTGACAAATGCACGGCCTGCCAGGCTTGCGTAGTCGCCTGCCAGGAGGAAAACAACGTGCCGTTCATCGAAGAGGGTGAATTCCGGCGCCGGCGGGATATCTCGTGGATGAAAATCGTCCGCGAAACCGAAGGCCACTTCCCCTCGGTGAAAATGCGGTTTATTCCCCGGCCCTGCATGCAGTGCGACAACCCTCCCTGCACCCGGGTGTGCCCGGTTCATGCGACCTACCTCAACCCGGAGGGAATCGTCGCCCAGGTTTATGCCCGCTGCATCGGCTGCCGGTTTTGCGTGGCGGGGTGTCCCTACACGGTCAAGTACTTCAACTGGTTCGACTACCACGCCCGGATGCCCGAGGGCTTGAGGCGCGCGGCCAATCCGGACGTTTCCATCCGCCCCAGGGGCGTGGTGGAGAAATGCGTCTTCTGTCACCACCGCCTGATCAAGGCCAGGGACAAGGCCGCGGTGGAAAACCGTGAACTCCGTTCGGAAGACTACGTGCCGGCCTGCGTGGAAATTTGCCCCGCGCGGGCGATGTACTTCGGCGATCTGAACGACCCGGAAAGCACAGTGGCGAATTTGGCCGAAAGCCCGCGGGCGTTTCGGCTGCTGGAGGAATTGGGCACCAAACCCAAAGTCATTTACCTGGAAGAGCAATAACACCATGGCAAAGATCGATTGGCGAACCGAAGACGATGCGGTGCTGCTCGCGCCCATATTTGAAACAGGCAAAGGATTTTACATCACGGTGGCGGTGCTGGGTGCGTTTGTGATCTGGGGGATCGTCAGCTACCTCATCCAGTACACCAGCGGGCTGGGCGTTACGGGGATGAATTTTCCCGTCTCCTGGGGTTTCTACATCGTGAATTTTGTCTTCTTTATCGGCATCAGCCACGCGGGGACTTTGATTTCGGCCATTTTGCGGCTTTCCCAGGCCGAATGGCGCCGGCCGATCACCCGGGTGGCCGAGGTGATCACCGTTATGGTGCTGGGGATTGGGGGCATGAATATCCTGATCGATCTGGGCCGGCCGGACCGCATTCCCAATTTATTCTTCCACGGCCGGTACCAGTCGCCCCTGTTGTGGGACGCCACCAGCATCACCGCCTACCTGACCGCGAGCACGGTTTACCTGTTCATTCCGATGATCCCCGACATCGCCCTCCTGCGGGATCGTTGCGCGGGAGGCTGGCGCAAGGCGCTCTACCAGGTGCTGGCCCTGGGCTGGGAGGGCACGGAAGCCCAGTACCGGGTCTTGAACCGGGCCATCGCCATGATGGCGGTGCTGGTGGTGCCGGTCGCGGTATCGGTGCACACCGTGGTTTCTTTCGTGTTCTCCATGACCGTCCAGCCCATGTGGCACAGCACCATCTTCGGGCCCTACTTCGTGGTGGGGGCCATCTTTTCGGGAACCGCGATGCTGCTGCTGGTAATGGCCATTCTGCGCAAGGCGATGCACCTGGAAGACTACCTGCAACCGATCCACTTCAGTTATCTGGGCCTGTTGATGCTGGTGATGGTGCTGCTGTGGGGATACTTCACCTTTGCGGAATACCTGACCACGTATTACGGCAACGAGCCGGACGAAATGAGGGTGTTCTACGCCAAATTCGGCGGAAAGTACGCGCCGTATTTCTGGGCGATGGTGGTCCTCAATTTCCTTATACCGTTGCCGATTCTGGCCTTCAACCGCACCCGCACCATCGCCGGGACGGTGATCGCCTCCATCGCGATCGTAATCGGAATGTGGCTGGAACGGTTCATTATCATCATTCCGACCCTCGCCAACCCCCGCCTGCATCAATATCCCCAGGGCAGCTATCTGCCCAGCATCATCGAGGTGGGCATCATGGTGGGGTGCATCGCGCTGTTTGCGCTGCTCTACGTGCTGTTCAGCAAGCTGTTTCCGGTCGTATCCATCGAGGAAGTGCGCGAGGGCCGGGAAAAAACCGTGGAAATCGTGGAAGAACGCCTTCGCCGCTATACCCCGGGACTGGGCAGGCTCCCCTCCGGTGGCGCCTCTTCATTGGCTGGAGAAAAGCGATGAGCGGACAAATCCCGGCGCGGGAACCCGAAAGCCCCTGGATTCATCGGGCGCAGTTGGGCCTGTTGTTCGGATTCTCGATGTTCGCGGGGACGATCATCCTGTGGGTGGCCCGGCTGATCTACGTCTCCTGGGTGCTCCAGGACGTCTTTTCGGCCTCCATCGGGATCGCCCTGGTGGCCGTGCCGGTATTCCTCTTTCTGTTGACCATCTTCAACTATGTGTTCTGGGGGCTGCAAAAAGGGCGTGAAGACAGCCATGAAGGAAAGGAAGCGCCATGAACTTCCGACTACAGCGCATGGTAATTCCCGTCATTACCGTCATTCCCGTCCTCCCCATCGTCCTGACCCTGCTCCTGGTATGGATGGGCCCCACCTCGGCCCGGGGCCAGGAGGAAGAGGGGTTCCTCCCGGAGAATCCCCTGGAAGGCAGGGCGTTATTCGTGGAAAAGCTCTGCGTGAAGTGCCATTCGATCCAGGGCATCGGGGGGCGCACCGGTCCCGATCTCGGGGAAATCTGGCTGGGCGGCTTCGCGGACATTGCTTCCAACCTGTGGAATCACTTCCCGCGCATGAGGGAATCCTTCCAGGAAAAGCGGCTGGAATGGCCCAAGGTGAGCGAGGAAGAATCCAGAAAACTGATTTCCTTTCTTTATTTCCTCAACTACTTCGACAAGGTTTCCAGTCCGGAAATCGGGGAACGGTTGTTCCACGAGAAGAATTGCATCCGCTGCCATTCCGTCGGGGGCAAGGGGGGGAATATCGGTCCGAAGCTGGACCCCTTTCAAGCCTCTTTCGGGGCCCCCTACATCACTGCGGCCTTGTGGAACAGCGGCCCGGAAATGCTCCGCACCATGACCAAGGAGAAGGTGCCCCGCCCCGCCTTCAGGGAGCGCGACGTGATGGACATCCTGGCGTTCATCCGCAGCAAGGGACTGCATGACCGGGTGGAGCGGAAGCGATTGCCCGTGCCGAATCCGGTCAGTGGCCGCGATCTGTTTGAGGAAAAAAGGTGCAGCCAGTGCCATTCCATCCGGGGGGAAGGGGGGAAGATCGCTCCGGATCTGGCCACGCGGGGGCTGAAAGGGAGCCTGTCGCGCATCCTTGGCCACATGTGGAACCACGGATCGAAGATGTGGCCCCGCATGAAAAAGGAGGGGATCGAGTTCCCGGTATTCACGCCGGAGGAAATGTCCGACCTGACGGCCTACCTCTATTTTCTGGAGTTCAACGACTTCCCGGGATCGAGGACGGCCGGGAAATCAGTTTTCACCGGAAAAAAATGTTCCCGGTGCCACATTCCGAAAATCCCTGGAGAAAAGACCATCGGCCCCAATCTTGCGGATGCCGGATTGACCGATCCGTTCAATATTCTCGCCGAAATGTGGAACCATGCGCCGGCCATCGAAAAGCGCATGATTAAAGAGGATATCCGCTGGCCCCTGCTGAAAAGCGAGGAAATACGGGACCTGATCGAATACATCATCTCGTTGGATGAGGAACCGTGAACCACCGGGAAGATCACCAGGAAGATCCGGGAATTCCCCGGTCACAAACCAGATAGGGTGAAAATGAAAAACATCGAAGCGGTTTGCAAAACGGCGGCAATCCTGATTGCCCTGGTTGCCCTGATCGTATTCGGCGCGGGAGCTGGGTGGGGCAAAACCGTGCGGCTGAATGCGATCAAAATCACCAAGGCCCCCAAAATTGACGGGAAGTCCGACAAGGCCTGGAGCAAGATCAAGCGCACCAAGATCAACATTCCGGGAGAGTTCTCCGTCAACGTCAAGGCCGCCTATACCGGCGACAAATTGTATTTCCTGTTCCAGTGGCCCGATCCCGACATGAGCATGAACCGGGTGTACCTGTTCAAGGGAGGGAAGTGGAAAAAGAAGCGGGGCAACGAGGACCGTTTCAACGTGCTCTGGGACATCGCCGGCAGCATCAAGAAGTTCGGGGAGAAAGGGTGCAAGGTGCTCTGCCATAAAAACGACGAGGACGATGCCTTCATGTACACCAATTCTCCGGCGGAACGCGGTGATCTTTGGCACTGGAAGTCCCAACGCACCAATCCGGTGGGCTATGCCGACGACCAGTATGTGATCGACAAGGTGGATACCTCCCATGACGAAGCCACCGGCCGCAGGGCCGATAAAGAATCCGGAGGCAGCTATTCCGCCAACTGGGACAAGCAGAAGAAACGACCCCTCTACACCTTCGCCAAGGGCAAGGGCGGCCCGGTGCTCCTGAAAAAGAAAAGCAAGAAAGTGACCGGCTCGACTGAATTCCGTTCCGGAATGATGGTGCCCAGGGAGGTGCTGGAGCGGCCCAAAGGGAGCCGGGGCGATGTTTCCGCCAAGGGAGTCTGGAAAAAGAAGAAATGGACGCTGGAAATATCGAGGGCCCTGAAAAACGGACATGACGACGACGTGCAATTCGACGATATGTCCCGGTCCTATCTTTTCGGAATATCCATTCACAACAATGCGGGTGGGGAGCGGCATGTCACTTCGCCCGTGATCGAATTGCGATTCGTCAAAGGCAAAAAATGAGCGCTCATCCGGGGGAGAACCCCGAATTGGATTGTTCCGTGTCGGGAGCCCAAGCCCAACGCCCCGCCAATTCGGAAAACGGAAACCAAGAGAGGAGAATATTCATGAAATCGCATCAAATCGCAGCCGTGCTCTCATTGTTCGCGGCCCTGGTGGTGGTGTCATTCCTGGGAATGCTGGCGATTCCATCCGCCGTGTCGGCGGATACGTTGGATTCGGCATCCGGGGATCAGTTGGCCCAAATCGCCCGGGGAGGGCTGCTGTACGATAAATGGTACGGCGAAATCAAGATGGATCCACCCAGTGAGACTCATCCCTCCTATGCTTCCTCGCAAGGGAAGCGCAAGGGCAAGGGCACCTGGCGCTGCAAGGAATGCCACGGTTGGGATTACATGGGAAAGGATGGCGCCTATGCCAAGGGCAGCCACTTCAGCGGCATCCCCGGCATCCGCGGATCGGCCGGAGGTTCGACGGGCTCGGTGATCTCCAGCCTGAAAGGCAAGGACCACATGCTCGGCGATTACCTGTCCGGCGCGGACATGGAAGATATCGCCGTATTCGTGACCAAGGGCCAGTTGAACATGGACCGTTATATCGACCGCTCTTCCAAAAAAGCCAAGGGCAACAAGAGGAAGGGCGAGCGGATCTACAAAACGGTCTGCTCCAAGTGCCATGGCATGGATGGCAAGGAGATCAATTTTAAAGATGAAAAGAAACCCGAATACCTGGGGACGGTCGCCCAGAAAAATCCCTGGGAAACGCTGCACAAAATCCGGGTGGGCCAACCCGACGAGGAAATGCCTGCCATGATCGCATTTCCGGTGCAAACCCAGGTGGACGTGTTGGCATATTCGCAGACGCTGCCCGCCAAATAAGCTGCCTGCTGGATAAACCGTGGCGAGGGTGGAATGCCGCGGAATGCGATTGACTACGAAGGAGCCTGCCGGAGGGTTTCTACCATCACCTTCCGTCAGGCTCGCACTCGAGGAAGAACCACCTGATGGAGGTGGATCGTTCCGATGAGGGCCGGATTCGTCCAATGCCCGGACCGGCAGCCTGCCGAAGCGGGCGTTGGATTTTCCAATGCTATGATATTCTAATGCTATGGCAGTCAGCAGGATCGAATCCCTGACCTCGGGCGAAGGTATGGGGAGGGAGGGGGTTGGGGGAAGGGCGTATCCAGGAGCGTTTTTGTTTCTTCATAAACGCGCAACGGGTTGTATTCAGGCTGGGCCAATCCCCCATACTACCTATGTTACAATACCGGTTTGAAGGCCCGGAGCGTCCCGCCCCGGTCATTGTGCATTGGATGAGGGGAACCTATGCGGCAGGCATTGGAACCAGCGCTGCTGAAGTCGATCTACAACCGCGCCGCCAAACGGTACGACCTGCGACACACCCTGTTGACCCAGCGTTCCGACGAGAAGGGGCGTGAATTGGTGGTACGGCATGGGGTGCAGGCGGGGGATCATGTGCTGGATGCGGGCGGGGGAACCGGACGATCCGCCATCCTGGCGGCCCATGCCGCGGGCGGCGCGGGTCGCGTGACGGTCTTCGATCTCAGCGAGGGGATGCTGGAGATCGCCCAAGCCAACGCCGAAGGGGCGGGCTTGGCCGGGCGGATGGAGTTCCGCTCCGGAGATATCCTGCACCTCCCTTTCCCGGACGAAAGCTTCGATGCGGTTCTCTCCACCTACAGCCTCTGCCCGCTCTACGACCCGGCCGTGGGAGCGCTGGAATTGTACCGGGTCGTAAAAAATGGCGGACTCCTGGCCGTGGCGCATTCGGTGGAGCCGCTCCATCCCATCGCACGGGTGATGGGGAACCTGGTGGAAAGTATCGTCTGGCGCTTTCCGAGCGTTAGCATGGGGTGCCGCCCCGTCACGACACTGCCCGCGCTCACAGGGGCCGGGGGCATCGTGGAATTCGAGGCCCGGATCGGCGTTCCGCTCTGGCCCTTCCTCGTATTTGTGGTGCG